>NZ_JBGOOM010000032.1:0-41479 GCF_041439575.1 Vibrio sp. 5S239 | reverse complement strand
AAACCGGCAACCGTTAATAGCGGTTCTAGGGTTCAAATCCCTATCCCTCCACCACATTAAAAAAAGCCGCTGAGAAATCAGCGGCTTTTTTGTATCTGAAGTTTACGTATCGGGCTTACACAGTCTTTTCACTACGCCACCTTTCGGCTCACTTCAAAGCGCCCAATCAATTGATCTAAGCGGCTTAGTGCATTGCCCATTAACGAAACTCGGCGTGCAAGTTGTTTCGTGGACAACTGTAGATCAGAGATTGAGTTTTGGGCTTTATCTGCCGTTTTTCCATTCTGCTGACTGTTTTCATCTAGGTTAGACATCGTCGTAAAGAGGTCAGCCACCGCTGCTTGAATTTGTTCACTGCGGGCGTTTGAGTCGACTGTTAAGTTTCCTTTACTCACATTCTCAACACCTCGCTCCATGGACTCAACAGCACTGCGAGACTTACTATGCAGCTCTTTCATTAGGTCACTAATATGGTTAGCGGCTTGCGAAGTACGATCAGCCAGAGTTCTTACTTCAGAAGCGACGACAGAGAACCCTCTCCCGTGTTCACCTGCTCTTGCCGACTCGATGGCCGCATTCAAGGCCAAAAGGTTAGTCTGCGCGGTAATGTCAGTAATGATATCTATAATGTCAGACACCTTGGTCATTTCATTATTCACCTCATTCACGCTATGCGCCGAGCTTTCTACGATATTGCGAACAATCTCCATGCCTTCGACAGACTGTTTGTATTCCTTTTCCGCGCTCAGGACGGCTTGTTTCATCACCGTATCCATTTGCGTTGCTGAGACACTCGCATGAGTAATTTCACTCTGTTGATGCTGACTCAACTGAAGCATATTGCTTAACGCTTGTGATGCATCATCACTGGTTTGCTTCATCACGACACTGCGACGAAACATAGATTCCGACACTTCCCTTACTTCGTGGCTGGCATGAATCAATTCACTAACTGTGCTGTCTAAATTGTCGATAAAGCTGTTAGTCCAGCGTCCTAAATTACCAAGTTCATTATGACTGAATGTGGTTGGGTCAAGTCTCCGACTTAAGTTGCCATCACCTTCGGCTAAGGTTCGCATCACCCCGGTCATTTCGTGAATTTTATTCGCTAACGGCTTAGCACTCACGAAACGGAATAAACCAAGGGCGAGACCAGCGCAAGCAAACATAACACCGCTTTGCATCAAAGGAGTGAGCGTATAGAAATTAGCAAGCAGTAATGGAAAAAATAGAGGCAGTAACATGCAGCTGATAAAGTGTTTAGATAAGGTGTAGCTTAGACTTCGGTCTCTGTAGACCTCTTCTAAGTCGGATTCACACATCATACCAAAAGTGTCAGATGAGCCATCCAGTTGAAAAGTGATACCTTTGCCGATAACCGGTATGTGGCGATAGTCGGAATACCCCGAGTAACCGATAAACAGGTTACTACCATTTTTGATGGTTTCTCTTACGCCAGGGTGAAGTTGATTGGTGGCGGGGTCCGTAAAACGAATCTCAAATTCGGTGTGTTGCTGGATCTTAACCGTTCCCCAATCAGTATGAATCCCTTGTTTTAAGTTCTCACCGTGTGAAAAGGTATTGTCTTCAAAGCGAGAGCGAGAGAGCGCCACACCCGGCTGAATGTGAGGATCATGAATAGAGTCGACCATAAAGATATAGTTGTCACCCGACTCACTATAAATATGCCCCGCTTCTCTTTGAATAATGTCACCAATGACATCATTTGGAACACGACCACATAAAAACAGCTGTGTCCCTTCGTCCCGAGAAAAGGGGACATAAAACATCAGCGTGACTTGATCATGAAACGATGAACTCGATGCCCCTACATTCAACGTGCGTGGATCCATATACGGGCCATGTAGATAACGCTTTGATGTCCCTTCGACTAAAGCTTTCTTATCTGCGAGAGCTACTCCGATATGGTCGTGATAACTCGATGCTTGCGCAACGCCTTTCGAATCGACAATCGCCAATTCAGAAAAGTCCGTGCTGCGCTTAAGAAGACTCGACAATGTACCTTCAGCTTGCTCTTCTGTTCTACTTGCTAAATAAACGGCAGAGTCCTCTAAAAAACCCCATTGGTTCTTCACCCAATTATGAAGAAGTTGAACTCGAGTATGAGCGATACTTTCAAATGTTTGCTCAAGCTCTTCCGCCCTACTTCGGTTTAGGAGACAAGCCCTGCGCATTGCCAGTTTCCCTGTTGCGCCAAACCAATTAAGCCAACTGCGTTCCTTATCCTTCAGGTTCATGTACATCCCTTGTGTTTTTATATTCACATAGGGTAAAGCAATTTACAGACCATAATTAATCACACGAATACGTAACTAATTAATAAAAAAGTACTTTATATGTATAGCTATGGTGCAAGCCATGTCTTTTTTGGTGCAACAGGCGCTTCTTCAAAATCCTCTTTTTAATGCGCTTTCAGCAGTTAATTTGAAGCTAATCGTAAACATGATAAGCCGCTTTCAATAACTGCATGTGAATCGGCACCAAATCTTGATGTTGAGTTCGATATCCGCCACCGACTACGCAGGCCATCGGAATAGATTCTGATTTCGCTAAGCCGATCATGAAGCAGTCACGTTCAAATATCCCTTGTGTGGAAACATTCAAATAACCCAGTTCATCGTCTTGATGGATATCGATACCCGCATCATAAATGATGAGATCCGGTTGGTGATGAGCAATTGCCAGTTTGGTGACTTGTGCGAAACAGCGCTGAAACTCTTCATCTTCGGTTTCACGGCTTAATGGCACATCTAAATCAGATAGCGGTTTTCGTGCCGGGAAGTTTTTGTCGCAGTGGAACGACAAAGTAATGATGTCGTCATTCTCTTGGCAAAGCGTCGCAGTGCCGTCACCGTGGTGTACGTCACTATCAACGATCAGCACCTTATCTATGTGCTCAAAGGTCAAGGCGTGCTTTGCCGCCAACACCAAATCGTTCAACAAACAAAAACCGCTTCCAAAGTCATGATGCGCGTGATGATAACCACCACTCAAATGAATCGCTAAACCGCACTCTATCGCCATTTCCGCGGTCAAGCAGGTTCCACCGCTAGAATAGAGCGTTCTTTCAATAAGTGACTCACTCCACGGGAAGCCGATGCGTCTCATCTTTGCTGCGGGTAGATTTCCAGAAACAAGCAAATCCACATACTCGCTATCGTGAACCTGTTTTACTTGGTCAACCGAAACCGGCGTGGGCTGGAACACTTCAAACTTGCTGTTCCATAGTGGACTGCTATCCATTAGCACCTTAACTGCACTGTGTAACAACTGATATTTGTTAATCGGATAACGATGACCTTCAGGTAAAGGTAATTGCGAATAGATTGGGTGGTAAATTAAAGGAATCATAATCAAGTTAATTGCGTATCTTTCTTAAAATCATAACAGCCTCAGACTTGGCGACAACCTTAATTAATGATAACAATTATCATTATCCACAATGCATTTCAAAGGCAACAATGAAAAACCTAATACTCATCTTTGGGGTGATCTGCGGCTCAGTAGCAGCAGTAATGATTTTTATAGGAATGCTAATGGCCAGTTGGTGGAGCGTTGATTTTCTCGTGTTAAGCCATCAAACTTAACTAATTGAACTGAAAAGGAATCACCATGAGCGTTATTTTTATTACTGGGGCGAACCGCGGCATTGGCTTAAGCCTGACTCAACAATACTTAAAAGGTAATCACAAGGTGTACGCGACTTACCGTGATGCCAATTCAGCAAAAGAACTGCTCTCACTCGCAGAGCACAACACCAACCTGACCTGTATTCAATTAGAGATAACCGATTACCAAGCGGTGAGCCAACTCTCCTCTCAAATTCCGTCGATTGATGTCTTGATTAACAATGCTGGCTACTATGGTCCTAAAGGCTATGGGCTGGGTAATACCGATGTTGAAGAGTGGCGTCGTGTATTCGAAGTCAACACCATTGCTCCGCTGAAACTTGTCGAAACGCTATTGCCTTTATTAGAACACAGCGATATCAAAAAGGTCGCTTGTTTATCCTCTAGAGTCGGCAGTATGACCGAGAACACCTCAGGCGGCGGTTATATCTATCGCTCCTCCAAAGCCGCTCTAAACTCCGTGGTGAAGAGCCTAAGCAACGACTTAACCGAGAATGGCTTTACGGTGTTAGCACTTCATCCAGGCTGGGTACAGACTGAAATGGGAGGCCCTAATGCTCTGATCGACACCGACACCTCAGCTTCTGGTCTTATAAAAGTCATCGAGTCAGCGAATACCGAAGTGAGTGGTCACTTCTTCAATTTCGATGGCAGCGAAATAGACTGGTAATCCACAGATGAATACAGGGCATCTCTCAAACCTAGTTAAGCACTCAACGCTGTTTTGTCTAACAGTGATGCTAGCTGGCTGTTTCAGTGATGGCCCCGGCGACTTGTTCGACGACTACCAAACCAAGATAGCCAGAGTACAAGATGCTGAAGAACTCAAAGAGGATTGGGAGTTTGAAAGCCTACCGAGAAAACGAGAACTGCTGCTTGACGTGCCCACACTCTCTATCGGTCTCATCGACAGCTATCAGCTTCGCCAGTGTGGATTGTTCAATCTGATTGCAGAAAGAAATTCGGTTCTGGGCAAGGTCGCGGATCAGTTTCGTAATTACGATTATCAAGTCGCGCTACTTGCAGATGTGGGTAAATGTTTATCCAGTAATGAATTAAACCCAGAGATCGTAGAATTACTCAAAGAAATTGAGCAACAGAAACTCGCACAGTTTCCATTGCACCAATGGAATCTCATCTATGCCAGTGATGCGATGCAGTCACAAATGCGGGGTAGTCAGTGGGTACGCGCTGATATCGGCGATCAGGTACGACAAACCAGTGATGCCTTACAACATATCAATCAAGTGTTAAACATTCCGCTCGTTTCCGGCAAAACCACTGAGGTTCAAGAAGTATTGGAGAAGAGTTCAACGCTTGGAGATTTGTACTACTCGCTCGCTCATGCCTCGGTTGAGCTCAATACCATCACCAAACAGCTGACAACCTTTGATGCCAATATCATCTGCGGGAAACAACGAGACACCACTAAGTTCCGTTATCTCAACAATGTGTTCGATCAACAATACATTGGCAAGGTTCAGCCCTACATGGCGCAACTCGATAGCTACTATCAGCAGTTAGCCCCGCAACTAGGGATGTTTGACGCGCAAGCTGACCTACACAGTTATTACTTTCCCATTCAAGATGCACATCAAGCCTTTCGCGTCTCAACTCGTCGCCATGTGGATTATTGGCAGCAGCTGTTTAAGCGTTGTGGGCGCAAGGTTGGACGTTAAGTTTTAACTCAATAAGTCTCAGCTTTTAGTGCCCTTTTTAGCGGAAGTGCCTTTCTTAGCATACGTACCTTTGTTGGCATAAGACTTCGCACCACCGCCCTTACGACGTTTAAAAGCTGGTCTTTCGACTTTAGGAAGATGACGCAGAGACTCAGGGACTTCACCTGTTTTTACCTTGCCCATCAAACCATCAATCTTGCTTTCCAACGCTTGCATAAAAGGTTGATACGCTTGGTTGCGCTCAGCCATGCCTTGCAATTGGTGTTCCCAGTGTGCCGTCATGTCTGGAAAGGTAGAATCCTCAGGTAGGGCATGAATCAAGCCTCTACCCGCAGGGCTACTATGAATGCTCTTACCTTGGCGCGTTAGCAGCTGTCTTTTGAAAAGAGTATCTAGAATGCCTGCACGGGTTGCTTCAGTACCAAGGCCGTCGGTCTCTTTCAAAATGGCTTTCAGGTCTTTGTTTGCGACAAAGCGCGCGATACCAGTCATTGCTTGTAGCAAGGTCGCTTCGGTGAAGTGCTTTGGCGGTTCGGTTTTCTTATCGCCAATCACACCTTCACGACAGGTCAGTACGGTTCCTTTGTCTAACGGAGGCACCGTATCCGTGCCATCACCTTTATCTTCGGTATCTGTTTTACCCATCAACACTTTCCAACCGGGATTGATAAGCTGACGCCCTTTTGCGATAAACACACCACCAGCAATATCAAAGACTAACTTGGCATCGGCAAAAATAGCAGGTGGGTAGAATTGCATTAGATACTGGCGAGCGACTTGTTGATAGATTTTCATTTCATTGGCAGACAAACCATTCACCGATGATTTCTTCGGAGTAGGAATAATCGCGTGGTGAGCATCGACCTTGCTGTCGTTCCACGCTTTTGATTTCAGTGAAAGATCTACGCCTTGAGCACCACTTTGCAGCTCTTTCGCATTGTTAGCGATGGCATCCACTATCGACTCTCGCTGCGAGTAATGTTCTTTAGGAAGATAGCGGCTATCAGAACGCGGGTAAGTGATGAGCTTGTGTTTCTCGTACAAAGACTGACAAGTGTCTAATACCTGCTGAGCACTCATGCCAAAACGTTTAGACGCATCAATCTGCAACGCAGACAACGAATAAGGAAGCGGCGCGGCTTGTTTGCTTTGCTTCTGCTCTGATTCCGTCACGGTTGCAGGTTGATTCGCAATTCGCTGAGCGACATTTTCAACCAACTTTCGATTGAGCACTCGGCCTTCTTCGTCTTGCCACGGCTTACATGCTTCGCTTGGTTTCCAACGAGCACGAATATCAAAGCTCTGGCCGTTGTTTTGATAAGGGATCAGCGCATGCAAAGTGAAGTAATCTTTCGGAATGAAGTTTTCGATCTCTTCATCTCGTCTCACCACCAAACCAAGCACTGGAGTTTGTACTCGCCCTACCGACAATACGCCTTGATAACCGGCTTTTTGACCTAGCAAGGTATAGGCGCGAGTCATGTTCATTCCATACAACCAATCAGCTCTAGAGCGTGCTAAAGCCGAAATAGACAGTGGAATAAAATCACGGTTGCTGCGCATTTGAGAGAGCGCTCGCTTTACCGCTGGCAAGTTCAAGTCACTAATCAGCAGCCTGTCCATCGACTCTTTCTTGGCCTTGGACACCTTGCAGTAGTCAATCACTTCATCAACCAGCAGCTGCCCTTCTCTATCCGGGTCGCCAGCGTGAACAATTTGTGTCGCGTCCTTCACTAGCTTTCGGATCACCGTAAGCTGTTTGCTTGAAGTCTTACGCGGTCTTAATTGCCACTGCTCTGGCACGATAGGAAGATCGGCCAAGTTCCATTTTTTATAGCGGTCGTCATAAGCATCCGGCTCAACCTGCTCCAATAAGTGTCCAATACACCAAGTCACCACATCCCCATTACCACATTTGATAAACCCTTGGTCTTTCTTCTGTGGATTCGGTAGAGCGGCGGCGATCGCGCGGCCTAGGCTTGGTTTTTCAGCAATAATAAGGCGAGACATGTTTTTCCAGATACTACAAACAATTAGGGCCACATTATCTAATGTGGCCCCTAGAAATCAAGGAAAACTGGTTGTTTATACAGTTAGCATTCCACTATTCAGCTTCAATGTTCTTTATAAGAACTCGACGAACTTTGAGAATTCACGCTCTGGCACTTTCATTGGCGTACAACCCGGAGTACCCAAATATAAGAAACCAACAATTTCGTCATCGCCTTCTAGGCCAAATGCTTGGCGAACTTCTGGATGGAACATCCATTTCCCTGAGCGCCAAAAACCTTGAAAACCTTGTGCGACTGCGGCCATTTGCATGGCTTGCGCAGCACAACCAGCAGAAAGGTGTTGTTCGATCGCGGGCACTTTCTCGTGCTCAGTCACTTTAGCAATCACGGTGATCACCATAGGAGCTCGGAACGGGGCTTTCTTTACTTTCTCGATCACCGCTTCTTCGCTTTCGTCCGCTTCAGCGGCGCGCACCAAGATGTCTGAAAGCTTTTGTAGGCCTGAACCTTGCGCGATAACAAAGCGCCAAGGTGTTAGTGCGCCATGGTCAGGAGCACGTAAGCCCGCTTTGATTATATTTTCTAACGCGACACCTTCAGGTGCCGGATCAGAGAGTTTTGCGATAGAGCGTCGGTTGAGCAATAGATCCAAAGCATCCATTTGAAGTCCTTACTATTTCTTTATTATTTATATACTTGAACTTTAGCACAGAATACAAACGATAATAAATCTCAACGACTGTCTCTTTAACCTAGATTAGAAACAATAAAGGCTCCTAAATCTATGACCTAGGAGCCTTGTTCAAAATCTAACTCAGCATATTAAGTAACAATATCTGCCGATAAAATTACAGTTTGATAGCTGATTCTATAACTTGATAGCTAGCTCAACACCTTGACGAATTGCACGTACGGCATCCAGCTCACCGGCATAATCGGCACCGCCTATCACGTGCAGTTTGCCACCAAACTCTTGCCACATGCCTTCAAATGGTCGAACCGATACTTGGCCTGCACACACAACAACGGAATCGGCATCCAACACTTGGTCTTTTTTACCAACGCTGATATGCAGACCTTGGTCATCAATTTTATTGTAGCTCACGCCGCCAAGTAGGTTCACACCTCGTTTTTCTAGCGTACGTTTATGAATCCAGCCCGTCGTTTTACCCGGGCCTTTACCAACACGACCTTCTTTACGCTGCATAACCCACACCGTTTTATCGCTGAACGAATCAGGGTAAGGATAAAGCCCGCCTGGGTGTTCCATGTTCTTATCGATGCCCCACTCATGCAGCCAGTCATCCAAGCTATGTGAAGTCGGCTCTGTCAGCATAGTTGCCACATCAATACCGATACCACCAGCACCAACAATTGCGACCTTTTTTCCTACTGGTGTCTTATCGCGAATCAAGGTTTGGTAATCAACCACGTTTTCTTGGTCAATGCCTTCAATATCGAGCTTTCTTGGTTCTACACCTGCTGCCATCACCACTTCATCGTACTTCAACAACATCTCGAACGTCGCTTCGGTATCCAGTTTTAAATTGACGCCTGATGCATCGATTTGGTTAGCAAAGTAACGAATGGTTTCTCTAAACTCTTCTTTACCTGGGATCTGCATGGCCAATCTAAACTGGCCGCCGATACGGTCATTTTTCTCAATCAAGTCAACCTTGTGTCCACGCTGCGCTAAGGTCGTCGCACACGCTAAGCCTGCAGGGCCTGCGCCGACAACCGCAATAGTCTTAGTCGCTTGAGCTGGTTGCACAACAATTTCGGTTTCGTAACAAGCGCGTGGGTTAACCAAACAGCTCGCGCGTTTACCCTTAAACACGTTATCAAGACAAGCTTGGTTACAACCGATACAGGTATTGATGAACTGCGCTTGGTCTTGAGCGGCTTTATTAACAAAGTCCGGGTCCGCCAAGAAAGGACGCGCCATTGAAACCATGTCGGCCTGTCCTGAACTGAGGATGCGTTCAGCCTCTTCTGGCGTGTTGATCCGGTTACAAGTCACCACTGGAATCGATACGTATGGTTTCACTTTTTCCGTCACCCAAGAGAACGCGCCTCGTGGTACTTGCGTCGCGATGGTAGGAATGCGCGCTTCGTGCCAACCGATACCGGTATTGATAATGGTCACGCCGGCTTCTTCTAGCTTTTGAGCCAGTAGAACAACATCTTCAAAGGTGCTGCCTTGCTCAACCAAATCCAGCATCGACAGTCGGAAAATAATAATAAAGTCATCACCCACCGCCTCACGGATCGATTTAACAATCTCCAGCGGGAAACGCATACGCTTCTCATAAGAACCGCCCCATTCGTCGTAACGCATGTTGGTACGTTTACAGATGAATTGGTTAATTAAGTAACCTTCAGAGCCCATGATTTCAATGCCGTCGTAACCAGCGACTTGAGCTAGCTCAGCACTGTTCGCAAAGGCATCAATAGTTTTCCTAATTTGACGAGGGCTCATCTCACTCGGTGCAAACTTAGCGATTGGCGCTTTGATGCCCGAAGCACTTTGCGCGAATGGATGCATGGCATAGCGACCAGCATGTAATAACTGAAGCGCAATTTTACCACCATGTTTGTGTACGGCTTCGGTAACAACTTGATGCGCTTTTGCGTGTTTAACCTTGCTGAATTCAGCACTAAATGGGGTCAATCTGCCACGTAAATTAGGAGAGAAACCACCGGTAACAATAAGACCAACGCCTCCTTTTGCTCGCTCTTCATAAAACGCGGCGAGTTTGTGTAGGCCTTCTTTATTTTCTTCTAAACCTGTGTGCATTGATCCCATCAATACACGGTTACGTAACTGAGTAAATCCAAGATCGAGCGGTTCAAGTAAATGTGGGTACATGGCAGACATCACTTCTATTATTTTATCCTTGTGGTCTGACCACACTATAGTTCAATCATCAAAAGTTCAAACAGCCGTTTACATTTTTGTAACACCGATCATAGTGCTTTGAATTTTAATGCTTCAAAAGCCAACTCTAAAGGTCAATAGACCCTATACTTAATGAGAATATATATCGATAAACTATTCTTGGTGTAGTTTGAGCTTGGGAATTATCGTAGGATAATAAGCAGCTTAATATTATGAGATTAATGGTTTACGGCTTGTTCGGGCAACGTTATCTCACCGTGGAGAAAGAATGAAAAAAATATTCAAATTTATCGGTATGATTTTTAAAGGGATTTGGAAGCTCATTACGTTTGTGCGTCTTGCGCTTGTTAACATCATCTTTTTACTCAGTATCGCCATCATTTACTTTGTATACTTCCACTCGACTACGACTAAGCCGGTCGTTCCACAACAATCGGCTTTAGTACTTAACCTATCGGGTCCAATTGTAGAACAAAGCCGTTATATCAACCCGATGGACTCCGTAACAGGGTCATTGCTTGGTAAAGACTTTCCGAAAGAAAACGTACTGTTTGATATTGTTGAAACGATTCGCTACGCCAAAGACGATGAAAACGTAACGGGCATTGTGTTAGCGCTTAAAGAGCTACCAGAAACCAATCTAACCAAGCTTCGTTACATTGCTAAGGCACTGAACGAGTTCAAAGCAGCTGGTAAGCCGATTTATGCGGTAGGTGACTTTTACAACCAGAGCCAATACTACCTAGCGAGCTACGCGACTAAAGTATTCTTGTCGCCAGATGGTGGTGTCCTTCTTAAAGGCTACAGCGCTTATTCACTTTATTACAAAACCTTATTAGAGAAGCTAGACGTGAACACACATGTGTTCCGAGTAGGCACTTACAAGTCTGCAATCGAGCCTTTTATTCGTGACGACATGTCAGATGCTTCCAAAGAGTCAGCATCACGTTGGCTAGGCCAACTGTGGGGTGCATACGTCGATGACGTGACCAACAATCGCCAAATAGATGCTAAAACTCTAAACCCAAGCATGGAATCATTCTTGGAAGACCTTGAGTCAGTAGACGGTGATATCGCAAAACTGGCAGAAAAGCTTGGCTTAATTGATGAGCTAGCGACTCGCCAGCAAGTACGACTCAAACTTGCAGACGTGTTTGGCAGCGATGGTCAAGACAGCTACAACGCGCTTGGCTACTACGAATACCGTGCAACGATGCTTCCAGACCTAACAAGTGAATCGCATGATGTTGCTGTAATTGTTGCCAGTGGTGCCATTATGGATGGTAAGCAACCACGTGGTACGGTTGGTGGGGACACGACTGCCGCACTACTTCGCCAAGCTCGTAACGACGACAAAGTGAAAGCCGTCGTACTTCGAGTAGATAGCCCCGGTGGCAGCGCATTTGCTTCAGAAGTAATACGTAATGAAATAGAGGCAATCAAACAAGCAGGCAAACCTGTTGTCGTGTCCATGTCTAGCCTTGCCGCTTCTGGTGGTTATTGGATCTCTATGAGCGCGGACAAGATCTTAGCTCAACCAACCACACTAACTGGCTCGATTGGTATCTTCAGCGTCATCACGACCTTCGAAAAAGGACTAAATGACATTGGTGTTTACACTGATGGCGTTGGCACATCACCCTTCTCCGATCTGGGTATTACGACAGGACTAAGTGATGGCGCTAAAGACGCTTTTCAAATGGGCATTGAAAATGGCTACCGCCGTTTCATCAGCTTGGTTGGAGAAAATCGCGGCATGGACATTGGTTCCGTCGACGAGATCGCTCAAGGTCGAGTATGGACAGGTCAAGATGCGATGCAGAGAGGCCTAGTCGATGAAATTGGTGATTTTGATGATGCGATTGCAGCGGCGGCTTCACTTGCCGAGTTAGAAACCTACAACATTTACTGGGTGGAAGAGCCTCTTTCAGCAACTGAACAATTTATTCAAGAATTCATGAATCAAGTTCAGATGTCGATTGGTCTTGATATTCAATCCATGATACCTAGCAGTTTACAGCCAGTTACTCAGCAGTTAGCTCAAGATAGCCAGCTGTTAGGCAGCTTTAACGACCCACAAGGCCGTTATGCTTTTTGCTTAAACTGCCAAGTTCAATAAGGTAAACCAATAACCAAGAGGCGCCTCTGTGTTAGGTGCCTCTTTTTATTGCATGACAATCCGCTATAATTGCCCTCCTGTTCCCTATATCACACTAAGTATTAATCGCTATGGAAAGAAAACACATCTATATCGCGTACACTGGCGGTACTATTGGCATGCAGAAATCTGTTGATCACGGTTATGTCCCAGTCGCAGGTTTCATGGATAAGCAGTTAGCTGGCATGCCTGAATTCCATCGCCCAGAGATGCCTGAGTACACCATTCATGAATACTCTCCGTTAATGGACTCTTCAGATATGACGCCGCTTGATTGGCAGACTATCGCTGATGATATCCGAGCGAACTACGATAAATACGATGGTTTCGTTATCCTGCATGGCACAGACACTATGGCTTACACCGCATCTGCGCTGTCGTTCATGTTAGAAAACCTAGGCAAGCCTGTGATTGTAACGGGCTCTCAGATTCCACTCGCAGAGCTACGCTCAGATGGACAAGCCAATCTACTGAACGCACTGCACATCGCGGCAAATTACCCTATCAACGAAGTGACACTGTTCTTCAACAACAAGTTGATGCGTGGTAACCGTAGCACCAAATCACACGCTGATGGCTTCAATGCGTTTACTTCCCCAAACCTGACCCCATTGCTAGAAGCGGGTATCAACATCCAACTTAGCAATAACGTAAAAGTAAACGAACAACCAAGAGGTGCGTTTAAGGTTCATAACATTACTCCGCAACCTATCGGCGTGATCACAATGTACCCAGGCATCTCACACGAAGTGATCCGCAACACGCTGTTGCAACCAGTTAATGCAATGATTCTGCTTACTTTTGGTGTCGGTAATGCGCCACAAAACCCCGAACTTCTTCAACACTTAAAAGAGGCCTCAGAGCGAGGTGTCATTGTGGTGAACTTAACTCAATGCTTGGCGGGTAAAGTCAATATGGGGGGTTACGCAACAGGCTGTGCCTTAGCGGAAGCAGGTGTAATCAGTGGTTACGATATGACCCCAGAAGCGGCATTAGCGAAGTTACACTATCTATTAAGCCAGAGCTTGAGCTATGAAGAAGTGAAGACTCAGATGCAACAAGTGTTACGTGGTGAGATGAACTTATAAGATTGTTAAGTGGTCGTTGAGCCCAAGGCCTTGACGTGAATCCTGTCGTTTAACGATGATAATCAAAGGGTTTTAACGTGAACTAAGTCGTTTTATTGCTTACAAATAAACAACTTAACAATAAAAGGGATGGCACAGTGCCACCCCTTTGTTGTAATTTAAGATTAATGATTTGGGTTAACCCTAACAATATCTTCTTGGTCTGATTTAAACTGTTTCTTTAGTTCAGACTTAGATTTAAAACTCATCTCACCGCCAGCTGCAATTGTCATATGTTGAGCTTCAGAGTTATGTTTAGATTGGTATAACATAACCGCTTGCATACACGAATCGCGCTGTTCTTTTGAGAGCACCGTGCCTTCTGGCCATTTACCCGTTTCAACAGCGTAAGTTAAACGTTCGTAGACTTCGGGAGTCATTGCGCTAAGAAGTTGTTCTGCATCCATGGTAAAAGCCTTAGTTTTAACAATTTTCACCAGAAAATAACCCGTAACAGAATTGAGTCAAGAACCTGACCGAAAATAAGTGTATTTGATCACAAGTGAAGGAATATGAAAATTATGAAATGGTTGGCGGTTGGCATATTGCCTCTCACTTTAGTTGGGTGTCTTGAAGGGAACAAAAACACCGATCAGTTGTGCCAAAGCAACCCGGCGTTACAGTGTGAGCAATTGAACATGAATGACGGTCAATGTCGCGTTGCGCGTACCGACCTTATATGGCATCGATTTGAAGTCCAAAAACAACCAACCGAAACCAATAAGATTAAAGAATTTAAACTGGTCACTGCCTATAAGAAATGCCTAGAGCTTGCCGCACAGATCGAGACTATCGACCAATCCAAACTTCAAGAACGCCGCTTTACCTCTTTAATGCACAGCATTGAAGAATCTGAACGCATTGTTGAAGAACTAGCTCAATCAGACACGCCTGAAACACTCTACTTTTTGTGGTCACAAACTGGCGACATCAGCGCAAGGCGCAGTTTCTTACAGTTAGAAGGAAAAGAAGCCTTAAATACCGCAGAAATGCAGTATGCCTTAGCGACTTTCTATACCACGAGAGATCATGCTAAAACGTTAAAACTGCTCAATAATGCCCTGACATTATCTAATGGTTCAATCGTTAATACTGAAATCTTCAAGTCTATGGCCAGCATCAACCACAGCCTAGGTCACATGGAAAAAGCGTACGTGTGGGCAATGGTAGCCAAAGAATTTAATGTACCGATAGCATCTGAAGCGGAGTTGGCTGTTCTTTATCGTTTCGCCAAGCCAAAATACAAACAGTTAAACAAAGATGCTGATAAAATTGTCGAAGCTATTGAAGATGGAGTTTACAGCTCTTCCGTAATCCCAAATTATTGAGCTTGCCGTTCCCACTTATTAAAAATAAAAACAGCTACCATGATGGTAGCTGTTTTTATTTGTACTAGAGTTAACTCTGTAATCTGAGTCGTTCAAGGTTCCTTAAGCGACAAATGCGATCTGTAAGGATTAAACAATAGTGACAAGTTATTTCGTACTTTTGTCATTTTTGTTGAAAATTAACGACACCGAATTAACACAGAATCGCTCACCGGTTGTCTTCGGACCATCAGGAAAAACGTGACCTAAATGGCTATCACAAGCAGCACAACGGATCTCTACACGCTTCATTCCGTGACTTAGATCTTCTATATAGCGTACGGCTTCATCCGTTACAGGGGCATCAAAACTAGGCCATCCGCACCCAGAGTCGTATTTGTTATCCGACAGAAACAAAGGGCTTTCGCAGCATGTACAGCTATAGATACCCGTCTCTTGGTTGTGTAGTAACTTACCGCTATATGGGGCTTCAGTACCACGTTGACGACACACTGCAAACTCGTCGTCTGATAGGCGTTCACGCCAGTATTCATCAGGCTTTATCATATTTTCTTCCTTTTGAATCACGTTAATATATCTCCACATTCTCATTTATTATATTTACTTTTTTCTTTAAAGGCTTGCATGTAAGTCATTTTGTAGCACATACTTTCTCACTAGAAAACATTGTACATATACACTCATAAATGAATCATCATTTAGAGGTATTTTACCCAACTGGAAGGGTACAGAGCCATTCGCAATGGTCAATTTTCAACCACTTACACCCAATTGTTAAGAAAAGCGGCGCTTTTTTTTGACTTTAAACAAGTTAAGTCGGATTATCTATTGCAGATGTATACTGGATTCTGTAATTTTACTACCAGTTATCTTTAATCAGAAATTAAGTTGTGGAGCAACTACAATGACTATCAAAGTAGGTATTAACGGTTTTGGCCGTATCGGCCGTTTCGTATTCCGCGCAGCTCAAGAGCGTGCAGACATCGAAGTAGTAGGTATTAACGATCTAATCGACGTAGAGTACATGGCATACATGCTTAAGTACGACTCAACTCACGGCCGTTTCAACGGTACTGTTGAAGTTGAAGGCGGTAACCTAATCGTTAACGGTAAAACTGTACGTGTTACAGCTGAACGTAACCCAGAAGATCTTAAGTGGGATGCTATCGACGTAGACGTAGTTGCTGAAGCAACTGGTCTTTTCCTAACTGACGAGACTGCACGTAAGCACATCACTGCTGGTGCTAAGAAAGTTGTTCTTACTGGTCCTTCTAAAGATGCAACTCCAATGTTCGTAATGGGCGTTAACCAAGCATCTTACGCAGGTCAAGACATCGTTTCTAACGCTTCTTGTACTACTAACTGTCTTGCACCTATCGCTAAAGTACTTAACGATAAGTGGGGCATTGAATCTGGTCTTATGACTACAGTTCACGCTACTACAGCAACTCAAAAAACTGTAGATGGCCCTTCTGCTAAAGACTGGCGCGGTGGCCGTGGTGCTTCTCAAAACATCATCCCATCTTCAACTGGTGCTGCTAAAGCTGTAGGCGTTGTTCTTCCAGAACTAAACGGCCTTCTAACTGGTATGGCTTTCCGTGTACCAACTGCTAACGTATCTGTAGTTGACCTAACTGTTAACCTAAAAGAAGCTGCATCTTACGAAGAAATTTGTGCTGCAATGAAAGAAGCTTCTGAAGGCGAAATGGCTGGCGTTCTAGGCTACACAGAAGACCAAGTTGTTTCTCAAGACTTCATCGGCGAAACTCAAACTTCAGTATTCGATGCTAAAGCTGGTGTTGCTCTAACTGACAAATTCGTTAAAGTTGTATCTTGGTACGACAACGAAATCGGTTACTCAAACAAAGTTCTAGACCTAATCGCTCACATCTCTAAGTAATTTCTTTTTAGAAATCGCTTTAGATAAGCATTAGCGAAGACTGTTTTGAGCAGACTTTGAAAAGGCGACCTTAGTGTCGCCTTTTTAATACCTGTTACCTTTTGAACGGCATTTATTTCGCTCGTTAAAATACCTTTGGCTCATTAAAACGCTACAGCTTAAGCTAAAACGCTAAAACGCTAAAATTAAATTCCAATACTGGCTCTGATTGTCACTCATAAAATCACAAGCACCGTTGTTACAGTCAGCATTTGAATTTAATTTCCTTAGAAGGATCATGTAATGGATTTATCTACTCTACCGGCACTGACTGTACTTTCTGACAACGTCACTATCGTTGAACACCAAGGTGTCAAACTGGTTCGCGTTATCCATGATAAAGCGAACGCAGCGATTTCACTGTTTGGCGGCCATGTAGTGTCATTCCAACCACGAGGTCAAGAAGACCTGATTTGGATGAGCCAACAAGCTAAATTCGACGGAAAAGCAGCCCTACGTGGCGGTATTCCGGTATGTTGGCCTTGGTTTGGTCGTATTGCAACACCTGCACATGGCTTTGCTCGTTCAAGTGAGTGGCAATTGATTGAGCATCGTGAAAGCGAAGCAGGCGTGATTGTAAGCTTAGGTCTGAAACCTAGCGAAGCGACTCTGGCAGTATGGCCTCATCAATTCGATGCTCGATTGAACGTTGAGATTGGCGATCAACTAAAAGTAACTTTGGATGTGAAGAACACAGATTCGCAACCATGGACTTTCTCTGGCGCGCTGCACACTTACCTAAATATTGGCGATATCCACAGCACAACGACCACTGGCATGGGCGCTGAGTACATTGATAGCCTGCAAGGTGGCAAGATCTGCCAAGGCGGTGCTGAACTGGTACTGACCGACACGATTGACCGCGTTTACACACAACCAGAAGCGCAAATCTATATTGCTGACAAAAAGCTGGATCGCACGCTAACAGTTGAAAACCACGGTCATAACTCTGCAGTACTATGGAACCCATGGGCAGAAGGCGCTGCAAGTATGGGCGACATGCAAGACGACGGTTACCTAACCATGCTGTGCGTAGAATCAACACTGCATGCATCAAGCCTAGAAGCAGGAAAAACGCTACAGCCTGGCGAAAACCACCAACTGATTACGGTTATTGCCGCTCAGTAAGCGACTCAATAATACTATTTAAAGGCCGGTTCATCCGGCCTTTTTTACAGCTACTTTTTAACAATACTATGATGGCTATCAATTAGCTTTGCTGCTGTGAATAGTGAACTAAAGTTTCTCTATAGAGTGACAATAACGTATTGTTGTCCACTTGAACGCCGACCTTTTGTGCGGGGAATGAACTCCACTCATCATTCATATATTTACGTTGGTCAGCTTTCTGAATCGTCATTCCTTCAGCTGGACCATCAGTCACGACTCTGACCGAGCCACTACGACAGGTAAACAGAGATGGTTGGATAACATAAGCAATCGCTGAAGGATCGTGAACATGACACCCTTCCATACCTATTTTTTCGGAATAGAACTTTAAGTAGTAACGGCTGACATTCCAGATAAACTGCCCTACCTCTCCAGCCTCATCTCGCAAATCATCTAGGTATTGGCGAGTAAAAAAGCTCTCCTCAGTAACATCAAGACCGATAATCACAACAGGCCATGAGGCAGTAAATACCTTGTCGGCTGCATGAGGGTCATCATGGATATTCGCTTCCGCAAATGGCGTTACATTACCTCTATGGTCATTTTCACCGAACGCGCCTCCCATAACGACCACTTCTTTTACCAAATCAACAATTTCTGGGTCGGCTTCCAGAGCGAGTGCGAGGTTAGTAAGAGGGCCAACCGCCACAAGAGTAATCTCTCCCGGTTCAGCTCTAACACTGTCGACAATGAACTGATAAGCTGGCTTATCAATCGCTGTGACATCTAACGAACTTGGCGCTTTTACATCACCAAAACCTTCCTCGCCATGCACAACAACCGTGGCTCCAACGGGATCTCTGATTAAGGGTTTATCCGTCCCCTTAGCCACAAGCGCGTTCATACCAAATCTCTGCTTCAAATAGAGAGCATTCCGAGTACCGTTGTCTATCGTCGCATTACCATAAACCGTGGTGATGCCCATCAGGTCAATATCCGGGTGCGCTTCTGCAAATAGGATTGCCATTGCATCATCGATGCCCGGATCTGTGTCTAAGATGATTTTCTTTGTCATATCAGCTTCTAATTAAACAGTAGGAAGGAGGGAACGATACCCATAAAAAAATCAGATAAACGTGATCTAAACCTAATGCTATGATTTTGATTGAAATAGTACTTAAACTCATCACTCTAAGAGCGGATGTTTTCGTCTTTTTATTTAGCCTGATGCAGACCTTTTTGGTAGAATTTGCGCCCAACTCTATGCCTCTGAGAGCGTCATGACTTACCAATGCCCTTTGTGTCACCAACCTTTATCTCAACACGATCGTACGTTTAAGTGTGAAAAGAACCATCAGTTCGACCTAGCGAAAGAAGGCTATGTCAATTTGATGCCTGCGCACCACAAACGCTCAAAAGATCCAGGTGACAACAAAGAGATGATGCAGGCACGTCGTCGCTTCCTTGAAGGTAACCACTATGACCCAATGCGCCAAGCGGTGGTGACATTGTGTTCTCGCTATCTACCAGAAGAGGCGCCTAGCCTATTGGATATTGGTTGCGGTGAAGGGTATTACACCAACGAAATTGCTGTGAATCTTCAAGAAAAGAATGGTGCGACTTTTGGCCTAGACATTTCTAAGATTGCTATCAAATACGCCGCTAAACGCTACCCTACTGTCGACTTCTCAGTTGCATCAAGCCATCGCCTACCCTTTGCTGAAAGCAGCTTAGACGGCATTCTACGCATTTATGCGCCTTGCAAGGCTAAAGAGTTACAACGCACCATCAAAGATAATGGTGTGGTGATCACCGTGACACCAGCTAGCCGACACCTGTATCAACTGCGTGATGCAATTTATGATGGCGTTCGCTTGCACGACGAAGATCCAGAAGTAATCGAAGGTTTTACGCTTGAGCACCAAGAGCAACTAAACTATGTAATGGAACTATCGGGGTCAGATGCATTCGACCTGCTACAGATGACGCCGTTTGCTTGGAAAGCGACTGAGGAGTTTAAACAACAACTCACCGAAGCTGAGCAATTCAACTGTGAAGCAGACTTTATGCTAAGAGTGTATCGCAAATATATTTAATTGATATTGATTATCGTTTGCATTGAAATCTCATCTTGCCTCCTTTAGTATGCGTGTTCTTCAAGGAGGCATTTCATGCAACGTATTATTCTTATCGGATTAGCTACCCTGCTCACGGCTTGTGCTAATCAACCTTCAAACAGCACTTCTCAAAAAGTGGCTAACACGCAAACGGAAACCATTTCCACATTCTATGATTACCAGTTAGCTTCTCCACAAGGCAAAACGCTTTCTCTCAATGCTTTACCTGAGCAGTTGATTGACGCTGATGTGGTTCTTATTGGTGAATGGCACACTCACTCGGCAATCCATCGCTTTCAAACCGACTTCTTAAAAGCGCGCCGCAACGCCACATCAAACATTGCGCTTTCAATGGAACAGTTCACTCGAGAACACCAAACCACACTCGACCAATACTTAAGCGGCAAAATTGGTGAACAAACTCTCATGTCTCAAGCGGCAGCTTGGCCAAATTACGAAAGTGATTACCGCGCGTTAGTTGAGTTCGCAAAAGCCAACGACGTCGATGTTATTGCGGCAAATGCACCAAAGCCATTTGTTCAGTGTATTGGCCGTAAAGGATTGCCTTACCTAGACCAGTTATCGACCGAGCAACGCCAATGGATTGCCGCCGAAGTGGATACTGGCGATAGCCCATACAAAGAAAAGTTCATGGCTTCTATGCACCACGGCACGCCAGAGCAAACAGAAAAGCAGTTTGCCGCTCAGGTTACCTGGGACGAAACCATGGCTGAGTCGATTGTGGATTACCTAGCATCAAACCCTGATAAACAAGTAATTCATGTGGCTGGCAAGTTCCACACCGAGGGTGGTTTAGGGACGGCAGCATCGATTCTACGTCGTAACCCTGATTTGAAAATCGCCATCATCAGCCCGGTTGAAGCGATCTCAACGGATAGCAATGATTATCAGCTTGAAGTGCTTTCGCCGCCGGCTCGCTTTGTTAAGAAAGAGAACCGAATGAAGGCATACAAGCACCTGTCAAAACGCAGCGCTAGCCTAGAGTGTGAGTAAGGTCTGTTGATCCACTCTTCTAAGCTAAAGAGTCGATGGGCTAATCCTAGATAATTAGCCCATCGTCAAAACTTGATCACGTTCCCGTCATTCATCCTAACTCTATCTAAATCAAACATTCTTATCGGCACAAGACTTGCTTAGTAAATAGACGATTTAACCAAGCAGACGAAAATGTAATGTGCAAATAAAAAACATCACTATCGATGATTAATTGCACAAGTTTTTCACACCTCTGCCGATACTATATTTAAGGATAGGTAAGGAGAGCGATATGACGCCAGTAGGAACGAGTAATACTCAGCTGTATTCACCTTCGAAAATGAATGCACAAGCTAAAAGCACTGAAGCTGAAAAGCCTGCACCGCTTAAGGTTGAACAAAATACCGTCAAGCTTTCTGATGAAGGCAAAGCCCTATTATCTGCACTTAAAGAAATCGATAAAGAAGCCAAGAAAGTCGAAGCTGAAAACGAGACCGTTACCGATAAGGTTGAGTCATTTGCTCATGGCGCTTTAGGTATGGATCATCCAGATAAGATTGAAGAAGAGGACGATGGTTCTTATTCAGCTGGGCAATACTTATCCGCAGCGGCAACCGTGGGTGGCATTCTACTTGCCTTAATCTAACTTTCCCCTCTGTTTCTGCACCTTCCTCTCTGCATTAAAGCGATTTGTCGTCACGACAACATACCCGATTTGGTCTAAAAAACGAGTTCATTCCATAATTCCGCTCTCATTTTAATGGAATAATACTCGTGAAAAACACTTTTGAGCTTATTGATAAGCCTACCTTCTTTGGTGCGATTGCACTCCTACTCACGATAGTTTCCCCGCTCATTTTGTTCCCTGCACAGGGCGCAGACTGGATTGCGGTTGCGAAAACATTCATGACAGACCAACTTGGATTTCTATATCTTGCGCTAGGCCTCGCCGCCTGTGCATTTATGGTTTACGTTGTATTCAGTGATATGGGCCAAATTAAACTGGGCGAAGCTGATGAAGAGCCTGAATTCAAAACAGCATCATGGGCTGCAATGCTATTTTGTGGCGGTATCGGTGCAAGTATCTTGTATTGGGGCTGTATTGAATGGGCTTACTACTACCAGTCACCACCTTTCCAACTAGAACCTGGCAGTGAAGAAGCGGTTCGTTGGGCTGCAACTTACGGTTTGTTCCACTGGGGACCAATCGCGTGGTCTATCTACCTGATCCCTGCGATTCCTATCGCTTACTTCTTCTATGTACGTAAACAGCCAGTTCTAAAGATCTCTAGTGCGTTAATGCCTGTTCTTGGTGAACACCGCAGTAAAGGCGTACCTGGAAAAATCGTCGATATCCTTTTCATTTTCGGCCTACTTGGCGGTGCGGCGACAACATTAGGTTTAGCAGCCCCTCTTATTACTGAAGGTCTGAACCACCTATTTGGTCTACCTAAAAATAACCTAACGCAAGTGATGGTGCTTTTAGTGTGTACTGCGATTTTTGCTTACTCATCTTATGCAGGATTAGAAAAAGGCATCAAGATTCTAAGTAATATCAATTTCTGGGGTGCGATGGGTCTACTGGTTTTCGTGTTGATTGCGGGTCCAACCATCTTCATGCTTGAAACTGGTTTAGATTCAATTGGTCGCCTACTGTCTAACTTCTTCGTGATGGCGACATGGGCAGAACCATTTGGAGGTTACGGTACCTTTGAAAACACCCACTTCCCACAAGACTGGACCATTTTTTACTGGGCATGGTGGCTAGTATTTGCACCGAGTATGGGTCTGTTTGTTGCGCGTATCTCTCGCGGCAGAACCATCAAACAAATGGTGTCAGGTTCTATCTTCTTCGGTTCACTAGGCTGTTTCTTGTTCTTCATGATCCTAGGTAACTACGGCCTATCACTGCAGCTTTCTGGTGAGCTAGATGTGGTTGCGATTTTGAATGCCGAAGGCGCAACTAAGGCCATTTTCTCGATGCTAGCACAACTGCCTATGAGCACTCTAGTTATCGCGGTATTCACTCTGCTTTGTATCATCTTTACAGCAACGACGTTTGACTCTATCTCATACATCCTTGCGTCTGTGGTTCAAAACAATGTGACTGAAGAACCAATGCGTTGGAACCGTATGTTCTGGGCATTCACTCTGTCGTTCTTACCAACGATTCTGATGTTCTTGGGCGGTTTAAGTACACTACAAACCGCGGCAATTGTCGGTGGTTTACCGTTGCTTGTTATTTCTGTGATGCTGATGATCTCAGCGGTTCGTGCGACTAACCTCGACCTGCGCCACCAAGATGCGTACATCGAGCCAACGATCAACATCGAAGAGTTGCCAGACATGGATCCATGGTCTGCAGAAGGTATGGCACTGGCTCAGTTTGAGAAAGAAAGAGATGCAGCACAAGAAGCTGCAGAACTTGAGCGTGTTGCTTACACAGAACTTGCCGCAGTGAAGAAAGAAATTCGCGCTTATGTGTTAGAACAAGGTTCACAAATGGAAACTCACGAGTTACCAGAGAACCTACAACAAGCACTTGAGCAGGCCGAGAGTAATCTGAGTACCGCACAAGCTAAAAAGATCGAGTTATCTGAGCAGGCTCAGAATGCTCGAATCGCATTCAATCAAGTGGTTACGGAACTACAACTTGCTTAATATTAGCCATAACGTCGTCCATTTACTTGGACACTCCTAAGTAAGCAAAGGCTCACCGAAACGTGAGTCTTTTTTTATGTTCTCTCAGAACTTTGAGTTATTACTCAAATTTATAATTATGAAACAAATGTGAAACGACTTTGACACATTTTGATGTTCTAATCATCCGGCTTATATGAAAAGGGACAACTAATGAAGCACATTATTAAACCAATCATTGCCGCAGTGGCAACCTCAACACTCTCATTCAACGTACTTTCAGCAGAAATCAAAAACGTCATTCTGATGATTGGTGATGGTATGGGACCTCAGCAAGTTGGCTTATTGGAAACCTACGCAAACCAGGCGCCAAATTCCATTTATAAAGGGAATAAAACCGCCCTTTACCAATTAGCTCAAGAAGGGGTCATTGGTTCATCCCTGACTCACCCAGAAGATGCGATTGTGGTGGATTCCGCTTGTTCTGCAACCATGCTTGCAACGGGTATCTATAGTGGTTCAGAAGTGATTGGCATTGACTCGCAAGGCAATCATGTCGAGACGGTACTTGAGAAAGCCAAAAAAGCAGGCAAAGCAACTGGCCTAGTGTCCGACACGCGTTTAACTCACGCGACACCCGCTTCTTTTGCGGCTCACCAACCTCACCGTTCACTCGAAAACCAAATTGCTAACGACATGCTAAAAACGGGCGTTGATGTAATGCTTTCAGGCGGGCTACGTCACTGGATTCCAAAATCGACCAATGACAAAGGCGAAACCTACAAGCAACTTGAGAAATTGACTCAGGGCGATGTTTACCTAAAATCAAAACGTAAAGACGACCGTAACCTTCTAACTGAAGCAGAAAAGGACGGCTACCAACTAGCGTTTAACCGTAGCATGTTAGAAGAAGCTAAAGGCGACAAGCTACTTGGCCTGTTCGCCTACTCAGGCATGGATGACGGCATCGCTTACAGCAACAAGAAAAAGAGTGGCGAACGTACTCAGCCAAGCTTGAAAGAGATGACACAAAAAGCACTCAACGTGTTATCCAAAGATGAAGACGGATTTTTCCTAATGGTTGAAGGTGGTCAAATCGACTGGGCGGGCCATAGTAACGATGCCGGCACTATGCTGCATGAACTGCTCAAGTTTGATGAAGCGATCCAAACAGTGTATGAATGGGCAAAAGATCGTGAAGACACGATCGTGATAGTGACCGCAGACCACGAAACGGGTTCTTTCGGATTTAGCTACTCTTCTGACAACCTACCAAAACCACAGAAACGTTCTGGCGAAGCTTTCGCTGATCGCGACTATGCACCCAACTTTAACTTTGGTGCATTCGACATTCTAGATGGTTTATATAATCAGAAACAAAGCTACTATGGCATGATCAGCGAATATCAAAAACTGGATAAAGCGCAGCAAACACCTGAAAAGTTGGCTGAGATCGTCAACCAGAATAGTGAGTTCCCTATCACAGCGGAACAGGCGAAAAACGTATTAGCCAGTAAGCCGAACCCATACCGATTGGCTCAGCACAAATACTTGTCGGCAGAGGAAGTGCCTGCTATCAACGATTTCGATGCTTTCTTCCCATATAACGACCGTGGCAACCTACTTGCTCGTGAACAAGCAACCGGTCAAAACATCGTTTGGGGTACAGGCACACACACTCACACACCAGTGAACGTTTTTGCTTGGGGCCCAGCAGAGAAAATACTGCCAGTTTCGAAAATCATGCACCACTCAGAACTGGGTGAGTACATTAAACAACAAGTAAACTAGCCTGAACTTTTTACTCGTTTAAGCAAGCGCCCTTCGGGGCGTTTTTTTGATTCTAATTGTTGGTTTTTTTTGGTACTACCGAATAACAAAACAGCCGCTCAAGAGCGGCTGTTTTTAGAATAACTAGCGATTCGGGTGGTTCAATATGTGGTCTTCCCAATCAACCACATCAATTTCGTATACCACTTGATTACGAACGCTTTCACCTGCTGCATGCATCTCTGATTTAGAACCCGTGATCAATGGGTGCCATTTGGGAATTGGCTTAGATTCTGATAGAAGACGATAAGCACAGGTGTCTGGTAGCCAATGAAATTCATCGATCTTGTCACGAGTCAGCTTCAAACACTCTTCACCTGACGTGAAGCGGTTCGGGTAATCTTTACACGAACATGTTTTATCGTTTAACCAACTACACGCCACGTTGGTGTAGTACACTTCATCACTATCTTCATCCATTAGTTTATGTAGGCAACACTTACCACAACCGTCACACAGTGATTCCCACTCATTCTCTGTCATCTGCTCTAGTGTTTTTTCTTGCCAAAATGGGGTCGTCATAGGATTACTTCATACTTGTTTACTGGGGTGCGTGTTATACCGCTAGCCCATAATAAATTCAAGGATAATAATTGTTCATTCTTTGATTCAATCAACAGCTGTCACTCTCATCATTTTTTGCTACTATCGCGCACCCTGTTATTTAGTGAGTTTAATTTGATGGAATGTCGTTTAGGTTGTGGAGCTTGTTGTATCGCTCCGAGTATTACATCTGCTATTCCTGGAATGCCTAATGGCAAACCTGCTGGCGTACGCTGCATCCAATTAAATGAACAAGACCTATGTAAGTTATTCGGGCAACCTTCACGTCCTAAAGTCTGCCATCAGTTCAAAGCCTGCCCTAGTGTTTGTGGAAAGACGGACCAAGAAGCACTCGATAACCTTATCGAGTTAGAAGCGATTACCTAAGCATATTTGCTCTTATATCCGCAAGATTTCACAAATTTGCGAAATCTCAACTGTCTTGTTGAGACTATTCCAGATTAATAAGAATGGTTATGAATAGGTATACGTTAGAAATGGTCGGAACATTTGGGGTGGTGTTAGGTAATAGCGCCGTTTAATCGTCGCTTCTACCTATGCAGGTAAAAGAAAAGCCGCTTAGTGATAATTCACCAAGCGGCTTTTTTAGATCTTATGACGACCTAGTAAGGAGTGAGAAAGCGTGGTGCCATCCACCAGCTCTAGCTCACCACCAACGGGAACACCATGAGCAATACGGCTTGCGTTGACTTCATGGGCACTACACAGCTCTGCGATGTAATGCGCTGTTGCTTCCCCTTCAACTGTCGGGTTCGTCGCTAGGATTACTTCAGAGATATCACCACGACGTAAGCGGTAGTCCAAAACATCGAGACCGATATCACTTGGACCAATACCATCTAGTGGTGAAAGATGCCCCATCAACACAAAGTAACGACCTGAATATTGGCCAGTTGCTTCAATTGCTGCAATATCTGCAGGGCTTTCTACTACACATATCTGACCGTTATCCTGACGTTTAGGATTAGTACAAATATGGCAAGTATCTTCTTCGGTAAAAGTACGGCACTCATTACAATGACCAATTTCTGTCATTGCTTGGCTAAGAGCTTCAGCCAACTGTAGGCCGCCTTTTCTATCGCGCTGTAACAAATGAAAGGCCATACGCTGCGCCGACTTAGGGCCAACCCCAGGCAGACAACGTAAGGCCTCCATCAGATGCTCCAGCATGTGACTGGTACGCATATTTAACCGTTCTGATTTTCAAATGGTGACTTGTTCGACACAAACCGCCACTTGAATTAACTTTAAAGAATAAGTTACTTAGAAAGGCATCTTCATACCTGGTGGAAGTTGCATTCCACCAGTTACGCCAGCCATTTTCTCTTTTTGAGTTTCTTCAACACGACGAGCCGCATCGTTGAAGGCAGCAGCGATAAGATCTTCAAGCATCTCTTTATCGTCTTCCATTAAACTTTCATCGATATCAACACGGCGAACGCTGTGGCTACCAGTTATCGTTACTTTTACAAGGCCAGCACCTGACTCACCTGTAACTTCCATATTTGCGATTTCTTCTTGAAGCTTTTGCATGCGCTCTTGCATTTGCTGGGCTTGCTTCATCATGTTGCCCATACCGCCTTTACCAAACATGTTAATACTCTCTGGTCTAATTGGTTTATTAAAATTAATTAAGCTATACGTGCCTAAATGGGGGTTAAAACAATGCGATTCAACCCCTCGATGTTCAGTTCTCAGATTCGCTTATCTGAGATGATATGCCGGTCACTAAACGAGACAGTGTTCTAGATAGGACGAACGCTGTCTCTGTCGAGCTCCGCAGCAAAACGCTTTTCTATAAACTGTACGTTGGCATCGTTTTCCAAACTGGTAAACGCATCTTTCAACTTGCCTTGATACAATCTTTCTCGTAGTTCTAGAGGCGTTTCTCCACCCTCACCGATTTCAACGCTCAAATGACACTCTTCTCCGAGTACGGCATTGAGAGACTGTAATAGTTCGCTCTGCGCACGGTCCGTATTCAAGTGAGCCTGACTCGCTCTTAACGTTAGAGTAATTGATGTTCCATTTTTAGAAAACACTGAGTTTAATGCTAACTGTTCAACAAGCTTGGCTGTCTCTAGCTTTTGAATCGTGGCGGACCATTGATCTTGAGAAATAGACTCTTGAAGCAATTTTTCGACCATTTCTGGTGTCTTAACATGCTCCAACGCGCGCTTGATCTGAGTGGGTGTAAGCTCTTTGTTCACCTCTTGCACTACAGGTTTAGACGGTTTCCAGCGATAAGATTCATTATCATTGGTCACCTTTTGTGTCGAAGAGGTAGATAAAGAAGCTGGCGACACCCGCTCAGAGCCACCGTGTTGCTGAGCAACTCGGTCAAGAACTGAAGTTTTAGCTGGTGTCGCTTTAGCCTTTTTTGGCGCTGAACCTTTGCTCTCTGTTGGTGCTGCGCTGCCTCTGCGTTGAGAACGCAGTTGGTGGCGTAAACCACTCACAGGCGAAGCCGGACGTTCTGATTGTCCTTGCGGAGCAGAAGAAACAGGTGAAGCAGCGTTGTGTGGCTGAGCTGGGCTCTGATTCTGATAATTCGCTTGCTGTTGAGGCTGCTCTGCACCATAGCTAGGGCGTTCGTCATAAGTCGGTGGTGCATCATACTGACTGTGCGAGTAATCCTGCTCAGGATAACCTTGGCTGCCTGAATGGCCAGCGTAACCTTGCGAATCTGAATACTGTGCTGGATTCTGCTGCTGAGCCTGTTGTACAGGTGGCGACTGCATAGCTTGCTGTTGAGGCGCCTGTTGTTGCATCTGAGACTGTCTCGGAGCTGCCATTGACGCAGTGCTCGTCGACTGAGTCGATATTGCCGTTGCCATTGCTTGTTCTGCAGGTCTAAACGCCAACATACGTAAAGCCACCATCTCAATACCAACACGCGCAGTGGGTGATAACGGTAGGTCTTGACGTCCTTTCAACACAATCTGATAGTACAGTTGGATATCTTGTGGGCTTAATGCGTTGCTAAGCAGTTCTATCCGTTCAGCATCAGGCTGTGCTTTATCTAAGGTTGATGGTAATGCTTGAAACATTGCAAGGCGATGTAACTGGGTCGCAAGTTGACTCAATAAACCATCCCATTCCACACCATTCTCGGCAAGACCTTCGATGCAAGCCATTGCTACTTGCGGCTGCTTACTGCTGATCGCTTCTAGCAAGTGAATGGCTTGGTCGGTGTCTAGCGTACCGAGCATATGAGCCACAGTGTCTGTCACAACATTGCCGTTGCCTAATGCGATAGCTTGATCCGTTAAACTCAGAGCATCACGCATACTGCCGTCAGCCGCGTGAGCAATCATCCCAAGCGCACGAGACTCAGACGCAACACTTTCTTGTTCAAGAATATGATCGAGCTGCTCGTGAATATTATCAACACTGATCGGCTTAAGGTGGAACTGCAGACAACGCGATAGAATCGTCACTGGAAGCTTCTGTGGATCGGTCGTTGCGAGCAAAAATTTCACATACTCAGGCGGCTCTTCTAAGGTCTTTAGAAGCGCGTTAAAACTGTGCCTAGAAAGCATGTGTACTTCATCGATAAGGTAAACCTTGAAGCGACCACGTGCTGGCTTGTACTGAACATTGTCCAGAAGCTCGCGGGTATCTTCTACCTTTGTTCGAGAGGCAGCATCGATTTCAAGAAGATCAACAAAACGACCTTCATCAATCTCTTTACAGGTTGCACATTCACCACAAGGGGTTGAGGTAATGCCTGTTTCACAGTTGAGACCCTTAGCAAATAAACGGCCGATGGTCGTTTTACCGACACCTCGTGTGCCGCTGAACAGGTATGCGTGATGCAACCTATTTTGGCTAAGGGCATTCTCTAATGCTGTTAAAACATGGGCTTGACCAACCACTTCTTTGAATTTGGTTGGTCGCCATTTTCGCGCTAACGCAAGATAGCTCATGAATAATTCCGAAAAGGATTAGTGACCGTCGAATTCGCAGATGCTAAACACTTCTAGACCTAAGCCTTTTAAGCGCTTGTCACCACCGATTTCTGGAAGGTTAATAACAAATGCAGCGTGCTCTGCCACACCACCGAGCCTACGAATCAGCTTTGTTGTTGCTTCAATCGTACCGCCTGTTGCTAACAAATCATCAACCATCAGCACTTTATCGCCTTCAACGATAGCGTCGGTATGGATTTCTAATGTATCTGTACCGTACTCAAGTTCATAAGATTGAGCCACAGTTTCACGAGGCAGCTTGCCAGGTTTACGAACAGGAATGAAGCCAACACCTAGCTCAAGAGCCAAAGGCGCACCAAATAAGAAACCACGAGCTTCCGTACCAACGATCTTAGTAAAGCCCATGTCCTTGAATGTTTCCGCTAGCAGGTCAATAGTCGCTTTGTAAGCCGCAGGGTCTTCCATCAAGCTTGTTACGTCACGGAACAAAATACCTGCTTTAGGGTAATCAGGGATGCTTTTGATGCTTGCTTTGATCAGGGAGATTTTTTCTGTGTTCATAATCTTATGCACTTCATTAGGCCGCTTTCCAAACCCTCGTTAATGAATCAAACATCAACGCTTGGAATTAAGGAAAGGTACGATTGGTATTCATTGCAACGAGAGTCATAGCCCTGATTGCTGAAATAATAAACGCCCGCTTTACAAGCAGGCACATTGGCTTAATGGTAGTGATTTTCTTTGCTGTCAGCAACCAACTCATGGGTCGGAAGTCGCATAAACCATGTGAGAAGAATAACAAGTACGCAAATAAGGAAAACCTTAACCCAAATGATCGGGGAAAAGCAGATGGATAACGCAAAACTCAACAAGATAAAGAACACACCGCGCGTTTTAACTTGTTTGGTTACGGCACCATGTTGATACCAATTGTTCAGTAAAGGACCCAGCGTTTTGTGTTCATGCATCCATTTATGAACTTTAGGATTGCTTCGCATGAAGCATGCGCTAGCAAGAAGAAGAAAAGGCGTGGTTGGCAGAACAGGTAAAACTATCCCTAGCACTGCGAGAAATATACAAAGGCCACCAGCAATATTGAGACTTAAAACTCGAACGCTAATTGTGGCCTCCTTAAATTAATTACGACCCGTTAACTTTCAATCAGTCAACTCTGAATCAGTCAACTACGATTCAGCAAACGGAAATCGGTTAACTAAAATGTTGCGTAACCATTGAATACACGGATCAACGTTAATGTTGCTGGTAACAATGGAATCGCTAAAAATGCGGCTAAAAATCCTAAAAAATAGAATACATTAAACGGGTCTTGAAAGTCTTTGTTATCTGCCATGATTGCTTCTTGTTTTTGTTAGTAAAGGTAAGTATGTGCTATCTGGTGAACCAAACCCGCTTTGCTAAATTGACATTTAACAAAAAAGGCATAGCCACACCATTTGCGCAACTATACCTTAATCAATTATTCACAAAAACCGAGGAAATATAGGGTTAATCGGTAGACCCTTGGTGTATGTCTAAACTAAAGCTCGCCGCTCCAAGCAAGCTCAATGAGAGTTGGCAGCCTTGTTCAATCGGCAAGTCTCTCGTAATAAAATTCTTCTTACAGTTTTCGCCTAAACGCTCACCAGCGGCAATGTTTTGATTCATCTCACCATTCGACCAGCGTCCATCTAGACCCGCAGGCAAAACAGAGATGGTACCCTCGGCAAGGTTGGCGACACCAAACAATGCATTAACGGGCGTGGCACATTTGGAGCACTCAATCCCCTTCTCTAAAATCTCAGCAATATCTTTGAGATCAACATTAAAATCTTTTCTATTTCTTATGTAATCGTGAAATAGCGCTCGCACCAACAATGTAGACGCTGAGCTGGCATTATCAGAAGAGGACGAATCGACGAGGTAAAAAGCAAACTGCCCATTCATCATCCATGCGTAGTCAAACACAAGCGGCATCATCTCTGTTGATTGCAATAATCGATAACTACAACACCATGAGCCTTGTCTTGTATCTTTTTCAGGCAGCAGCGCATGCAGTAAGTCTTTTGCTGCACTTGGGTTTTCTTGTAAATAATTAAGGTGCCAATGCAGCTCTTGATCTTCGGGGATCTCTCCTCCGTCATCCACACAAAACCATTGGCTTGAAAAATCTCGTTGATCCGAAATGTTGTCGAATGAATCTTTTAACGTATTCGCGATTGCACTGCCTAAGTGACCGTGATCCTCTAAAGGTTTGGCTAAGAAGTCTTTGATGCCAAATCGTAATGCTTTCGCCACATCCGACATATCGTCTGTCCCTGAGACAACGATCATAGGCAATGATGGATACTCTAAACTGAGCTCTTCCACAAGCTCAATGCCGTCCAGGATCGGCATTGACAAGTCACACACAATTAAATCTGGCGCCGAGTCTCTGAGCTTTTGCAGAGCGTCCAGTCCATTTTCAGCCTCAACCACTTTATAACCAATCGTGTCTAAGTACGCGCTGGTTATACGGCGAAAAATAGGATCATCATCAACCAACATCACGCATTTCGGGTTGATTACTTCCTGAGCCGAGGTCATTACTGGCTGACTGTGAGTTTTGTACATAATCTATAACCTCACAAAACTAAGTCGAATTATTATTGTTATCTGTTCTAAGAACTAATATAAAACTTAGTAACAAAATGCTAAATACACAAATGTTCACTCTTTACTGGTAATCCGTGACGAGGGTTGGAATACTTGTAAATAATGCAACGAGTTGACGTAACGCAAACATTGATCTCACTGTTACGTATAAATTAGATGAGATTGTAAACAAATGTGTCTGGATTTATGAAATTAGATGATTTAAACCTCTTTCGACTCGTCGTTGAAAATGGGAGCTACACCGCAACATCGCGCAAGACTATGATTCCGGTTGCGACTATTACACGACGTATTCAAGCCTTAGAAGACTCTCTGAACCTGAGGCTTCTCAATAGACACGCACGTAAACTCTCTTTAACAGAGGCTGGCGAACGTTTTTTCAATGAATGCTCTCCGCTATTGCAACGCCTGTCTTCTACTGCAGAAGAGCTCACGGACGTGTGCAAAGGAGCTTCCGGTAAGATTCGTATTACGGCCCCATCCAACCTGACCAAACGCATGATGATGCCAATGTTCAGCGACTTCATGATTCAATACCCTGATATCAATATTGAATTGATGATGAACAACCAAGCCGATCAGCTTGATCCAACCGAGTGGGACGTAATTTTCCGCGTTGGCCCACAACGTGACTCAAGTCTAATCGCAAGAAAAATCAGTGAAGTAAAAGATATTCTTATCGCGAGCCCTGATTATTTAGCGAAGAACCCGGCACCAAGCCACGCGGAAGAACTGGCTCACCACTCTCTCCTAAAAGGCTACCCGCTAATTAAGTGGCAACTGAGTAACTCCAATGATGAGACGGTGGTTAACAGCGAGAAAGGTCGTTTCAACGCCAATGCACTCAATGTAGTGAGACAAGCATGTTCTGGAGGCTTAGGTATTACCCTAATGCCTGACGTGATGATTCGTGAATACATTGAAGATGGCAGCTTAGTGCAGGTCCTAGAAGACTGGAGCGCTAACCCTCGTGATATTTATATGCTTTATAACCACAAAGACCACCTGCCAGAGAAGGTAAGGTTGTTTATTGATTTTGTGATCGCATACCACATTCATTAAAAACTCTCTTTGCTGAAAATAAAAAAACCAGAGCGAATACTCTGGTTTTTTAGATTCTGAATCGCTTGCAATCATGAATCATTGCCAGAAAAACAATGATTCGTTGCTAGCAAAAAAGCGCTATTCCTAACGGAAAGACTAAGCGCCTTCGTTATGTAACTCTAGGTTCGCTAGGTCTTGTTGGATTTCACGCTGAACCTTTGAGTCGTCATTACGCAAAGAATCTAGGAAATCTAAGTACGCTTGGTCGATATCACCTGTTACATACTCACCGTTAAATACCGAAGTATCGAAGCGAGAAATGTCTTGGTTGCCCATACCTACCGCAGAGATTAGATCTGGTAGCGTTTGGAAAATCAAAGCATCTGCGCCAATCTGCTTACAAATCGTTTCGTTGTCACGACCATGAGCAATCAGCTCTATCGCGCTCGGCATATCGATGCCGTAAACGTTCGGAAAGCGCACCTCTGGAGCGGCTGAAACCATGAAGACTTTACTTGCCCCTGAATCACGAGCCATCTCAATGATCTGCTCTGATGTTGTACCGCGAACGATAGAGTCGTCAACCAATAGAACATTCTTACCTTTAAACTCTGAACGGATTGCGTTCAGCTTACGGCGAACTGATTTTTTACGCTGTTGCTGACCAGGCATGATAAACGTGCGGCCAACATAACGGTTCTTCACGAAACCCTGACGGTATGGCTTGTTGATCGCTTGAGCTATGCGTAGCGCAATATCGTTCGAAGTTTCAGGAATTGGGATAACCACATCAATATCTAAGTCGGCGTACTCTTCTTTAATACGTTTACCTAGCATCTCACCCATCTCAACGCGTGCGCTGTAAACCGAGATTTTGTCGATGAATGAATCTGGGCGAGCAAAGTATACAAATTCAAAGATGCATGGGTTTAGTTGTGGGTTGTCTGCGCATTGCTTAGTAAAAAGATCACCATCGAATGTTGCGTAGATAGCTTCACCAGGAGCAACATCGCGCATAAAATCAAAACCAACAGCGTCTAACGCGACTGACTCAGACGCAACCATGTACTCTGTTTTACCATCAACCTCACGCTTACCAAGACACAGAGGACGGATACCATGTGGGTCACGAAATGCAATCATACCGTGGCCGATAATCATTGCCGTTACTGCGTAAGCGCCGCGAATCGTGCGGTGTACATTAGAGACAGCGCGGAAAACATCATCTGAAGTCACGTTACCTTTAACGGTATCGATCTCATGAGCCAAAACGTTCAATAGAACTTCAGAGTCAGAAGTTGTATTTAAATGACGACGGTCTTTCTCGAACAACTTTTCACGCACTTCGTTTGCGTTTGTCAGGTTACCGTTGTGAGCCAACGTGATACCAAAAGGAGAGTTTACGTAGAAAGGTTGAGCTTCAGATGCACTTGAACTACCCGCAGTAGGGTAACGAACATGACCAATACCAACTTCACCTTGTAAGCGCTGCATGTGTTTTGCTTCAAAAACATCTTTGACTAAACCATTCGCCTTACGCAGACGGAAACGATTGCTTTCTATGGTACAAATACCTGCGGCATCTTGGCCACGATGCTGCAATACCGTTAAAGCGTCATAAATTGACTGGTTTACAGGTGTTGAACCCACGATTCCAACAATACCACACATGTCCTAACCCTCGATTTTCGATATTAACTGGCGCTAAAGCGCGCCAGATAAGAAACTAGATGTTGCTTGTAAATGCTCGAAGAACGGCGCAATGATTCGACTAAATTCTGGAACCAATTGCGAACTCTTCCACCACTCAGAACTTGGGAATGCAGTAAACGCATCCATGAAAAACAACACTGCAGAGACAATCAAAACACCACGTAAACCGCCAAAGACGACACCGAGGATTCTGTCTGTACCTGACAGGCCTGTTTTCTGAACTAGCTGACCGATGACATAGTTAACTAAGGCACCAACAACTAACGTTGCAACAAATAATGCTGCTATCGCAGTTCCGTTTCGAAACATCTCATCTTCGATATTGGTGAAGTACATGGCTAATTTAGCGTAGTACTGGCTAGCAATAAAAAATGCTCCAAACCAAATAACCAATGACAACGCTTCTTTAGCGAAACCACGAACTAAACTGATCACGGCAGAGAAGCCGATCACGCCTAAAATGACAAAATCTAACCAATTCATGAATTCTTCATCTTAAGTTGGCGCGCATTTTAACAGAAAAAATGCTGACGCAAACGTTTTCTTATGGATTTAACGGTTTAAATTTGAGCAATTGACCTTTTGAACCCGTAATTTTCTCTAATTCCTTAATTTGTCGCTCAAGTTTGGATTTAGAGACATCCGGGCCAATAATTACTCGCGTAAAACTATTTTCTTGCTTGGTGTGAGCCTGGTAGCCGCGCTTTTGTAAATCCTTAACAACATTTTTGGCGTTGTCAGCATTTTTTAAAGCCATCAATTGAATAATCCAAGCACTGTCTTGGTATTCATTTTTTTCCGGTACTGGCTTAACCACTACTGCCACTTTGTCTGCTTCTTTACTATTGGAAGAAGACGTGGTTTGCGTGTTTGAATTGTCAGTATTACCACTTTCAACCACTTGCTCAACCGGAGAGTCCGGTAGCGCTATCTGATCTTCAACAGGATCGAGTACTTCAAAAACCTCAACATTACTATCAAGCTCAGGCTTAATTGGAATGCTTGCAAACTCTTCTTTATAGTGGAGCTTCTTACCATCTAGCACATCGGGCAATACAATCACGCCAATAGCTACTAAAATGATGGTACCGACTAATCGGCTTTGGAATTTACTTGCCATTTAGTTTCCTTTTTTCTGCCAATGCTCCAGCACTTCACCCACAGTATGGAAAGAACCGACCACCAACACAACATCATCACCTTGGACAGAAGCTAAAGCCGCTTCAAACGCTGCAACAGGGTTTGAATGCTGTTCTACGCCTTCAGGTAGGCTTTCACACAATTCGGCAGCGGTTGCCGCACGAGGGCCTTGTAGTGAAGCTGGATACCAATGTGTTGCAACTGGTGCTAATACTTCCAATGTTGCGGGAATATCTTTGTCATGAAGCATGGCGACTACAACGTGTAAATTTTTTCCGGCATACTTTTGAATAACTTGTTGTGCAAAATACTCAGCCGAATGTGGATTATGTGCCACATCAAGCACAATCACAGGTTGATCGCTGACTTGCTGCATACGTCCGGGAAGCTGTGCGCTCTTTAGGCCATTGGTGATATTTATGTCACTAATGCTCAATTTTGAAGTTCCCAATGCCATCAATGCGGTTGCTGCATTAGGTAACGGTAAACCTGGAATTGGTAAAGCTTCTAGTTGGAATGCACCGCTGCGCCAGTTCCAAATATCACCGTCAACATCATAGGTGTATTGAATACCCACTTGGTAAAATTCAGCTTTTATATCGTCTGCATGTGCAGCAACTGTAGCGGGTGGCTTAGGCTGTCCACAGATAGCAGGCTTACCACTACGATAAATACCCGCTTTCTCAAAGCCAATCACATTGATGTCGTCACCAAGCCAATCAACATGGTCGACAGCCAAACTGGTAATCACAGACACATCATGATCAACGATATTCGTTGCATCTAAACGACCGCCTAATCCCACTTCCAATAACACGACATCTACCGCTTCCGTTTGAAATGCGCGTAACGCGGCTAAGGTGCCGTACTCGAAAAAACTAAGGCTGATTTCGCCACGCTCTTTTTCAATAAAATCGAATGACTGCACGATTTTTTCATCGGATAGATCTTGCCCGTTGATACGAACACGTTCGTTATAGCGGATTAAGTGAGGGGAACTGTAGACACCAACGGAGTAACCAGCATCTAATAGAATGGCTTCCATCAGGGCACACGTTGAGCCTTTGCCATTGGTTCCAGCAACGGTAATCACGTGTTGAGCAGGTTTGGTGAGGTTTACCTTAGAAGCGACGGCCTTAACTCGGTCTAACCCAAGATCAATAGCGCTTGTGTGGATGTTTGATAAATAATCAAGCCACATCTCCAAAGAGGATGTGGCTTGAGGAATAGGTTGTTGACTCATCTAACTCATAACCATAATTAAGTAGGTTTGTTAGAAGGTACTTTACCCTTTTTCTGGCGCTTCTGGTACTTCATAAGTAGCTTCATTCGGTGAATCGTTCACAGAAACTACCAATGGTGAAGGCTGGTTGGTCATTTTTCCAACTAGGCTAGCTACGCGCTGACGCATCTCACGACGATCAACGATCATATCGATAGCACCGTGGTCTAGTAGAAATTCACTACGTTGGAAACCTTCAGGAAGATCTTCACGTACCGTTTGTTCGATTACACGACGTCCAGCGAAACCGATCAATGCTTTTGGCTCACCGATATTGATGTCACCTAGCATTGCTAGACTCGCAGAAACACCACCCATTGTTGGGTCAGTCATTACGGAAACAAACGGCAAACCTTTCGCAGATAAACGCTCTAGCGCTGCACTGGTTTTCGCCATTTGCATTAGAGACATAAGCGCCTCTTGCATACGCGCACCACCACTTGCAGAGAAACAAACTAAACCACAATTGTTTTCAATAGCAGCATCGACTGCTTTCACAAAACGAGCACCAACAACGGAACCCATAGAGCCGCCCATGAATGAGAATTCAAAAGCACACGCTACGATAGGTAAACCAAGCAGTTCGCCTTTCATTGCTACTAATGCATCTGTCTCTCCACTGTTCTTCTGAGCAACAGAGATACGTTCTTTGTAACGCTTAGAGTCTTTAAACTTCAGTTTGTCTTGTGGTTCAAGATCAGCACCTAGTTCAACACGTTCACCTTTATCTAGGAATGTATCCAGACGGCGACGTGCTTTCATGCGCATATGATGATCACATTTTGGACATACTTCTAGGTTACGCTCTAGTTCAGCATGGTAAAGCACTTGCTCACAAGAAGTACATTTAGTCCAAACACCCTCAGGGATAGACGCTTTACGAGATGTTACGATGTTGCTTTTTTCTAAAATCTTTTCAAGCCAACTCATGGAAGACCTTTTTGTTTCGATTCTTGCGCTTGATTGCGAAAGAAATAAATTTGGGAATTATGCGTGGGAATTAAAGCACATAAAACAGCGACTGTAGATAAAAAACTGGTTGTACCTATTTTCTGTCACCATCTTACACGCGAAATTACCATGTTTTTTGAACCTAAGTCTCACATTTAGTTCAAATTATCTGGTAAGAAAAGAGGGCCAATCGGCTCTCGCGGTAACTCAAAATGTTCAGGATAATCAACATCCACCAGGTACAAACCTTCCGCTTTTGCAGTTGCGCCGGCTACTTTTCGATCTTTAGCTTCTAAAAGCCACTGTATCCACTCTGGTTTCTGCTCACCTTTACCTACGGCAATAAGGCTACCAGTAATATTCCTCACCATGTGGTGAACAAACGCATTCGCTTTAATATCGATCACAATGTAGTGTCCATGACGAGTCACGTTCAAGTGAATCATGTTTCTCCATGGACTACGAGATTGACAATGTGTTGCCCTAAACGAAGTAAAGTCATTCTCACCAAGTAAGTACTGACCCGCTTCGTGCATTTTTTTCTCATCAAGATGACCATGATAATGGCTCACACCTGAATTCAAAATACCTGGGCGTAGTGCATGGTTAAAGATAATGTATCGGTAACGGCGCGCAGTAGCCGAGAAACGAGCATGGAAATCCTCATTCACTTCTGCCGCCCAACGAACCGCAATATCTTTTGGCATGTTAGCATTCGCGCCCATTGTCCATGCCACCATTTTACGATCGACATTAGTTTCAAAGTGAACGACTTGTCCCGTACCGTGAACACCGGCATCTGTACGACCTGCGCACATAACTTCTACAGGGTGATTCGCGACAACTGAAAGAGCCTTTTCCAATTCTTCTTGGACACTTTTCACGTCTCGTTGGCGCTGCCAACCAAAGTAGTGGGTACCGTTATATTCAATACCTAAAGCAATTTTCATGTTCTTGTTCTCTTTGAAAATGGGCGAGAAGTATATACGGAAATCGGTGCTATCCCAAATAGGATGGGGCTAAAACTGTAATAATAAAACAAAGGGTAGCCAATGCTACCCTTTCTATTTCGTTGAGCTTACCGACCGTTTAATTTATCGATGATATTCTTGGCCTCGCGACGAATATCATCGCTTCCGTCAACAATAGCTTCTTCTAGAAGCTTAATCGCGCCTTGCGAGTCACTCATCTCAATGTAGATTTTAGCTAAATCGAGTTTACCTGCAGCTTCTGCATTGCTATCAACATCAAAATTGCCTATGTCACCGATAACATCAGGGAACTCATTTAGACCAACATCCAGCTTCAATTCTTCATCGTCTGGATTAGTGGCCTCTTCACCTTCTTGCTCTACTTGAGCCATCAGTTCATCAATCGTCATGTATGGCTTATCACGACCTCTTCCTGATTCGGTTAAGTTGTCTTGTTGTCCCCAATTCTCTTCTTTAACTTTAGGTTCAGCTTGTTGCTCTGCCGATGCCCAAATCTCTTGTTGATCATCAGGAACATTCTTATGCATGCTCGATTGTTGCTCTGGCGCTAAGTTAAACCCCTTCCAATCTTCGCCACCCACTTCAAGCATCGCATCAATATCTAGACCTGCACTATCAATCGACGTTGTATCCAATGGTTTGTCAAACATATTATCGACAGTGGTTTGAACATCTTCTGAAAGTAACTCTGCCAGAGCAGTCTCATCAAAGTCTTCTAATGGTTCATCTTGAACCGCCTTTGGCGTTGAGCCTGGCTCTGAAGACGCGTTCAGTGATTCATCTGGTTGTGTAAAGCTAGCCTCTGAGCTTTCAACGTCCGAGAGAGCATCAGCATAATCAAAGCTTTGCGGGTTTGAGAACAAATCATGCAACGCATCTTGCTCTTCGCCTTGTGGGCTGAAAGAAGTTAGCGGTGTTGTTTGCTCAGCAAACGCATCAGAGATTGCTTCATCTTCACCATATTCTGGTAAATCCAATTCATCGAACTCTACACCCGTATCTTCCGCTACAGGTTCAGCGCTGCTTTGTTCAATATCGTCTAAAACAGAATCAGCTTTTGCGCTCTCTTCATCGTATTCAGGCAGCTCAAGGTCATCAAACTCAAACTTCTCGGTACCACCAGATAGGTCTTGTTCTAACTGTGCTTCATCCGGTTCGCTTGCCACTTCTGCTAATGCGTCTTCTTCACCAAACTCTGGAAGTTCGAAGTCATCAAACGAAAATTCGTCTTCACTTGCTTGATCGGCTACTTCAGTTTGTGGGGCATTCTCAACTTGTGGTATAGCTTCGACTTGGGGCTCTGCTGTTTGTTGCGGTTCAGCGTCTAGTTGAGGTTCAACAGATGGTTCTGGTGTTACTTCAACATCAACGTCCGCTAGTGCCTCTTCTTCACCGAACTCTGGCAGATCGAAATCATCAAATGAAAATTCTTCTTCACTTGCTTGCTCCGCCACTTCAGTTTGTGGTGCAACCTCAACTTGCGGTGCCGCTTCAGCTTTCGGCTCAGCTGTTGGTTGCGGTTCAGCGTCTAATTGAGGTTCAACAGCTGGTTCTGGTGTTACGTCAGCTTCTGCCTCTGGTGCAGGCGTCTCACCTTCAACCAGCCAATCGTCATCTTCTGGTACGCCGAATTCATTTGGAATGATCTCTGGCATATTTGCTGCACGAACTGGCTCTGGCTCTGGCTCTGGCTCTGGCTCTGGCTCTGGCTCTGGCTCTGGCTC
>NZ_JBGOOM010000031.1:0-48438 GCF_041439575.1 Vibrio sp. 5S239 | reverse complement strand
GTTTTACTTATGCTGAGCACACCGTCAGAAAAAATTAATACTCGATAAATAATGTCCATAAAGGTGTAACTTTATGGACATTACATGCTGCCCCTCTCAATACTGTCCAGTTAGTCTTTAAAATATAAAGTGAACATGTACACTAAAGTTAACCTATCTTAATGTTCACTTTAAGGCTCTTCTCATGAAAATTGGCTACGCCCGCGTCAGTACCCAAGACCAAACGCTCGATGTTCAACTTGAACAGCTTAAAGCGATAGGCTGTGAAAAAATTTACCAAGAGCAAGCGAGTGGTAAATCTTCCGATAGAGAACAGCTTAACCTGTTGCTGGACTTTGCGAGGGAAGGGGACGTAATCCACGTTACTAAAGTCGACCGTATTGCTCGCAATACTATCGATGCATTGCAAGTTGCCGATCAACTTGCAGCAAAGAAAGCCGGCTTAGTGTTCCATGACTTGGGTGATCTGGATATCAACAGCGATGTGGGTCGAGTTATTTACACCACCATTTCAGCGTTCGCAGAAATGGAGAGAAAACGCATCCTACAGCGCTGTAATGAGGGTAGGGAGCGCGCACGATCTGAAGGGAGGCACCTCGGCCGATTTCCTGATAAGACGCTTCACCAACGCATTCAAGAGCTTGCGGAGCAAGGTATGAATAAGCATGCGATAAGTAAAGAGTTAGGGTGTAGTCGAACGACAGTTTATAAAGTGTTGGGCTCCCATGAGTAGCTGGAGAACATTAGGAGACGGCAGAAAAGTTATGGTCCAAGAGGCTGGACCTAGTGAAAGCTTTTCGTCTATCTCAAAGAGTTTAAAAAATCCCGAGTCATTGATCAAAATGTCCTTTAGAAATAATGGCGGACAAGGGAAGCTATTCCCTACTCTGTGCTTTTGGTGCAAAGCTCCGGTGTATTTTGTTGAAAATTCAAGTAACGGCGGGTGCTTTTTAGCTGATCGAACAGCCTCCGAAGGTGGTTGGAAAGTTCATGCATGTTGGTTAGCAAATAAGGGTATTGATAAGAGCTTGGTTATTAAGCATTATCGCGAAAAAATTAAAGAGAAAAAGCTGCTCACTTCTCCAAAAAATACCAAGAAAAAGAAACAAATTTTCGACTACGAGCTTATAAAAAAAGTGAGAAAACTACACCTCTATAGCTCACACAAGAAGCCCCTAAAGCTTTTTGTAGCAAGCTTTGAGCTGATTGAAGTTAATAAGCAAATTTTGATAAATCAGAAAAACTATCAAGTGGTTCAGTTCAGAGATAGAGGGCATGTAATTAGAGCATTGATACAAAGTGAATCTTTCCCAAGTGGTGTATTGGCTAGAAGCAACTGCTTGTTGTCCTTAAAATTTAAACGGTCAGGTAAAGCGAAGATTCCTTTTATCTCAGAAATACGAATTCAAGGTTGCATAGATATAGAAATCCCTAAAAAAATAAGATCTTTTGAAATAAACGAGATCGAGTATTAGGCTGGCCTTGCTAACCACTCCAGCCAAAACTTGCCACTTCTAAGTGGTGAACACGAAAAAACATGTCATGGGCTAAACACGTGACGCTGCGCGCCACAGCCCATCACATAAACGTCATCACCACTCAGGCGGCAGCGCGTTGTCTTCCGTAGCAAGGCTGCTTTAAAGATCGATTACCAGCCCCAAACCCCAAGCTTGGGGCTTTTAGTTCAAATTGAACATAATGTGGAATAATACAAAATAGCACGTGCCGGTTCGCCAGCAAGCTGTCGGGCACTGAGCTACTTCAAGTATTATTGGACATTATGTGTAAATTTTCACAACCGCATAAAAAGCATGCTTTAAGGCAGCCAGGCAAGCTGGCTATTATTTATCTGCCTTGCCCCAAAAGACGGGCAAAGCAGGGCTATTGGCTAACGTATCAAAACACAAACGACGTGTTTCCATACGTTCACTTCCCTCATATACCTGATACATTCTTTGGTGTGGGTAGTTTTTGTTGGCCGTGCCGGCCAATGCGCGTGCCCCCGGCACTCGGCCAGCCCTCTTCGCTCTCATTCTTTTCTTTGCCCATTTGGCTCCGGGCTGCAGTGTTTGTGTTCCAATAACCACCTATCGCTTTAATTCGTTATCGGGTACCCAGTTTCTAATGAGTATTGTCCTGTCCACAAACACACACCACATCCCCCGCCCACCCTATGCTGCGCCCCGTTCTTTGGTTTAACTAGCTTTGTGGATGCTATTGTTCTGTCTGCTTAAGTTGCATCATCACGTGTAATTTAATGGCGCAGCGGCGGTCGTGTCGTGGTGGTAAGTTCACGTTTTGTTTATGTTTTAAATTGAACGGATTGAAAAAAAAGTGTTAGACCATATATTCTCTTAGTAGACATAGGGTTATGAGCATTGAAATGGAATCAGCAATTCAAAATTTGTTAAGAGAACAGCCAAAATTAAAGGCAAAGAAAATAGCATCGGTTTTGGGCTTTGAACGCAAAAAAGTAAATGCACTACTGCACGCTAATTCTTCTACTTATATCCAGAATGATGACTATGAATGGTCTTTAGTTAACGGAGCGTTGGAAGTGGTCTTTCCTGTTCCCGAATGTCGCTGGTTAACTTCCGATGGTTTTGAAGAGGTGATAAAGCAGTACAGTGGTTTATGGGCTCAGGAAACTACTGTAATTGAAATAACTTTTCTTGGAGGGAGTTTCTTACTTGATTCTCTGGGAAAACTACTTGCTCTAATTAATCAATTAGTGCATCAAAATAAGTCTGTTTCATTGGATTTTAGTGCGTGTGATCAGTCTTTCACATACTTGTGTCGTGTTGGTTTTTTTGAGCTGGTTGATAAACGTGCCGTCGTTACACCTAATGTGAAGGATGCATCTTGTTATTATGGTCAGAACAGTAAGGTGATGGAGTTCGGTGTGATTAATCCAGAAGAGCCAGATGAGCGCATTCCTCTTCAGCTCAAGCAAGCGTTCATAGAGCAGGTTGGTAAAAAGCATTCCAATGCTGCTTTTACAATGATTTCTGAACTTTTTGGCAACGTTCGAGATCACTCTAAATCACCTATTGATGGTTTCGCTGCGCTTCAGGTTTACTCTAAAACTAATAAGATACAAACAGTTATATCAGATAGTGGCGTCGGTATCGCGAACTCTCTACGTCGCGTTTTAAAAGAGCGTTATCCGGAAGTATATCAAGAGTTCAAAACCGCTAATGCTGAAAATGATGCACTGCTTATAAAACGTTTATTTGAACAAGGTCGCATAAGTAGCGCTGATAATAATGATGATGAAAGTCGAGGTTTAGGGCTCAAAAGGAGTGGTGATATCGCCGCCAAGTTTAATGCGGAGATACACATTAGGCAGGAATCTTTCGAGTTAACCCTTATTTACTCTGCGGGGGTTCTCGCAGATCATAAAGTGAGGTGTGGCTTGCAAAAATTATGCGGTTCGCATATTTGTTTTGACTTTTCTCTTGATTAATTTAAGATCTTCTCCTTAAATTATCAATATGAATCAGAATAAAATGATAATCAAACTCCGCGATTTTACGAAAGATGATCACCCTTTTGGCAATGTTCAAGGGAAAGATGTTTTTCATAAATTGATGAAAGAAGTCGACTCTCACACCTCTTGCTCTGTATTTGGCATTTCTCTGGATGAGATAGAGGCGACAGATGCATCTTTTCCACGTGAAAGTGTTGTTGCTCTCGCGCGCTTGTATCGAGGTGAAAAATGCTTTTATCTAATTGATGTAGCTGATCAGGATCTTATTGATAACTGGTCCTATGCGGCTGAGGCAAAAGGTCAACCTCTAGTGGTTTGGTCGGGAAATCAATACAAAGTGATAGGTCCTGAAATGACGAAAGGTACTCGAGATGTAGTTGAGTTCGTTTTAGATAACGGTTCTGCAACGACTGCGAGTATCTCTGCTGCATTTGGTATCAGTATTCCTAATGCCAGTACTCGATTGAAAAAACTTTACAGTGCAGGTTATATCACTCGTTCCGAAGAGGCTGCAGAGTCTGGCGGAAAAGAATTTATTTATTATGCAATAAAATCTGATTAAACAGCTTGCGTTAACCAGATTTTAAGATTAGAATCCTCTTGTAGCTGAGAGGATTCTTTTTTGTTTCAGCTTAAACAGATTAATTAAATCAGATTTGGAGGCCTTATGGCAACTAACGGAAAGACAGGTGACAACCGCCGTCATGGGATGGTTCGCGAACGTTCACAGACTCAAACGCCTTCTGGGCATTGGGTTAAACGCGATGCGAATACAGGGCGTTTTATGAGCGTTAAACAAGACGGTTCGCCGTTTAAAGGCATTAGGAAGGAGCAATAAAAAAGCACTTTTAGAAGTTCTCTAAAAGTGCTTTTTTAACGTGAAGTGAACTGTAGTCGTCATTGGCATGATCGATTACAAGACCCAACACAAGAGGTCTCAGGTTTGCTGTGGAAACCAAATCGCTCGGTGAGAATTGCGATATTACCTTTCTACAGTGTTCACTTCAATCTTTGAGTTCCCTCTTTGTTAAGTTGTACAGAGGAATTTCATATGAGTACTCGATTAAAACTTGTTGATGTCTGTTCATACGTGCGTCGCCGCTATGGCCGTACAGAACTGGTTCGTAAGCATAAACGTTCGCTTCCGAGATAACTAAAACAACAAACTCTGATGCTACTTGAGTATTAAGTAGCATCTCAATTCTAATAACGTGAATACGAGATAATATTATGTGTAGAAAAGATCTTCTTAAAGACATATCCGAGAAACTTCAATCAATGGGCTTTACTGCCAGTAACACTCAATCCCCCTTTACTTATCAGTCTAATGTTAAGTATCCGAGTATCTTTGCTGATAAAAGTGATTATGCTCACTACATTGTGTATACCCCAACACGCACACTGCAGATCGTTGCAAAGTACCAAGAGTCTACAGGAACCACGATCGAGAAGTTGGGGTATACAGCTTTGGATGCCGCGAGAACAGAATTCGATAGCTACCTAGTCGTTTGTGGGGGCGGTGAGTTGTTGAAACATGGGCGAGCAATTGATTTTTTGAACGCACAAAAGCATATAGCGCCACGTTTACACGCCCTGGGGGTCCAAGATCTTCAACAAATTATTGATGTTGATTCTTTGGTAAAGGTTGCTTAGATATATGTTAATGAATGATTGGAATGAAAAACTAGAATGTTTAAATAAATTCCTGACTGTCGCTTTTAAGGTAGGGGTGTTGGTTGGTGGTTTCGCTATATGTGCATACAGCTGGATTATCGGCTATTTTCCTTCGGGAGTAACGATAGGTGATGGGTTACTGTTTATTTTACTTGCTACGGTATTGAGTGTGTTGGTTGCTCTGTTTAGCTTTAGCTTTACGAGTTTAGGTTTAGCACTTTGGCCTTTATGGAAGCTTGTAATCAAGCTTCTGAGTAAGATATTAATTTTGATAAATAGAGTGACTAACAAGGACCTTCAGATAAACAGCTTGCCTAAAATTAGAAAGGCGAGAGCTGAACATTATGGGATTGCCTTTATCGGCTTCTTATTTGCGGGGTTCCTAGCTTTACAAGATTGGCGATCACTCATGGTGGTACTCGTTCTTCTTTTTTCATCTTCTGTTATGTGGAGCTCTATTCAAGAAAATGAAGAAGAGGCGAATAAGCAGTTAAAGGCGGATATATCCACGGAACAAAAAGAAGCGATCCTTAAAAGGGTTAAGAGAGGAAATAGTATTTCATTGCTTGCCATGGTCCTCATGCCGTTAGTTATTCCTGGGGCGCCAACTATGCTCGTCACTGGCGTGATGAGAGCTGCAGATGTGAGGGTCGACTCTGCAACGGTTCATATCAAAGCGCCTTATAGCATCTATGCTGAAGAGTCGGGTCCCAAGGGGCAGCCAAGTAACTTTGGAGCTAGCTTTTTGAAATTTGAAAATGCGCAGGTCTTGTTTAAGGGGATAGGCAGTAATACCGTCTTATCATTACATCTTAAAGACAAAGATAGAGTGCAAATTGTTGTTCCCAACTCATCAGTACACTTGCTGCCAAACTAATAACCTAACTCAGGCTCAAAGAAGCCCAGTATATACTGGGCTTTCTTATATTTTACATACAAAAACGCCCAGATAAAACTGGGCGTTTTTGTCATTAATAATTTAATGGTGTCAGCCGATGCCTAACGTAGCGATATTTAACCCTTATGGTTTGACCTCGCTTGAGGGTGCACGCTCGGGCTCATAAACTTTCGTCTATATCTTCTTTAAAGACCATAGAGCACATGTACGGTCTAAGGTGATTATAAGGTTCTGGGAACATAGTTGTCAAGACACCATAGCCTAAGTGACAGGCCCCAATAAAGTTAAGCATTCAATACTGGTTTGCGGCGACTTATCTTTGATTGAGTTATATGCCGACTTCAGGCTCGCACCAGAAGAAACTAAATCATCAACAAGTAGAATACGCTCTTTCGCTTTGTAATATGGGTTTGCTTTTACTGGTTCAACAAACTCTCGTTGGTGCTGCGACAGCTCTTTCATAGCAAAGGTACCATTTGGTTTTGCATGCTCTAGTTGCTTTCTTAGCTCTACTATTTCTTGATCCCCTTGAACCCCTTGTAACTGGTTCAAAATATTAGCATTCGTTGCTTTAATAAAAGCATTTCGCTCAATAGGTACATCAAGTACTTCATGACAAGCTTCAGCTAACCAAAGAGCTATAGGCTTTGAAGATGGAAGTGGTACAATAGTATCAAACTCCTCACCAGAATAATGATGTTTGATAATGCTTTTCATATAAGCATACAGCACGTTCTTATCAGCTTCCGATATAGAAAAACCATGCATATTCTTTAATGCATATATCAGGGGGTTCCCATCACCGGTTCGGTCTTTCGCCTTCTTTCGTTGAAATACAGCTGTAATCAATTCATCAAGGCCAATGTCATGCTCAACTGGGTTTTTATCGGGATCGGTGACAACTAACTTATCATGAGCCTCGTTTAAGCTGACCTGCTTAGTTTTTTGTCTTCGATTCTTTTTAACGTCAATGCCCATAACCACACCCCAGAAAAACTAGGCGCATTATAACATTGTTCATAGTTAAGGTATTGAAATTAAGCACCCTTCGGGCAACCATGCTTTACCTCGCGAACCTCTTCGCTCGTACCTCACTCCTCGGTGGCTCAACCAAGCCACTTCAATCACAAACAACGTGCTTTCCGTTGTCTTGGCCGTTCCGGTAACAATCAGGGCTAGACAAGCTTTCACTTTAGCGGCCAAGTGCTGTCTGAGTATGCTTTGTGTTTGTGCCCTACCCTGTCCTCGGGATGGGTTTCAACGGTTCGTTTACCGCCACTTCTATCCTCCGCCCGCAGAACTTCACTAGAAAAAGTGAAATGAACGCTGCGCGCTTTTGCCAGTGAAAACCGTGCGGGCTATCGGGAAGTTAGGCGAAAACGACGATGAAACCCTAACAATCCAAGGAGCACACCATGTCACATTCCCTTTCTTTGCAAACTCACAGCACTAAACCCGCAAAAGCGAGCAACGTATCCCCGTTGCATCCGTCAGGCTCTACAACAATGAAGGTTGCGCCGCTTTCAGTTTTGATTCACTGGTCTGAATCTTCCAGGCTACAAACCGATGAAGAGTTTGAGTTTGAAATCTTTGAGGCCATCGCACTTAAAGCAGCTTTGGATAATCCATTAGGCGGTTACGACAAAACAGAAGTGACGGTAAAGTTCGAAGATGGCCATCAGCACCGATGTCGAATTGATTTAGGGTGTGGAGGTAATGAAACCGGCTTCGCTGATCACTGCTTTCGTATTCTGGAATATTCAGAATCTCTAAAGAAATCAGAGCCGAACCATTGGTATCTAACTAACTCACAAGGTAAAGAACTCGTAGAGCTGTTGAAGTCGTATCAACTTAATCGTCAGCAAGTGGCGAATGGTCGCCAGTGCACGTTTAAAAAAGTACGTTTAGCTAAAGAAGCACGAGAAGCAAAAAAACAAGCAGAAGCAGAACAGCGAAAGGCCGCACAAACTGTGCGCTCCCAAGAAGAAAAGACATTTAGAGAATCTTTAGACATACCAGAATGGGCGCAATCAGTGATAGTGGCGCGCTTTACGGAATGCGATGAAGAGAACAGCCAGCCTTACGGCGACTATTACCAATTCAAAACCAATCACACCATAATCTTAGCCTGGTCTAAACATCAGCGCCGTTTATTCCCAGAGCTACGCAAAGCATGTTTAAACCATAAAGCGACGGCCTTTTTGAACGATAAAGAACAAAGTGAAGAGCACCGAGAAAATTACTCGATGGGCAAAGGGGTATACCTAACCAATCAAGGTTATGTAAGTTGCGGTTGGGAAGTCAAAAAGGTGTGTTTCTGGGGGCATTCAGATAAAGCGCTATATGTACCGGTGGGCGAGTTAACAAAAGGCGTTTAATATCATTAGGGGCTTATGCCCCTATCTCTCATCGGAACGCCTAATTCGGTAAATCCACCAATATGGAAAACTTGCGCGCTTGCCCCCCCTAACCACGATCTAAAACTTGATGCATTCTAAATCTCGTAGCAATGACGCTACACATACAGAAAGGAATCCATTATGTCTGGATTTAAAGATGGTTATCAACCAACTCAAGACGACTTAGATAACCGTTCTCAGCAACTAGACCCGGAACATGATGCCTATTGGCAGTCTCGTGGTGAGGACGAACGCCCTGACAATTGGGAGGAAGAACTATGAGCAATAACAACAATTGGCCAACTAAAAACGGGACAAGTAACCCATCTGGCGGCGCTCGGACAAATAACCCGCCACGCAAATAAATCTTGTAAATAACTACTCGAACGCTGCCAACTCTGGCAGCGTTTTTTTGAAGTGTTCAAAATACATAGCATAACGCTGCGCTGAAAACGTAGTTTGAAATTCGTCTTTCCAAGATGCCATCTTTGGATCTTTCAATCGCTTATCTAACCCAATACACACTATAGAGACTAAAACGATGGGTAATACGTAAGCATCAGAATCTAAGTTTTCAAAAAAAATTTTTAATGTCTTATGTGTGGGATGTGTTTTACCTGAACGCCATTCTTTCAACGTCTTGGTTTGCGCTTCAAACATCGTCGTAGCATGCTCAAGGTTCTTATGTCTTTCGATAGGAATAGATTGCGCGAGTTGATAATCACTGCAACCACCGTAATCCTTTAAATGGTTTAGAAGCTTACTTAAGTACGTTTGGCCTTTTTGCTTAAATACACAACCAAATAACCCGCTTTCGTATTTATCTATAAGATTAGCGTTCGTAAGAAGAGTTAGATCAAGAGCCGCGATAAGGGATAGGTGAAAATCATAAAACCAGAATTGAATATAAAGTCTATTCGTACCGTTTTCTTCTCGAAGAATATCATCACTTGCCACCATTCGAAGTATCTCGTTCTGCTCGTCTTGTGACAGTAAGGTTTGAGGTAATGCCAGTTGGTAGAATGATACTAGCAACTCAGTTTGATTGTTTGGAGTTAACTTAGGGCTGGAGTCAATAAAATGCTTAATGGGTTGATAAAGCTCATTACGATGATTGAAGAAAGAATGTAATGGCTGAAGGTTGATATCTGAATTCACATGATTAAATGTGAGTAGTGGTGCACGCCATGCATAGATCACTTCAGTTGCTCTAAATTCTTTGGGAAGCCCTTTAAAGTACTGTAATAAACCATTCTTAGATAAAAACCTTAAAATGGGCCAACTGGCTCTACGGGCTGTTTTCTCTTTGATGCCCTGATTTCCCAAATTATCAAGACTGCGAGGGGATATTTTTAAATCAGAAGATAATAGTTCTTTAAAGGTATTCGCTTTGGCTCTAGCGGATATACCTAAGCCAATAAAGTGGGCGAACTCGTCTACCGTTGGAAAGTAGATCGTTTTGGGAGTAATGGGCTTTAAGGTTACTTTTTCTTTCATCTTCTAGATCGCAAAAACTTATTATCATTTTTGAATCATAGCATTATGTACTAGGTACGGAAAAACACCCCCCATTGTCCCCATTAAAAACCCCGCTCATTGGCGGGGTTATCAGGCTCTATTTTTGTACTTTATCAGAGATAAACCTGACAATTTCGTCGTACACATCAGCCGGTAATCGGCTTAGCTCAATCTTAAGTCCACGCTTGTCGCTACTACGCGACACCTTGGCGTATTGGTTCTTATCATCAAACTCTGCCAATGATTTAGTTTCCCAAGTGACTTTCGTATTCCCTTTTAATATTTTACTTTCAATCTGTTCTAACACTTGTTTTTGCTTGTCTTCAACATTCGCAGCGGAATCAAGTTTTAGTTTAAGAGAACTAATAAAGCGAGCCGTTGTTATACCTTCTTTCGTGAGCTGCTTTTCCACCTTAGCTAACTTCGCATAGTAACCGTTCGGGATTCCTTCACAATCTGGAAATGCTTCAATCAAACGCTGATCAATCGAGGCCGCAGCAAAACGCTTACGACACGTTTCACGGCCAATATTCAAATATGCGGCGAGTTCATCAAGCTTAGTGAAGCTCTGTTCTTGCATAATGCTTTGGTAATCGGCACCCAGCTCTCGATAAGACAAACGCTTGACCGACTGAGTGGTTTGAATAAAAGCTACGAGATCAGATTGTTCAACCTTCCCCTCGATTACCCAAAGCGGTAGATCTTTTTGTGCGAGTACACAAGTGAAGCGGCGACGTGAGCTATCAAGTAATTGGTAAACACCATGTTCGTCTTTGGTCGCGACACCTTCGGTATGTACACCCTCTTCCTGAATACTTGAAAATATATCGCGCACAGAATCAAGTGTGAGCGATTCTTGCCTACGTGGGTTTAAAGGATGAATCGCAGTTTTAACTTCAAGTTCATCGGCTTTCACTATCACACGCTCTGCAGTCGCTGTTTTACCACTGGCGAAGGTGAACATTTTCTTTGGGCTATCGGATTTCGCACGTTTACCCAGTTGATTACCTTGGTTAAAACCAGTGCGCTTATCTTGTGGTCGTTGCATGTTATAGCCCTTTCGTTGCTAGCTGCTTAATTTCAGTTATAAATTGGTGATAAACGGCATTCACCGATGTCATAGCTAAATCAAATTGTTTGCCACTGCAGACCTGCTCTGACTTGCGAATGTCTAGCACTGTTCTATTACTTTCTGCTGCTGCAACAAACGCTTCTGAGTGCCGAATGGCGGTCGATAATAAGTGACCTTGTGCAGCTCGAAGTAATTTATCAAACACCTTAACCTCATGAGCACTTTTTTCATCAAAGTTAACCGGCAAAAGTTTCGCCCATTTAAGGTTGTCACCTTGTGACGGCAGTGCGCGGTACGTGCCTGGCATAGTCGCCATATAATTACTGGTTGATGCAAAGTCGAACTCTCGGGGAGTGACAGGAATGAGAACAGCATCAGCCGCTTCATTCACTGCCCACAAAATTGGTGAGTTCTGTGGCGGTGTATCGATGAAAATGAGATCGTACTCTTTTTTTAGTACAGGTAATATTTTCTCGCGCAATACGCTCACCAACTTCTCTTGCCCTGCTCCATCTTGTCCCCAATAGCAGTCGACAAAACGTTCATCTGAAGGGAACGCAGGTATCACATCGAGATTTGGCAAGTGAGTCTTAAATGGGATCGCTTTAATTAAATCTTCAGAGCTGTAGTCGTTGAGATAGTGCGAGAAATCCCCTTCTGGCTCTAATTCAGATAACGCAATATCTACTGCCGTCATATAAACAGAGTCATCACTGGCTTGGTGAATAAGGTTTTGTCCCGTCGAGCCTTGAGGATCAAGATCAATAACAAGGCATCTCGCGTTAAGGTTGAGGTCAAGCGCTGCTGCCGTAGCCAGCGTTACTGTCGTTGTCGATTTACCTGTACCACCTTTATGGTTTTCAACTACCACTGCTGTAGGCTCAAAGCGTTGGTTGTACCTAGGAAAGTTCATGAACTCCATCATGTTTGCAACATCAAAGCGGTTATATAGATGAGTTCGCCCCTGAATTATCGGCGAACCGACAACGCCCAGTTCCGTTGCTTCATCGATTCGAGAGTTAAACGTTACTCGAGACAAACCAAACAGCTCCTGGAGTTCTTTCTTCTTAAGCGAGTGATTATAAATAAGGCGATCAACGCTACCATCTACTTCAGTATCCGTTACCTTAATCTGCATACGATCTTTGATTACCGCTTTGAGATCTGATTGCTCCTGCTGCATGCGTTCGCATACCAGTTCCAATGAATCGATGATGGTGGTCATGATGTCCTCTTCGTGCCTAACTCTCTTTCTACACACTATAAGGCAATAAAGAGGACAATTAAACCATTAATGGGCTAGTTTATTGAATAATGGTTTAGGGCGTATTTATAGTTACGTGTTATTTGAATCCATTTTTATTATTAGTTTTTTGCCAATTGGTTCAATTTAGTTGTCCAAGGTAGCCCCACCATCAACTCGTAAGTCATGCATCGTAATATGGCTTGCTGCTTTTGACAGCAAAAACAAAATAGCATTGGCAATATCTTCAGGCTGAGCTAGCTTCGCGAGAGGTATTCCCAAACGAAATTGATTTATATCTCCTTCAATTACTTCTTTTTCACCATAACTTTCAGTCCACAGCTGTCTTTGCATTGGAGTATCTGTTGAGCCTGGACTGACTATGTTACATCGAATGCCAAACGGAGCGAGTTCAATACCCATACACTTTACCATCATATGTAGAGCAGATTTTGACGCACCATATGCACCAATAGATTGCCTTGGTGTATTTGCTGCGTTTGAGCCAACTATGACCATGCTACCAGAGCCGCGAGTTTTCATTGTTTTCGCTATGGCTTGCATTAATGCGAGTACACCAAAAGTATTTACATCAAAAGTTTGTTTAATCGTAGACATAGGTAATTCATGTAAAGGACCGACATGTAACATCCCTGCACAGCAAACTAAATGATTAAATAATCCTTGTTGTTGCCAAGCATCAACACTTTCTAGCACTTTGACTTGGTCGGCTAAATCTAACCAGTGGCATTCAAACTGCTTTGGGTATTCTTTTGCTAAAGCCTGAGTATTTTTCTCGAGCAATTTTAATTTATGGTCTGCAACTATTACTCTGGCGCCAGCCCGAAGTAAACTTTCTAATGTTGATAAACCAATTCCGGTCGCAGCACCAACTAGTAGTACTTTTTGATTATCTAATGACATCGTAATTTCCATTTTAACCCCCCCCATCGCCGAGATTTGGGAGGATTTCAAGCAAGTATTTTGTCTCTGGTGTTTAGGCTGGATCTTGCTGATGAACGGTTTGCCCAGTCAAGGTTGCTTTCATTTGTTGACCAATGTTTACAACTTGCTTTGCGTCATAGCGAGCTGTTTGATAAGTCACAATTAGGCGCAATGTTCGTTCATCACCAATAACGTTTTCCATTATTTCAAAGTGTAAACCAAACAACGATTTGTTCTTGTTTGGAAGGATTTGTTGGTATGGAATCGGTATGTTATTCGGCGTTTGTAGAGAACCATATAGCGCATTGTCAGCATGGATTTGAGCATATACATCGAACAGTAATCCATTTTTTGGATCTAAATCTAGCTCTCGTTGTACCATATCAATAGGTACAGTTGCATGTGGCATTGAATCATTGATGGTCATTGTTACATTCTCAATCAACTTTCCAAAAGATTGATCTGGTTCAAATATAACTCGATGGGCAACCATGGTCGTGAAGTACCCTACTGAATCAAAATATTTCGCATCATCACGGCCCGATGCAGATGTTCCGATCACTAAGTCTTTTAAATTCCCAGCATTATGTAGAGCTTGTGCTATTGCAGAATACACAACGCTGAAGATCGATGAATTGTATTCTCTTGCTAGTGAGTGTACGGAGTGATACGCGCTTGGACCTAAGTCAATTTCTATCCAATTTGCTTCGATCGGGTTTACTTCTGGCCCATTTTTATCTGGTTCTGTGCTGGTTAAGTTAAGACCTGAAGTTGAGCCTCGTAAGTGGTTCACCCAGTAATTGATGTCCTCTTCAATTGGCCCCCGATTTTTTTGGGCGAGTGCATAATTATGAATACCATAGGCTGGTTTATCCCACTCAGGCTCTTGATTTTGACTGCGTGCCAAATATGCATCAGAAAGTTCAGACATCAAATTATTTAATGACCATTCATCAATAATCATATGATGGATTAAGAAAGATAAAACTTGCTGGTTAGTTTTTTCATCTTTAAAAAACCGAATTCGGAGTGGCAGTTCTTTAGATAAATCAAAGATATAAGAAGCTTCGGACTCTAGGCTCGAGGTACCTGCTTCTGCGCTGCTCCAAAACCATGGATACTGTATTAGGTCTTTCTCGTCAATAACCTGTTGAGATCCGTCGTTAAACAGAGTTCTTAATCCTGTATGACGAATCAACAAGTCTGAAAAGGCGAGTTTAAAGACTTCCTCATCAACCTCTGCACCAAAGCGTATTGCAAATGGTAAATTGAAGATAGCAGACTGGCCAGTTGCGAGGTGAGCGTTCCATAAAAAGCTTTGTGCAAATGACAGTGGTAGTTTACTACCTATAGAAGGTGAATCGTGTGAAAGAGCGATATCTACTGGTTTATTTTGTGATGACTTATTGGTTGGCGATACGCAGCGCGCGAGTGCTTGTGCGCTTGGTGATTTAAAAAAGTCATTAAAGTTGATTTCAATATCATGGTTATTCATTAAATTGCCAATGATTCTTGTTGCTAATAATGAGTGGCCACCCATTTCAAAAAAATCGTCACCTAATTCAACCTCAGGGTCATCGAGGCTAGATCTAAATTCGGACAATATTATTTGCTCGATGTTTTTATTGTTATTTCTATCAAAATTATTTAGATCTAAGTCTATTGGACTTAGCCTTGACTCTAAACCTAAGGTATTTAAAGACTCATAATTAGACTTAATGTTATTAATGATTGATTTGTTTTTAATGTATAAGTCTAATATAGGATGAGTTGAGATTAGTAGGTATTTTTCTTTCTCTTTCTGTAAAATCGTCACCCCAAATGGCGGTTGGAAGTCTGGCTCCCAAGGGCGTAATTTCATCGCTGTTACCTGATCTGATAGTTGTTCATCTTCTACCTGATTTACTTTTGTTAACCCTTCACTATCCACTGAGTGCCACTTCTCTAACTCAAATTCATCCGAGAATCGGTAGCGAAGGTTTAGCTGCATGTCATTTAAAGCCAATTTTTTTACAGCTTGTATGATTTGTTCATTTTTACTAGTTATATCAATAGTATAAGCTTCTACTTTCCACTCGATACTTCTTGGGTCTTGAAGTTGCTGTATCCATACTTCTTCTTCATGTTCACTAATTGACAGTAGGATTTTAGGTTTTCTTTTGACTTTGTTCATGTGAGTCCTGATTCTTATTTGGGCATTTCCATGCCGACGATCTTATTTTTAAATATTATGAGTTAATTTGCTTACACATTAAAAGTAATGGTGATAGGATTGATTATCATTTAGATTTGTATTTTTAGTCAAGTTAATAATTTTATTAAGTTTAAGATGTATTAAAACCGTTGAGGCCCTGCTGTGACCCTAATTATTTTACATCTGTAGTAGCTCTAAAATTTTCGAGAGTTTAGTTGTGACATTATTTTTTATTAAAAAGAAACATAGTTACCATTTGTTAGAATTCGACATTTTCTTGATGATAATTCTATTTATTTTTTCACTGAAATTAGATATGTCTCAATGCTCCTACTATTTCTGGGAGAGCTCTAAATGACTTTCCGTATGATTCTGGCGTTCTTTACTTTGTGTGTTATCTCTCTGTTCTTTGGTGCGAGTCAGATCGAGTGGTCATTATTATCAACGCTTAATGAGAAAGCTTGGTTACCTATTATAGCCAGTAGGCTACCAAGGTTAGTTGCTCTTATTCTTACGGGGTCCGGCTTGGCAATGTGTGGCGTTATTCTCCAACATATCGTTAGAAATCGTTTTGTTGAACCTGGCACTACAGGCAGCCTTGATGCGGCCAAGCTCGGTATTTTGGTCTCAATCGTGATTCTTCCGTCATCAGACAAATTGGAGCGTATGCTCTTTGCTGTCTTGTTTTGCTTTGCCGCTGGCTTAGTCTATATCGCTATAATTCGTAAGGTTAAGTTCAGCAATACTGCGTTGGTTCCAGTGATTGGTTTGATGTTTGGTAGTGTACTCAGTGCACTTGCAGAGTTTTACGCCTATCAAAACAATATTTTACAAAGTATGTCTGGCTGGTTGATGGGGGACTTCTCCAAAGTGGTCCAAGAGCATTATGAAGTCATTTTTTTGATCTTGCCTATAACCCTGCTGACCTACCTCTATGCTCATAGATTTACAGTGATGGGGATGGGGGAAGATATAGCGTCCAATTTAGGTATTAGTTACGCAATGACCGCCGCATTGGGGTTGATCCTCGTTTCAATCACGGTTGCTGTCACAGTGGTGACGGTGGGCGCCATTCATTTTGTTGGTTTAGTTATCCCTAATTTAGTGGCGCTAAAATACGGCGACCACCTAAAAAACACTTTACCTATTGTTGCATTGGGCGGTGCCTCGCTACTGATTTTTTGCGATGTCATTAGTCGGGTTGTGCTTTTTCCGTTTGAGGTGCCAGTAGGTTTGACGGCAAGTGCCGTAGGGGGAGTTATGTTTCTGGTGTTTTTGCTTAAGGGAGCAAAAACATGACATCACACAACTTAAACTTGCGAGTGGGTGTTGTACTCGTGAGCCTATTATCCATTGCCTTTATTTTTATTGATTCAGGGTTTGACCTTGAGTACATCATCCCCAGAAGGCTCATTAAACTCAGCGCGATCATCATCGGGGGGAGTTGCGTGGCTATCTCTGCTGTTATTTTTCAAGCCTTGGCCAGAAATCGCATCTTGACGCCATCGATTATGGGGTACGAATCCATTTATCTTGCATGGCAAGCTTTACTCTTATTATTTTTTGGCACCGCTGGTAGTGCAATTTTGGGTGTGGTGGGTAATTTTGTCGTGTCAGCGGTACTCATTCTGTTGTATTCATTCGTTATTCAATTCTGGGTGCTCAAGCGATTTCAACATGATATGCATCAAGTATTATTGATTGGGTTTGTGCTGACTATGGTGCTGACAACGGTTGCTCAATTTATCCAAATTAGAATAAGTCCTGGAGAGTTCTCTATCTTCCAGGGATTAAATTACACCTCATTTGAAAGAGCGAAGCCGTCCACACTTTTATTTGCTGGCACGGTATTGGGCATTCTCGCCCTCTTTGCCAGTAAATGGGCGAGCGAGCTAGACGTGATTGGGTTAGGGCGAGATCAGGCAATGTCTTTAGGGCTTAACGATGCGCGCTATATCCCTAAATACTTTGCTGTCATCGCAATTCTTGTGGCCATCTCTACTAGCTTAATTGGACCAACTGCGTTCATGGGAGTTTTCATTGCCAACATTGCTTATTCCATAACAGGTTCTCCAAAATACAGACACACCTTACCGGTTGCTTGCACCATAGCTATTGTGATGTTTTTAGCGGCTCAATTGATGGTTGAACATCTTTTTAATTATAAAACAACAGTCTCTATTTTGGTCAATGTCCTTTGTGGCGGGTACTTCCTTGTCATCACGATGAGAGCAAGAAGCCAGCTATGAAGTCTGTTCATCGCCTGTTTATTGGCAACCTATTGCAACATAAGGAAACCCCCCATGTTTAAGAACACCCTAAATCTTGCTGTCGCGCTCGTCTGCAGCTCTCTTGTCACCTTAACGGGTTGTGAGCCGAAAGTGACTCAGTCTCAAGTCGTTCAGCCATTAGAAACTCCCATCGTGATTGAACACAACCTAGGTCAAACTGTGATTTTAAATCGACCTCAGCGAGTGGCAGCACTCGATATGAATGAAGTGGATTTCTTAGATCAGTTAAACGTACCTATTGCAGGTATGGTGAAAGATTTTGTCCCCCATTTCTTGGCGAAGTATAAAAACACTCCAGATATTGCGGACCTTGGCGCAATCGTACAACCCAACATGGAAAAAATCTATGCTCTTAACCCCGACCTAGTGTTGATGACCCCACTGCACGCTAATCAGTATGAAGAACTGTCTAAGCTCGCACCAACGGTACACTTTGATATTGATTTCCGTAACAGCCATGGGCACCACGTCGACATAATCAAACAACACGTTATTGATCTCGGTGAAGTTTTTAATAAACAAAAACTCGCTCAAAAGAAAGTGGCTGAAATCGATGCCAAGGTCGATGAGGTTCAAGCTGTGACTGCCGAACGCTCAGAAAAAGCCTTAGTTGTAATGCATAACAATGGCGCTTTTAGCTCATTTGGTATTGAGTCTCGATATGGTTTTGTCTTCGATGTACTGGGTGTAAAACCTGCGAGTACTGAAATTGCAGCCAGTTTACATGGCCAGCCGATTTCCAGTGAATTTATTAATCAAGCCAACCCTGACATTCTTTACATTATTGATCGCACAGCGGTCATGGAAGGTAAGCCGGTGATTGATGCGGAACATTTGGCAAATCCTCTTCTTCGACAAACCAAAGCATGGAAAAACGGCAAAGTAATCTTTGTCGATGCTGACGCCTGGTACATCACTTCTGCCAGCATCACATCACTGAAAATTGTGATTGACGACATTATAAAAGGTTATCAGCGCTAGATTTTAAAACAATAAGCTAGACCAACGTAGTCCAGCAAAAAGCCGTCACTGCCTCCCAGTGCGGATGTGAGCCAGCCCTAAAATAGGATAAAAAGGAATCAATCATGACTCATCAGGTAGCGACCTGTCATAAAAAACAATTATTTAGTGGTAAACCAACCCCAAGTCGTATCGCTCTTTTGGTTGCGTTTCAGATCAGCGCATCTGCATTGCCCGTCAGCATCACTCATGCTGAAGAGCAGGCTGACGAATCTATCACCGTTTACGGCCAAACCAATGAGGCGTATGCGGCAGGAAAAATCTCAAAGGCGAGCAGTATGGGTATGCTCGGTGATAAAGACTTCCTAGATACCCCTTTTAATGCAATTGGGTACACAGAAAAACACATTCAAGACCAACATGCACAAGACATATCCGATGTAATATCCGCGTCTGACCCTTCTGTTTTTACCAGTGGTGAAACCGGGTTAAACAAAGAAAGCTTTAAGATACGAGGCTTCAGTTCAGACATTGGCGATGTTATGTTCAATGGTTTATATGGCATCGCTCCTTACTATCGTAGCTCTCCAGAGATGTACCAACGCATCGATGTACTGAAAGGCCCGGCTTCTTTGCTTAATGGTATGCCACCGAATGGTTCCGTTGGCGGTTCGATCAATTTAGTGACTAAACGAGCTCAAGAAGCACCGATTACATCCTTTACTGGCACTTACATGTCGGATTCTCAATTTGGCGGTCATATTGATATTGGTCGCCGTTTTGGTGAAAGCGAACAATTTGGGGTTCGTTTTAATGGGGTATTCAGAGATGGGGATGCTTCAGTTGATGGTCAAAGTCGTAAAGCGCAACTCGCATCGCTGAGCCTTGATTGGCGCAATGATATTGCCTTAGTTGAAGCTGACTTATACATTAGTACAGAGCGGGTTGACGGTGCAAATCGAGGTTTAAGCATAGCTTCTGGCGTTGACGTCCCCTCTCCCCCCTCGTCAGATACCTTACTCAGCTCTAGTTGGGCATACAATGACAGTAAAGATAAAGGCATGATGATTCGTGCTGAACTGGATGTGAGTAATTCCGTAACAGCTTACGGGGCTGTGGGTGCCAGTCGTACAGATTTTGATTCTAATGTGCCACAAAGAGTTAAAATCATCGACGACGCCGGAAACCTTGAGGTGTCTCTTGGTTCCGTTAAGCTAGAAAGTAAACGCACTTCTGGTGAGTTCGGGGTGCGTAGCAGTTTTGACACAGGGCCTATAGAGCATTATTTAGTGCTTAATAGTACCTACTTTAGAGAAGATAAAAATGATTCCCCGACAGGGAACAATAATCCTGAATCCTGGAACCCTAATATCTATAACCCAGCGTGGGGGGCTGAAGGTTCCACCTATGACAACTATTATGAATTACCGGTCGACTCCACACAGATCAGCTACGGTGTAGCCGATACCTTATCTTTAGCTGATGGCAAATACCAACTCACATTAGGTTTACGTCACCAGAGTATTGATTATGAATCAGGTGTTACTTGGAATGGAAATACTTTCCCTACCACCAAGCTTAAGGAAAGTACCTACACCCCAGCGATTGCCGCATTGTACAAAGTTTCTGACTCAGTTTCTCTTTACGGTAATTATACCGAAGGCCTAACAAACGGAAAAACAGCAGGCTCAGGGGCCGCTAACGTAGGTGAAGCCTTTGAACCACAAAAAACCAAGCAAACAGAAGCCGGATTAAAGCTCGACATGAACGACTTTGCTCATACTTTCAGCCTGTTTGAGATCAAAAAGCCCAACGGATACCAAGACCCAGACACTAACATTTACTCTTTTGGTGGCGAACAACGTAATCGAGGTATTGAATGGGGGTTCTACGGTACGGTGTTAGAGGACTACACACTGACTGGTGGTATCGCTTATACCGACGCAGAGATCACTAAAGCAACAGATGTCACAACTGAGGGGAAAAAGGCGACTAAGCTACCCGATCTTCAAGCTAAGTTGGCACTGGAATGGAACCTACCAGCGATGCGTGAAATTACTCTTATTGGTCAAGCAAATTATATGTCAGAGCAATATATTGATGCACAAAACACTCAATCACTGTCTGCTCAGACGATTTTTGATCTAGGTGCTCGCTATAACTCTACCATCTCCGATCAAAGTGTCATTTGGCGTCTTGCGGTCAACAACGTAACCGATGAAGCGTATTGGACTACCACCCATTACGCTAGCCTTGCGTTAGGTGCCCCTCGTACAGTGATGTTATCTGCTACAGCGGATTTTTAATCCCGGTCAATTTTGCCCTTGGCCTTTCTGGTTAAGGGCATTATATGTCCCCCGTTTGGCTTTTTATGAGAATTTAGCATGAATCAAAATACCCCCTCCTTCGGTTTCCCTGAGAGAAAATTACCTTTAACCTCCAATCAAAATTGGCAATTATCAACCCAAAGACAGCGTACTGAAAAGAAATCGATTGCCAATTTTACGTATCAAGAATTTGATTATGAAAACATTTCAAGGGACAGGCTAGAACGCTGTCTCACAACAATAATGCAACATCACCCAATACTCGGAGCTAAGCTCAGTGACGACTTCTACCTTCATTTTCCTAGCAAAACTCATATTGAAACCTTTGCAGTTAATGACTTAAGTAATGCCTTAGAACAAGATATTGATAAACAATTGGCCGATACGCGATCTGCGTTAAAGAAAAGCCGTTCACAAGCGATAATCTCTATTATGTTGAGTATATTGCCAGAAAACATAATCAGGCTTCATGTCCGCTTCAACTCTGTTGTTGTAGATAACCCAAGTGTTACGCTGTTTTTTGAGCAGCTTACTCAGTTATTATCGGGAAGTGATCTCTCTTTTTTAAATCAAGAACAGACTATCACCGCATACAATCAACAAGTTCATAATGAGTTGCTTAGTGTCGGTCTTGAGTCCGCGAGATGGAATGAATATATTCTAACGCTACCTAGTTCAGCAAATCTTCCCACAATTTGTGAACCCGAAAAGCTTGATGAAACAGATATTACCCGCAGGCATGTGACACTGTCACAAAGAAAATGGCAGCAGTTGGTTACTGCTAGCAAAAATCATAACGTAACGCCGGAGATAACTCTTGCTAGTATATTTTCGACTGTTTTATCACTCTGGGGGCATCAAAAAGATCTCATGATGAGATTTGATATTACCAAAAGTGATTATTGCACAGGCATCATAGGGCAGTTTACCGAACCTTTGTTAGTCGGTATGTCTGGCTTTGAACAGAACTTTCTTTCTCTTGTTAAGAATAACCAAAAAAATTTCGAAAAAGCTTCCCACTATGACATTAAAGTACCTATTTTTCAGTGTGTTAATAAATTGTCTAATCTTTCGGGGTCTCACCGTTACCCAGCTAATATTGCTTTTTCTAGCGAGCTGTCAAACACAAGCCATAGAAAAAAGGCTATATGGGGATGTCGTCAATCAGCCAATACTTGGCTTTCTTTACATGCTGTAATTGAGCAAGATCAACTCGTCTTACAATGGGACAGCCAAGACGCCATTTTCCCGAAAGACATGATCAAAGATATGTTACATAGTTACACTGATTTATTAGACTTACTCAGCCAAAAAGATGTCAACTGGGCACAGCCTTTACCAATTTTATTGCCAAAAAAACAGAAGTCCGTACGCAATAAAATAAATCAACAAGAAGACATCGAACTATGTAAAGAACTACTCCATCAACGTTTTTTTAAAAACGTAGAATCTTCCCCTAATACTCTTGCGATTATCCACGGTCAGGAGTCATTAGATTATATAACTTTAGCAAGCTACGCCGAGCGCTGTGCGGGTGCACTAGCCGAAGCTGGAGTAAAACCCGGAGATCGCGTTGCTGTTACTATGGATAAAGGCATTGGCCAAATCGTGGCTGTATTGGGCATATTATATGCTGGGGCTATTTATGTCCCTGTCTCTCTGGATCAACCACAAGAAAGACGGGAAAATATTTATCAAGGTGCTGGAATTAAAGTTGTTCTTATAAATGAATCAGATATTAAAAACTTTCCTTCAAATGATTTTTTCTTTTTTTTGGACTGGCAAACAGCGATAAAAAGTGAGTCTATGCGAGCTCCTCAAGAAGTCGCGCCAAGCCAACCTGCTTATATTATCTACACGTCAGGCTCAACTGGAACCCCTAAGGGCGTAGTGATTTCTCACCAAGGTGCTCTCAATACATGTCTCGCGATCAATCGACGTTATCAAATTGGAAAAAATGATCGAGTACTGGCTCTCTCAGCACTGCATTTTGACCTTTCGGTATACGACATCTTTGGCCTACTTTCTGCCGGCGGTACTATTGTATTGGTCAATGAGTTTGAAAGACGTGATCCGAGTGCTTGGTGTCAAGCAATTGAGGATCATAATGTCACCATGTGGAACAGTGTCCCAGCATTATTGGATATGTTATTAACTTACTCTACTTGCTTTAACTCTATAGCTCCCTCAAAACTCCGTTTAGCAATGCTTTCGGGAGACTGGATTGGATTAGATTTACCGCAGCGTTATCACCATTATCGTGTAGATGGCCAGTTTATTGCGATGGGAGGAGCCACCGAAGCATCGATATGGTCAAACGTCTTTGACGTAGAGAAAGTACCGATGGAGTGGCGATCTATTCCTTATGGCTACCCTCTACCTAGACAACAATATCGAGTTGTGGATGACTTTGGCCGAGATTGTCCAGACTGGGTAGCTGGTGAACTTTGGATTGGTGGTGACGGTATCGCACTGGGATATTTTAACGATGAATCGAAAACGCAAGCACAGTTTTTACATGTTGATGGCCATGCTTGGTACCGTACTGGTGACATGGGATGTTATTGGCCAGATGGCACTCTTGAGTTCTTGGGTCGAAGAGACAAGCAAGTCAAAGTCGGGGGGTACAGAATTGAGTTGGGAGAAATCGATGTGGCACTCAATAATATACCGGGGGTGCAACGTGCGGTAACTGTCGCTATGGGCAATAAAGACAAGACTCTAGCGGCATTCATCGTTACTAACTCGGAACAAACGCCAGTAGTTACAGCGCCGTTGGACGCAGAAGAAGTTCAGCATTTATTGAACAAACAACTGCCTAACTACATGGTTCCAAAACGCATAATTTTTCTTGATACCTTCCCCCTCACCGCGAATGGTAAAGTCGATCACAAAGCTCTAACTGGAATGACGAACCGAGAAAAGAAAATATCTCAAAGTACAAATAAACCTATTATCACTGCGAGTGAATATAGAGTAGCCAACATTTGGAATGACGTACTTGGCCCTATAGAACTCTATAAATCGAGTGATTTCTTTTTGTCGGGAGGAGATGCATACACCGCAATAGAGGTAGTCAAACGTTGTCATAAAGCAGGATATCTAATCAAGCTATCTATGCTGTACCGTTATTCTACGATTGAAGCTTTCGCTACTATTATGGACCATTGTCGATCAGCATCTCTTGAAGGAGCTTAGTTATGAGCCCTTTAATCACACTTGCAGCCTCTTCGAATCTGCATCATGCGACTCATTATGTTTTGTGCCCTTTTGCAGGTGGTGGTAGTGGTGCATTTAGGCACTGGCGTACACTACCCCTTGAAAATGAAGCAATCTCAGTAATGCTTTATCCTGGTAGAGAATTTCGTATAGACGACCCAACAGTCGTAGACATCAGCACATTAGCAGAAGAAATGATCCAGGCTTTAAAAACCCGTAATCAATCGATAGAAGATACGATTATTGTCGGACATAGTATGGGAGCACAAGTGGCGTATGAAGCAAGTAAAAAACTAGTAAATCAAGGGCTATTTCTCAAAGGGCTGATCATCTCTGGTTGTCAAGCTCCTCATATCAAAGGGAGAAGGTTGCTCGGTGAATGCGATGATAAAACCTTTATTAATAGTCTAGTCGAGATGGGAGGATGTGATCCAAGTTTAGCTAAAAGTCCAGAGTGGTGGCCTATATTTCTGCCAGCTTTGAGGGCGGACTTTACGGCTACAGAGCAGTATGTTTTCACATCACTTCCAAATGATAAGGAAGACCTCCCTATCCCAACTCTATTGATTTCAGGTGGTTCAGATAGAGAAGCTAACTTTTCAGAAGTAGAAGAGTGGAAACTTTGGTGTAGTAAAGTCGTTGATCATTTAGTGGTCGAAGGCGGGCATTTCTATGTAACAGAACATCCTCAAATGATGCTTGAATGCATCCGGATCTTATCAACCGAAACTGCTGTCTAAACCAAGGTTTGGTAGATAGATTTTTAGACAAACAACTTAAAACGGCAAGGGTATGCATTTAAAATAATGCATACCCTTGTGTCTTTCGAGTAACGCTATTGCTTGGTTTCCGGAATTCCATAATTCTGGAATGCTGAACTTTCTGGCAATCGATAAATTTGCTTACCTAAAACTTGGTTAATAATAGAAGCGTTTCTGTAAGCACCCATACCAAGATCTGGTCCACCAACCCCATGTTGGAAAATCTCCGGATTTTGTACAAAGACACGCCCAACACCTTGATCACAGCGTTGAGCTATAAAATCTTTCTCAACAATTAAGTCTCCATGTTCATCTATCGCCAATACTGAACCTTTTAGCTCACTCAACCATTTAGGCCATTGGTGAGCATATCCTGTGGCACAAATCACCGCATCAGTACGGAGATGAAAAGTTTGTTCTTGTTGCGATTGGTAACATTGGATTTCCATCTCCTGGTTATTATCGGACATAGCCACCTCGTCGACTTGACTATTTGAATATAAGTTAAGTCCTGGTGAGCGGCCACCAATAGAGCGTTCGTATAACAAATCAAAAATTTCAGCGATAGTGTACCCGCTAATCCCTTTGTAAAGTTGCCCTTGACCTTCTACGATACTGCGACGCTTTTCACGCGAAAGAGTATGGAAATAATGCATATATGCAGGAGTAAAGCACTCTTGCCCTAACTTAGAGGCCTCCATTGGATGGAAACCGGCAGAACGAGTTACCCAGTTAACCCTTGCCCCGGATTCAATTTGTTCAAGAGATAAATCTCGGTATAAGTTGAGTACACACTCCGCGGCACTTTGACCAGATCCAACCACAGTAACACTATTACACTTAGCCAGTTGCTCTCGCATATGACCAAACCTAGCGGAATGTTGAATCAAAGAATGATTCATACTTTTTGCCCATTGAGGTAACCAAGGGACGGTACCGACACCAATAGACAAATCTCGGCTATATCGCGTCTTAATTTCCCCATCGTTTAACTGACTTTTAATCGTAAAGCATTCGATATCCTTCAAGTACTTTACATCTATAACCGTTTCACCATAAGCACAGTTTTCTAATTTTCCGGCAGCCCACTGGCAGTAATGATTGTATTCGCTTCTTGGTACGAGAAAAGTTTCGTAATAATAAAATTGGTATAATCTGTCGTGTTGCTTAAGATAATTTAAATAACTTAAAGGGTGAGTTGGATCAGCCATAGTGACAAGGTCAGCTAGAAATGGAACTTGCAATGTAGCGCCCGGAAGCAGCATCCCACTATGCCAATTAAACCCTTGTCTACGTTCGATAAACTCAACATCAAGTTCAGGGTGATGAGAGGCTAGAGCTGCCAACCCTAGATTAAATGGCCCTAAACCAACACCGATGATATCTTTTATTATTATATTCACTTTTTCTCCTTGCTACGAGATTAAAACATTATGGTTGTCAGGTAACCTAAACCTCAGGGAGGATATACCCTAACAAACCACCTTCTTTTGGAAATTTTCGTTAAATTTACAAACCAGCTAATCTCTAAAAATCAACAACTTGCTGCAAAGCAAGATCTTTTACATCGTCAGCATTTCGGCAACGAATAAGTTGCATTACTGGTAAATCCACTTGCAACTCCTTGTTCAGATCTATACTGATCTGTTTTAGGTGGCTAGGCTTTAGCCCCAATTGAGAGAAAGGTAGGCTGTCGCTGCCAGAATTATTTTTTTCTTTACCAATAACTTGACAGTAAATATCAAAGATCTTTCGCTTAGTTAAATCAATGTTCCAATTTTCGCTTGGATCTCGATCGGCCAATCCGATAACTCGAGACCGACCAATAGGTAATGGCTTATGCGACTGAACCACATATTGAGAAGTCTCGACCATGTGCTCAAAAATCATGTCAATGCGATCCAATATTGTCTTCACTAAATCATCTGTAACTGCCTCACTGGCATAATCAACACTGAACATGATTGAACCTCCCGCGCTTGCAACAAAACGTATATCCATTGCAACTTGTGGAGTTTGCGTTAAGCCTCGTTGCAGGATCATTGGCGCATCATCATTTAAAACTGGCCATGACAAGCCATTAGTAATCACGATTGGAAGAGTTGGTGCCGGCCCACACCGGTCAAATAGAACTCGAGCTAAATCAACGCCCGAAAAAGCCAAGTGATCAAGGCCTTCTAAAGTATCTACCTGTAAAGTTTTTGCTCGCTGAAGGAAGTCATACTGATAAGCATTCCACTGTGTAACAATAAAACTTGACTGACTTGCATAATTAGCACTCGTCATTGGTAATACAGGTACTGCAACACAAAGCTGGCCATTACAGACATGGGAGGACAACGCCTCCATTGCGGCCGACATCATCAGAGTATTTTTGTATAAACCCTCTTTACCAGCAATACGAACCAATTTTTTTACAGTTTCTTTGTCGATTTTCAGACTCTGTCTTTGATATCGGGAATGTGGTATTGATTCGAGAGGTTTATGCCAAGGGAAACACATCGACTTTTCAACAGTAGACAGTTTATTCAGCCAATACTTTTCATCCTTAATCCGGGTACTTTGCACGTGTTCATGGTCCGATTCAAAGTCAACAGAGGGTATATATGGTACCAGCCCCTCAAATAGCTCCACTAATAAAGAAGCAATAGAACGGGCATCGAGAATTAATGCATCAAAGCGAGAAAATACATAAGTCTCTGTTTCTGAAAGGGAGAAGGTTGTAACATTCCATAATGGCTGATCTAGGTCAAAAACATTGTGGCTATATGTATATCTAAAACGAGCTAACTCTTCCTCAGCCTTATCTTTTTCTAAGTGCCTTAAATCCACATGTGTCAAATTAACTTGAGGACATTGACTTACGTGTAACTTAAGCGCCTTACTATCAATAAATGTTCTCAAACAAGGGTACTTAACCACCATAGTAGATAACCGACGACGAATTGAAGAAACAGAAAGAGTCCCTCGATGTTCCAAAGTTTCTTGCATTGCAACGCCACCAAGAGGCATTTGGGTCGTTCTGCCTAGCAAGTAAGCTCGCTGCATTGCAGTCAATTCAGACGCCAAATGAGAGAGGCAAACCAATTTAGGCTGCAAGTTATCTAATGGTACTAGTAGTAAATCTGGAGTCGAAAGAACGCTTTTAGTTAAAGCGACAAAATGCTCAAACATAGCCGACGTCCATTCTTTAGGTAAAGCTTCTTGACGGACGTCCCAATTGATCATTATTCCGCCATCAATACTCACAACTTGTGAGTCAAGCGCTACATGTGAGCCTTGAGAAATCGTCCAGTTCATTTTTCCAAAATGTTTATGGACACGACGAGAAAATAGCTCCCCACTAGGTAAATCAATCGCAGAAGTAAAGACGACCGGCGCTAACTGAGCAGAGCCATGATGTAAAGAAAGATCTCTCATCATACTTACGCCATCATATCGGCTATGACTAAGTAAGAGTCCCATTTTATCTGCGACCGCATGACAAAACTCAAGTAGAGTCTTAGACTCTTTCATGTCCACACTAAGAACAACAAAATTGACGAAATCCCCGACTAAACTTTCAGTCCCTTCTATGATTGGTGGTCGCCAAAATGTTGGGACATTGATTCTAAATGTTTCATCTCCGGTTGCTTTGCCTAATGCTCTGGCAAACAAGCCAAGCATCAAGTTAGCTGGCGTCAGATTATTTTGACGAGCAAGAGTGATGAGAGCAGTTCGCTGTTCAGCATCTAACCAGGCCGAATAATGCTGACTTTCAACCTTATTAACATTGGGCTCTGACAAAGGTAATGAGGGAGAAGGAGCTATATTATCCAACTGCGATTTCCACCACGCCCGATCTGATTTCCTCTGAGACTTGAGAATAGGGTCAATTTTTGCCATCTCATGCCAAGAAAAAAACGTCAGATTATTCTTAACTTCGGAAGCTTCACTGTCGTAAAGCATCGCTAAATCCTCAATTAAAATTCGACAACTATCCGGGTCAATAGCAATCATATCGCTATCAATATGTAAGCGGAATGCATTATCAGGTAACAAACTAACGGAGAATCTTGCAACTTGACCTTGCGTCAAGTCTAGCATTTGATGAGCCCAATTTTGTCTTTTTTCGATCAATGCTTTAGCCAGATTTTCGGGCGATAGGTGAGTGAAATCATCGATTTCTAAAAGAGTGTGATTAGGAATATCAATAATAGAACTATCGCCTAAATGGTTTACTTTCAGCCGAAGCATTTCATGTCGTTGATATAAACTCACTAATGCTGAGTTGAGTTTATCAATATTGATATTTCCGCCATCGAATTCGGTGTAAAGGTGAGAAGCAACATTGCCTAGTTGCCCATTATCTTTTCTTCCAAACCAACATGCAGCCTGCATTGGTGTTAATTCACTCATCAGCTTTCACTTTGTTGACAATCCATTTGTTAGGAGCCATTATTTTGCAAACGATAATCATTTACAACAAAAACCTTCTTATTATTAACTAGATAAGAGAAATACGTCACTTAACATGCTCTCTTCAGGTCAGAGAAAACAAAAACATTATCATACCGTGGGATAGGCAACAAAATGCACATAAATGACTTGACAAATACACAGTTAAGAGTTTTTGAAATAATTAATTTTATTAAGAAAGAACCAAAAATAATATGACAACTAGAAATAACTAAATAAGTTCAGAGCACGTGATAGTCACATGTTCTTTAGTCCATTTCGACAACGATCAATAGGCAACGTAATGAAGCTATCTAATGAGAACCTCTGTAAGCTTAATGAATTCTGGCTTTACTGTGAGGAAAACCAATATTTTAATGTTGGTTACCCTGAATCAGCAGATTTTGATTACTCTATACTAGAAAAGTTTATGAAGTTTTCCATCAATAATTGTGGAGACTGGCAAGAAGAGAGTAATTACAAACTAAACTCCTTCGAATTTGAGAAAGAAGTTATGCGTTTTTTCTCTCAATTATTCAAAATACCGTACAACGATAGTTGGGGATATATCTCAAATGGCGGTACTGAAGGAAACATGTTCTCGTGTTACTTAGCTCGTGAAGTTTTTCCGACAGCTTACATTTATTACTCTGAAGAGACACATTACTCGGTAGATAAGATAGTTCGATTACTGAACATACCTGCAAGGAAAATACGTTCGCTCCCGAGTGGAGAAATTGATTATCAAAATTTAGTAGAGCAAATCAAAAAAGACAAACAGAATAACCCTATTATATTCGCTAATATTGGAACTACGATGCGGGGTGCGACTGATAATATAAAGCGAATTCAACAAGATCTCGAATCAATAGGGTTAGAGAGAAATGATTATTATATTCACGCAGATGCGGCTCTTAGCGGAATGATCATGCCATTTGTAGAGCAGCCACACCCTTATTCATTTGAAGATGGTATCGACTCAATCAGCGTCTCTGGACACAAGATGATTGGATCCCCTATTCCGTGCGGCATTGTTCTTGCCAAACGACATATGGTTGACCAGATTTCGGTAGAAGTCGACTATATATCGTCACGCGACCAAACCATCAGTGGCTCAAGAAATGGTCATAGTGCCCTATTCATGTGGACTGCAATCAAAAGCCATTCATTTGTAGATTGGCAAGGTAAAGTAAACCAGTGCATGAATATGGCTGAATATACTGTTCAACGGTTCCAAGAGGTAGGAATTAATGCTTGGCGCAATAAAAACTCAAATACTGTTGTATTTCCTTGCCCTTCTGAACCTATTTGGCGAAAACATTCTTTAGCCAACTCTGGCAATGTTGCGCACATTATCACTATGCCGCATCTCGATGGTACGGATAAGTTGGACTCACTAATCGAAGACGTCATTTACGACTTGCTCCCTGACTACAACATCCCCAACGTCAGCGGTCAAAACTAACAATAATATTCCATCAACTTCATTTCAATAGGCTTTATATGATATATCGAGAGAGCTCAATAAGCTCACCAAAACTCATTCTATCTCAATTTTGTGGGTTAACGAAGGTGAGAAAATGATAAATAAGATCAGCCAACATTACGTTACTCCTATCTTAATGCCAGCTTTAAGACCTTCATTAGCGAAACTTACTTTAGGGACTCTAAGCGAGCTTTTTGCTGCAGTAGCAAAAGTTGGCGCATTGCTATGTTTAATACAATTAATCGATGACCCATCTAACCAATGGGTTTACAGCGCCATCGGGCTTTGGATTTTTAGTGCATTGCTCTCATCTTTGTCCTCTTGGTTAGTTCACAATGCTGAATCTCTATTCTCAGCAAGATTACGTCGTCAGGTAGCGCAACACTTAACGCGTCTTCCAAGCAAGACGCTCTCTCGGTATGGTGATAATCAACTTCGCCGCTTGGTTTCAGAAGACATCAATACTCTACATCATATGGTTGCTCACTTGCCTTCAGAGTTTGTAACTTTCGCTATTGTACCGGTAATGTCCGTTATCATTATGCTAAATATGGCAGGTCCTATAGCGCTTTTCACCTTACTCCCAGGCCTTATTGCATCATTATATTATCTAGTCTTTCTGCCTAGATTCGCAGCTAAACATGGTGCAGAACGGATGAATATAATGGGAGAAATAGTCACCGCAGTAAATGACTACACCAGAGGCATTAGAGTTAACCGGGTTTATGGAACTCAATCAGGTGCACTCGCGAGTTATCATGGAGCAACTCAACGCTTTACTAATGGCATTATAAAATGGGTAGGGAGTGTGGCACTTCCTGCTTCCATTGCTATAGCTTTACTTCAAGCAGTTTCTACCTTTGCTATAGCTTATTCAATTTCCTACCAATTAAGCCCATCGGCAATAGCTTCTGTGTTTTTTTTCGGCTTGGCTGTCGTTTCACCAGTATTAAAGCTTGGTCACGGATTAGATTATGTCACTGCAGGTAAGAATGCCGCTAAGAACATTGGTCAATTTTTGAAACAAACACCTATAAGTAGTGGAAACGTCAATGTAGATTCTAAAGATCTTCCTTTACAGGCTTCAAAAATCTCGGTAATTAATGACACCACAACCATCATCGATAGCTTCACCCACTGCTTTCCAACAGGTTCATGTACGGCAATTATGGGGCCAAGCGGTATTGGAAAAAGTACGTTACTGCGTATTTTAGCCAATCAAGAAATACCTCATTCAGGAACCATCATGCTTGGCAGTTATGAACTGTCAACACTTACCGAAATGTCACGTCACATGGCGATACGTTATGTTCCTCAAGATATAGGGGTACTTAAAACAACGGTTAGAGAGAACTTACAACTAGCGGCGCCAAATGCCTGCGATAACGAATTTTTTGAAGCCTTAACTCTAGCCGAACTAGATATCAGCCTCGACTATGATGCCAGTCTACTTTCTGGTGGTCAGCAACAACGCGTCGCCCTTGCCAGTATATTTCTCAATCAAGCCAGCATTTTCTTGTTGGATGAACCAACCAGTGCACTTGATAAAAAAACAGCCTTATCCATCATGCGAAACCTAACGGAATTCGCGCAGAAAAAGAATAAAACCATAGTCATGGTTACCCATGATGCAGAGCTAGCCCACCTAACCGACTTTATATTGACACTACCAAAAAACGCTCAATTACAGGATGAAGAAGTATGACATATCAAACTCCCCCGTCTTCCAAATCAAATATTCCCGCGAGCGCAAAATATCGTTTATACCTAGTGGGATCGGGATGGGCGTTGGTTGCTGCACTCGAAGCCTTAGCCTACACAGTTCTTGCTGTATCATTAGTAGAACAAGCACCGCCACTAGGTGCCATATCAGCAGCAATTGTTGCTATTTTGGTGACGGTTCTAGTAACCCGATCAGGGTTTCTATCTGGTGCGCAACTAGCCGGAGATTTGTACTCAGCAGTCGGTAAGTCTCTTAGTAAAGCTAAACTTTCTTGGTTTAGCGAGCAGCATCGAACGCAACTGACTCAACTTGCCGAACGAGGCATACCTGGCTTTATGTCAATCCCAGCTCACCAGTTACAAACATTTTTGCACACGCCATTATTACCCTTATTCTTAATAGTTGGCATTGGGATCGTTGGGGGGGCAGATGTAGCTCTAATCAGTGCAATCTCACTTATGGGCGCATTGCTGATGCAATACAAAGCACAGAATTACCTCAGTAGCTCTGACAGCGAAAGACACAACGCTGATGTTCAAGCCACAAAATCAACGCTCGAGCTAATAGATCACCTTGACTTGCTCCGCTCAACTGCAGGACCTGAACGAGCGATAGAACGAATTGACCAAAGTTGGAGTACACAAGAAAAAGTACATTCGAGAATCAACCTAACTGCATCCATGGCGACTTTAACCTCTGCACTTGCAACGGTCTTCCCTTTAGCCTGCGTCACAATCTACCTAGTTCTAGAAGGAGTTACCCAACCACTATTGATTTTGGGACTGCTGATATTAATTACCAGGGCGGCTGCACCACTAGGAGAATTAGCCTTAGCCGGTTTCGCCATCAACGACGTAAAGTCATCAATAAAAGATTACAACCAGCTAACCAATGTACCAACTCTACCTGAACCCAAACCGGAAAATGCGATTACCCCTAATAACTACAATTTCGAACTAAATAATGTTGGCTATTTGGACCTTTTCAAGGGTGCCAACATAGAAATAGTACAAGGAGAAAAAGTCGTAATCAATGGCGTAAGTGGCAGCGGAAAGAGCACCTTATTAGGATTATTCTTAAGGTTTGATGACCCTAACCAAGGTCATATTTCGCTTGGTGGCATAAGCCTCAAGAATATTCCATATGACATATTAATCCAACACATCGCCTATGTTGCTCAGGATCCAATAATATTTACTGGAACATTGGCCGAAAATATTCGTTTGGGTAACCCAGAGGCAAGTAATGCTGAAGTAGAACTCTTTGCTAGACAAGCTCAACTGAGTGAGCTTATTGACTTATCAGACGATGGAATAAACCAAAATGTAGGCCAGAAAGGTTCAGGGCTTTCTGGAGGGGAAAGACAAAGAGTCGCAATTGCCCGAGCTCTAATAAAAAAAGCACCGATCCTAATTTTAGATGAAGCCACCTCTGCACTGGATGAAGTAACCGAACAGAAAATAGCCCAACACACCCAAGCATTAGACTCAACTGTTATTGTGGTAACACACAGAGACAAGAAAATCTGGCGTCCAACTCTAGAGCTTACTATTGATAAACAAAGAGTCAATGTTCTTCGTCTTAGGACCAACAGTAGACAAGACTTCGACAAATCGACGGAACCTCGATTAAGTAGAGCGATAAATTCGAGATCTTTTTAAAAATAATAATGCTAAAAACTACTACTTATGGTGTTTATCTTTCGAGTCGTATACTGACTTTTAATCATACAGTAAACATCATCGTAAGAAGCCATTGCCTTTAATAAGTGAATTAAACTTTACGGATAGTATCCATGAATACGTTAAAAAACGTCATAAACATCAAGTCAGCGATGCCTTTACCGAACCTAGAAAATATCTTAGATGAAACTATCATTAACACAGAAACTAAAGAATTTATTTTCAACCAAAGACAAGAAATAGCCAATATCCTTTCAGGTAACGACTCAAGATTGTTAGTTATTATCGGGCCGTGTTCAGTACATGAACCTAATGCCGTTATAGAATACGCGACTCGATTAGCAGATGCACAAAAGCACTACAATGGCACTTTGAAATTGGTAATGCGAACTTACTTTGAGAAACCACGAACACGAAGGGGATGGAAAGGATTTATTGTTGACCCAGATCTCAATGGTAAATTCGATTTACTCAAGGGGATTACTCACAGTCGGAAACTAATGCGATCGATTCTAAAACTTGGTGTTCCCACAGCCAATGAGTTTCTCGATTCTAATATCGCCTTATATATTGCTGACCTAGTATGTTGGGGAGCCATCGGTGCTCGCACTACTGAATCACAACCTCATCGACAGTTAGCTTCTGGGCTACATTGCCCTATTGGCTTTAAAAACGGTACTGACGGTAATATTGACATCTCTATTGATGCCATACATGCAGCACAAGATTGTCATACGATACTAACACAAACAGCCGACAACAAAACTGTTGCAATACAGACTAAAGGCAACGACCACTGCCACGTAATCTTACGCGGTGGAGCAACTCCAAATTATTCGTCCCAACATATAAAACAAACTTCTCTCCAACTTAAACGCAGTAAACTCTCGCCCAAAATAGTTGTCGACTGCAGTCATGGGAATAGCGGAAAACTCGCAAAGAACCAGTTAATGGTTGTTGAAGATATTGCTCGCCAGCTCTCTTCCGGTGAAGTCAACATCGCAGGTGTCATGTGTGAAAGCTATCTACTAGGCGGCAATCAAAAGCTAGGTAACGGATCTCTCAATTACGGCCAATCAATTACTGATGAATGCTTAAGTTGGGAGGATACTTTAATATTTCTCGACCACTTAAATGCAGCAATGTTAAAAAAAGTGAGCACTCAACCAACTTTAACCGAGTACATTTAAGTTCTGTTAACCATTTGAGAAAGTAAACAGTTACTAATCAAATGGTTAATAGTTGCTTCCCCCTTAATGTGATTAAACACCGCCCCCTCCTATAACACCTAAGTTACAAGATTATCACTAAAAACAACCACTTAACACAAGCAGTGTCACCAAATGATATCAATTATCAATTGATATTGATTATCACTATCAATTATAATTTACTCCATTCACGAATTAAAAAAATGTTATGGCGAAGAAGTCCAACCTGTTTAATCAAACCTATTGGTCTAAGCGTCACATTGAAAAAATATTCTTGTATTACTTACTCGTCTCTTTCTGAGCAGAGATAAATAGAAACTTTAGCTTATGAGTTCGAGTAAATTAGCATATTAATAAGGACAGTTTATGAAACGAGAAGTTGTCGGTTTTTCCCAAATGGCCAACGAGATGTTTAATAAAGAGCTGTTAAAATCACCGTTCTTTTTTTCATCTCCCTATAATTCAATGCTTGGTGTTGGCATCAAAACACAGTGGAGTCATTCCATACCCTTCTCCCAACTAGCAAGCAAAGCTGAAGAACTATTAAAAAAGGCAAAAACAAAGGATAGCGATAACCCTGTACTGTTTGCGACCGTTCCATTTGACGAAAGAACACCCACTCAATTTTGTATTCCTGAAACGCTTTATGTTTCCAGCAGCACACGTAGTCAAGGTAGCAATAATTGTACGTCTCAAAGTGCTAAGGTAATCTCGCCACCAACTGGGGAAGATTATAAAAATGGCGTATCCCATTTGCTGGACCTTTTTAATACCACTGAACTATCAAAAGTCGTACTTTCTCGCTCGGTGAAAATTACCACCGATGAAAACATCAACCAATGTTCGCTATTACGTAACTTATTATCAATAAACACAAATGGTTATACTTTTTGCTCTCAAATATCGGAGCATTCTAAGCTTATGGGAGCGAGTCCCGAGCTGCTCCTTTCTAAAAAAGGCAGTCACGTATTATCAAACCCGCTAGCTGGCTCGCGAGCTAAATCGTCTTGTGGTGTCGAAAATCAAAATGCATATTCTTCTTTGCTTGATACTCAAAAAGATTTAAACGAGCATAGTTTAGTAGTTGAGGAGGTCGAAAAGGTTCTCAGCCATTATTGCCATAACCTATATACCCCAATGGTCCCCTCTGTAATTGAAACAGAAACCATGCTTCATTTGTCTACTGTGTTACAAGGGCAAGCAGATGACCCAAATATCAACGCCTTAAAGATTGCAGCAGACCTTCACCCAACGCCGGCAGTATGCGGTTTCCCACGACAACCAGCTTATGCGGTCATAAAGGAAATTGAAAACTTCGATCGCGGTTACTTTACCGGAATGGTGGGCTGGTGTGATGCAAGAGGCAATGGCGAATGGGTTGTAACAATTCGATGTGCAGAAGTAAGTCTGCGATCTATGTCGATTTATGCTGGTGCAGGAATAGTTCATGAATCCTCACCTCAAAGTGAACTCGACGAAACCGGTGCTAAAATGAAAACTATTTTGCGTGCGGCTGGAATACAAGTAGATGAGCTACTCACTGTATAAGGGATATAAAATAATGATGAACGATGATTTTACACCTTGGCCTGAAAACGTAAGTAAAAGGTATAAAGAACTAGGCTATTGGCAAGACAAAACCTTATTTGATCACCTTTATAAAACTGTTATGTCGTCCCCTGATGCGCCTGCCATTTGCTGTGGTGAAATCACCTACAACTATCAGGACTTCTTGGATCGTATCTATAAGCTATCTGCCGGGTTTATGCAATTAGGTCTAAAGCCCGGAGACAGTGTCGTATTACAAATCAATAACACTGCTGAGTTCTATTTTTCATTTTTCGCTCTAACTATGAAAGGGATAAAACCCGTTCTTGCTTTACCCGCCCATCGCTACTTAGAGTTAAGCTATTTTTGTAATCATGTTGGTGCTAGAGCCTACATTTTTTCGGATCATATATCTGGTTTAGCCGCGCGTAATACGGCTAACCAATTGATTAAAGAATGCAAAACTCTAGAATATGCTATTACAACAGGTGAAACAGGTCAGAGTAACTTTATTTCATTACAAAATTTATACATCACCCCTTGTATGAAACAATATACCACTGCAGATAAAGTGGCTTTTTTCCAGTTATCAGGGGGGACGACAGGCACTCCTAAACTCATCCCCAGAACGCACAATGATTATGCTTATAGTATTGTGGGAAGTAATCACATCTGTCAATTTAACGCCGAGACACGTTATCTTTGCACCCTTCCTGCCGCTCACAATTTTCCACTTAGCTCTCCGGGCTCTCTAGGAACCTTCTTTGCTGGAGGGTGTGTCGTGCTCAGTTTAGATAGTTCACCTGAGAATAATTTTTCATTAATTGAAAAACACAGAGTCAATACATGCGCTCTCGTTCCTCCCCTCGCCTTACTATGGATGCAATATGCACAAAACGCGCAACAAGACATTTCAAGTTTAAAGCTCATTCAAGTGGGGGGAGCAAAATTTAGTGAAAATGCCGCAAATAAATTCCCGAAGATTTTTGACTGCACATTACAACAGGTCTTTGGTATGGCTGAAGGTCTTGTAAACTATACACGGTTAGATGATCCGATAGATGTCATCACGCAAACACAAGGTCGCCCTATTTCAGAACATGATGAAATACTAATCGTGAATGAGGGAGGCTTACCCGTAGTGTTAGGGGAAGAAGGTCAGTTAATGACTAGAGGCCCATATACCATACGAGGTTACTACAAAGCGGCAGGACATAATCAACGCTCATTCAATAAAAACGGATTTTACGCGACAGGAGATCTTGTTCGACAAACTCCTGAAGGTAACCTCATTGTGACAGGAAGGAATAAAGACCAAATAAACAGAGGTGGAGAAAAAATTGCCACAGAGGAAATTGAAAATATACTACTTGAACATAGTGGCATTCATGATGTAGCACTAGTAGCAGTTCCTGACGAGTTTTTGGGAGAAAAAAGCTGTGCGATAATCGTATGTAATAAAGATGTTAACCTCAAACCAGTTTCTATAAAGAAATTTTTATACGAACAAGGTATCGCAGAATATAAGATCCCAGACCACATTAAGTTTCGCAAACAATTACCTAAAACTCCTGTTGGAAAAATAAACAAAAAGGCCTTGAGAGCTGAATATAGTAGTTAAATGCTTCCCCCTCCCCCTTACTAACCCTAAGGGGGAGCTATTTAGAGAAAAAGAATTAAGCAGCTACCTGAACAGAATCCCACCAATCTTTAATCGTATTTTTCCCGACCATCTCAGCAAGATCAATATCAATACCTCTTTTTTTCCAACGACTATGTAGTGTCATTACACGTATCGAATCAAGTCCAAGAAAAATTAAGTTTTCATCAACATCGACTTCATCCAAATCAACATCCAAAATATTCGCAACATCCTGTCTCATAGATTCTAAACTCAATTCACCAGAAGAAGAGCATGGAGTAACACTTTCAATGAATTCATCCACAGATTTGACGCTACCGCTTCTGCCAGCAACATATTTTAACGTATTCAGATGATCTTCTTTAGAAAAATCTGCGATAGCATCACCAATAACGAATGGTTTAATATCCAACATAAAAGCGTCTAGTGCTGTTGAAAGAATACCAATATGTCCATAAACACCAACGATGATTAACTGGTCTCTTTGCTCTTCTTTCATCCATTCAAGTAAAGGCGTTTTCTTAAACGCACTATAACGCCACTTGGTATATTGAATATCTTCAGGTTGCGGTGATACCTCAGGTACTATCTCTGTATCTTGTGTCAGTCCAGCCCCCCAAAAATCAGTAAGTAGTGCCCTTTCGTTTGGATCTTGGTTAGCTGGTTGAGCAGTGTAAACTACGGGTATACCAGCAGATCTAGCGCTCTCTGTAACCTTGTTTACATTTCTTAGAAGCTCAGGAACCGGAGACAATGCTTTATCAAAAAAATTGAGAAAATAAGCCTGTAAATCGTGAACCAGAACAACCGATTTCTTAGGATCTATTACCCAATCGACTTTGTTAGTTGGGAATGACTCTAACGGGAGCACTTGGTATGAGGCGATCTTAGGAATGGCCATCTAATTATCCTTATTGAGAACTATCACTGCAAAATTCAAGAGTACTTGCGCCCTAACATACGAGTGCAAATACAATTAAGAATCGATATCATTTATATTCATTCTAAATCAAACAAGCATATGAAATCAATTGATATAACAAATCACTGATTGAAGAGGATATAATTTGATAGATACACCAATAAAGGAGGCTATTTTAGTGTTATTGGTATGTACACATTCGTTACCATTAATTTCAATAATATTAAAAGGGACTCGGTAAATACAGCTAAGAGTCTCAGCTTGGATAACGTCCGAACGAAACTATTTCTTTCCCTGTAAACCGCATATTCACTGAATTCGACTGACGTAAAGCAGCTAAATATTGATAACTTCAAATCAATAAACACGCTACCACGAGAAACTAAGCGTGAAGCCATGGACAAAAATGTGCTTTTCCCGGCTCCATTAGGCCCGATAACGGACGTCACCAGGCTCCTTTCAAACTTTTATTTAATAGTTTTCCGCCAAAGTCAGGCTATAAAACCACGACTCCAGTACAATTTTTCTAGTTCAATTCAGTAAACTGGTTGAAAACTACATCACCAGTGTTGTCATTAGATTGTCTTGATACGAATATAGACCACTGAATTTGGTCCCTTTTGTAAACACTGAAGTTAAGTCTTGAGTTAGCTCTAAACTGACTCTCCCAACTCTGTTATCAATGCTACAAATTTTTGCTGCATCAAAGCCAAAGTAACGACGAACCGTTGGATAAAGTGATTTATATAGGCTTTCTTTAACAGAAAACGTAACCAATAAAGCAAGCTCATACTGCATGCTACTCGCCTTTAAAAGGTTCCGCTCTGTATTAGTAGTAAATACATTTTCGGATTCTTGAATCACTGTAGGCTCAAACACTTCGATATCAATACCCGGCGACCAATGGTTGGGTTGCTGAGAAACCACAGCGATGGCTTTACCGCTTGTGTGAGATAAGCTACCACTAAACCCAAAAGGCCATATAGGCTCTCGGTTCCAAGACGAACCAACATTAAGCCCACACCCTAGTTTTTTTAGCAAAATTTGGGCAGCGTATCTTGCAGCGATATACTCCGCTCTCCGCTTCTGTACTGAAGACCCTAACGAAGTAGGAAAAGGTACATTAAAGTAATCAAACAAACTATCCTGGTAACCATCAGAATCAAACACTATAGAGCAATAATGTAGAGCCGGATTGGATCGAACATATCCCACCTCAATATCTTTAATAAAAGGAAGAAATGACGGCTTAGAAAGAAAGAGAGGTACAAACATAATTTTCCGAATAACAAGAGTGAGAGCAGACTGCAAAACAGTTCAAAAAGGTCAGCTTCTAATACAAAGTTGTCAATATAAACTCAACAAAATAGTACTAATAAAGAAAATCTATGATAGGTCACAATTAAACCAAAATGTCATAGAGATCTTGCTTTTTCTTGATAGAGAGTTCACCCGATAATTGAAGAGCCTTACCTGCCGCTTCATTCAACTTCCTCGTGAATAGCACACAATCATACAAAACCGATCAATTAAGTCAAAAAACCAATATGCAATTACACATTTAAGTGATCAGTCGCACATTTATAAAAAGGTAATAAATATTAAACTCATTATAAAATTCGATAGGTTTAAAAACATTAACGTCATAAACTTAAAGTATTTATAGGATATAATAAGCATTATCTAAATGATTAATAATCACATCAATTTGTCTACATACTGTAGCATCAGCCAATAACGGCATATATTTTTATCTTGGGGACAATGGGGGTTGTTTTCAAAAAGAAACAATCAGATCAGCCTAAATCGGTTTGTTTTCCACTCTAGTGCATCAATCACACCTTCTTGATACATGCCTCCCCAATCATAAAAAAACGGGGCAAAGCCATGTCCACCGGTAAGATGGGATAGAGCAATACACACCACTATAACCCCTGCTGAAATGGCATACTCGATAGGGTCGCCGGTTCGAAATCGCCCCCCAAACAGATGGAAGCGCCTATCACTGTAGGGCGAAAAAGGCACACCAGAGACTGTCATTGCATCAGTCAAAATATGGCTAACGCCGCCCCAAGCAAATGCCATCCCAATCCCGTGGTAATCCCAAACTAAAGTAAAGGCTAGGGCAGCCAGTAACCAATGTGTAAAAACATGCGTGGGGCCTCGATGCTTGATATGTCGATTGCCTACCTTAAGTACATATTCAAACCAATCGGGGGCGGTTGCACCTGCGACACAAACCGCAACGTGAGGCGGTGACACCACAGCGCAAATCGCGCCAGCAATTAAGGTGTGATTGAGCCATTTCATTGTGATTGAATCTCGGGAGTAGGGCGAGGAAGGAAAGCGAGCTTTTGAAGGTAACGGTTCATCTGATCGGTATACGTGGCTTCGCACATCGCCACCAAGGCTAAACGATGCTCAACAATTTTGGCCTCATGTGCCAAAACATCTCGATGAGAAGAAGCGACTTTTTCGAGTAAAGCAACTTGCTCTGATACGTTCGCCACCCCTTTTTTCACTCTAAGTTGCGCTCTTGCCTCCAAAGAGAGATAAAGCCCCATTAAGCGATAGGCATAATTTCTATCAGCTAAGGATTGAGTAAAGCTTGCTACAGAGGTAGCTGTAGCGGTACGACGTTGATATTCCCATTGGCGCTCCCGAGATTGTTCCGTCGTTGAGTAAAGCGGCATCTTGCCGACAATCCCAATATAATGCTCTGTGATCTCAGGCCAACCTTCTGAGTCATATTCATCAATGTTGGATTTCATACCCGCAATTAGGTTTATATCGAGTTTAAATTTACTCTTTTCTGGGTAGCACTTGAGCACGGTATTAAAAATCGCATCCGGATCCACTTTTGGTGCAGGTGTGAGGGCAGGGGTTGGGACGTTATAGTGTGGAGCTTGCCCTTTTAAAGTAGGGAGCTCGTAGGGCTTAATTTCTGGGGGCGGTACCTCTGCTTCCTCCCAAGGAACACTAATACCCCAATCATTGGCATAGGCAGCACTGAACACGCATAAACTAATCCATATAAGGAAAACATTAATCAGCACGCGTCGACCTTCTTCCAGTACCTAACATCTGCAGACCACCGATTACAGCACCGGCTTCCCATGCACCTGCCACAACACACATCGCCACCATGAACCAAATCAAGGCTTTGGTCGTGTCGTAACTCACATCACTCTCTAAATTAATTCGCTGTGGAGAACGGCGCTCTACGATAGGACGAAAAGAAGGAGGGAGCCTCCCTTCCTCGCTTGATGCCATTAACCAAACTTTGGCAGACAGTAAACATTTGCGTGCTATCTGTGCCTTCCGACCTGTCAGCTTATGTGCATCATCGATAAAAAGTAAGGCTTGGGTGTCAAGAAGGTAATCAGCCAAGAGATCCGCCTTAAGCTGCAAGTTGAGCTTCCCCCAGGGCGTATAATCTTCTGATTGTACTTCTTTGTTTTGGTACCATTTTGCAATGCCTTTCACCTCCACCCAACTTGATAAAGGCATCAGCCCCTCAAGTAAAATAGGTTGCGGCTTTTTCCCCCAGATTTCGTGTCGGCTATCCTTCAAGCGCATAAGCCAGCGGCTTTTACCTGAATCATGCGCACCAGTAATTAACTGACACTCCTTCCGGCGCAAGCTGGTTTCTTTACGATCACGACTTGGCGCAAAGCGTCTTGGTGCATCAACAATCAATGGTGTCACGTAGCGTGTCCCATCTCTTCGCACTCGTTTATGATCGGTTCTGAGTTTCAAAAATCGCATTCTATTCCGTCCTTACTTGATCAGAATAAGTCACCGTATTAGAAACTGGAGAAACCAAATGAGTCATTTCGAGACTGTTCAAAACTCCATGTAATTGACATGTTTATAAGCAAACGAAAAGTAAAGTATTGAGCGAAGAACCACTGTAAAAACCGCGCAATGAAAAAAATTTTTATGTGAAACATAGGGGTAAACAACAAAGACAAGAAAGACAACAGCAACCCAACAACCATATGCACGAATAATACGGTCATTTAATACGTTCACATTTATGACAGGCAATAGAATTCTTATGACGGGCTGGGTGATGCAACATAAAAACGTTAACATCAACCAAGACCATCTTTCATTTTCTTGTTGGCTTTTCAGTCTCATACTTCATCAAGCGCGTATTTATACGACAGATTAATTAGGGCTGGGCATAGTCGCTTGGCTCGCCACACCATTGCAGGTCAAGACGTCACTCTTTCCCCTTTCTAAATAAGTTTGTGTACCACTTTATCAATCTTCTTATCTAGCGAATTCATCACTGAGAGCTTGTTTGTATCTAAATCTATTAACCTAGATTTAGCGTGTCCCCGCCTAGACACTATGAAACCGTCACTTACTATTTCTTTTACCAAGCATTAAAACTTAGCTCCACCCACTTATTTTATATCGCTGGCGAACACCCGCAACGATCAGGGCAGTAAGACCCTAAAATGCAAGTACACAATAAAAAGTTAAACGATCAAATAAGGAATAAATGGGAAATCAAGCGATCAAAAGTCTATAGATTAATAGAATTAAGCATATCAATTACACAAGGTTTGTGATGAATATTAGCTAATTTGAAGATAATATGATTAGAGTATTAACACCTACTTAACAGGTAACATCAAAGCTCTCTAGAGATTTGGGGTTACCTGTTAAGTCACCGACTGAACCTCAGTGAAGTTGGTATTATTTGAAACTAGATCCTTAAGGTTCTAGTTTCTTAGGTAAGTGTTAAAAGTATCAACATTAGCCGAAATCATATAAATATCTACCGATTTAATATGAATATCTACCGATTTAGTAGCAACATTTAACGATCACCGATATAGATATTTACCGATATTAATAAATATAATATAAACATTTACCGATCTTAACGATAGAATGATCATGATTGGTATAGTTCGTAGATCAGTTATAAATAAAAACCAATTATGTAGCCTTAAATAGCGTTAATCTGCTTCCTTAGGCCCCATGGAAGATCTTTATCACATAACTAAACATTTACCGAAGACAGTGACTATTTACCGAAGTTTATAGCTATTTTATGTGACCAAGTATAGATATTTACCGATCTAGTATAGATATCTACCGAATGCAGTGAGTTAATGATGACTATCTGTTAAAATAATACTATCGCACTATTAGGTAATGATCATGGCTTCAACATCTAGCTCTAGTTTGACGGTTATCAATGAAGAGGACCGTAAAAATCGGTTCATCTCATCCATTTTATTTTCGAGAGCTACTATCTTTCATCCAGCTTCACGCTTAACCTCCACAATGCAATCCAAACTCATTGAGATTGCACAAAGTGGCGGTACCGATCCTAACTATCCGTTAGAAAGCGTGAATATTAATAGCTATGGAAAAAACTTTAGAGTTGACCTGCATGTTGATTACTTACTTCAACCACATCGCGATATTTTAGAAACCATGTTGGCGTATGCTCAAACGATTCAATTAGACGATACTTCCTATGATGCCGGCGCACGTTTAACCTGGTCACAGATATACCAAACCATCACTGATGGTGATATCTCAGATACTCAACAAGATGGTTTTGATTCATTTATCGATCGTGACGCGACCGTTCTATCAATGAGTATGTATGAATTAGCAACCCGAATGGGGATGGCGACCACTCGCGCGAACTACGATCAAATAGAGCGTCGTATTACTCAATTAGCAACGGCTCACTTGGTGATAAATGAACTTAATGAAGAACAGAGTGTAGTAAGCAAAAAGCCATTAGAGTTTGTTCAAGACTACCGATTTTATTGTGATCGAAGTAAATTTAAAACAGGTCGTAAAAACAGTAAGAACCTGACTAACCATGTGTTTTTAGTGCCAGATATGCGTTTACTGCAAGCAATACGCGACCATGGTTACTACTATCGATTAGAACAACACAAAATGACCAACTACAGTAAACCGTCGGTTCGTTCATTTTTAAAATACATCACTACGCATAAAGCTGAATTCTTACACAACAAAAAGTTTGAGTGGGCACTCGATAGCTACATTCAATCAATTGCTTCGAAAGTCAGTCATAGCTTCCGTAGTGATCTCAGAAAAGATTTGTTGGCCAATGCCATACAAATTGAAAAAGACTTCAGTCTTCAATTTCGCGATGTCGGTAATGGCATACAAATATTTTATATAGGGGAGGGTGAGTCATGATCACTCAATCTCTTGATAGCTTGATGTCTTCACCTGAAAGTAAGAACCTAAGCTTCAGTTTGAAAGGTTTACTTAAAGGACATGTAGGCATGCTGATTGCCGCGCCTAACGTTGGTAAATCTCACCTAGCTCTTTGCATAGCAATGGAACATGCTTCTTCAATGTCTTTACTCGGGATGAGCGCAGCCGACAAACCCGCAAAAACCTTGGTATTGAGTTCAGAAGACGGAGCTGGCGTGATTCAATCGCGCATGAAAGAAAAGCTGGCTAATTGCACAGTCACTATAAAGTCAGAGCTGAAAAACAATCTCCACTTTCTTACTGATCTTGAACCTATAGTGATTCCACCCGATAGCTCGGTCCAAGAACAGACAGAACATAAACAGTATTTAGAACAACTCAAACAAACCTTCTCTGAATTCGACTTAGTGATCGTTGACACTGTTACGGAATCAATAGGCCGTTGTGAGGAAGTAAAACACGATCGCTTAATCAAAAATGTTTTTCAGAGCCTTGCCAGTGAATCAGGAGCCAGTTTGTTGCTTGTTCATCATGTGAATAAAGATGAAATCCGCGGTAACCAAGAAATTACCATGGCCTCAGGTGCCGGTTTAACATCGATAATGCGACTAACAAAGTGCTTGTTTACGTTAAAGAGAAATAAAGAAGCGTTGTCGATTAAATACCTTAAGAGTAATTACTTACCTGAAAATGAAAATCAAGAGTTCGCGGTTGAAGTGAGACAAAACCTCACTATTAATCCACAGGTCTTCAGTTTGAAATCCAAGGCGTCTAAGCCTACTCGTTCAGCGCAAAGCATTAAGCAGAGCCCCAAAAAAATCACGCTGCCCGGGACGATTCCAGAACAAGAAGATATTGAAGAGCGTAAAAACCTCAGAGACGTTTTGTAAGCGACCTCTCACAATTTCATACAGCACCGACATTCGGTGCTGTTTTTTATCTGACACTGTTCGCATTCTCTGTTACCCGTTCATATTTTTTCGCCCAGCTTGTCCAGTTTGGATCGCCTTTAGCATGGCGAACTACGCGTATTTAAGAGTCTCATCAGACAGCCAAGATGTGGCAAACCAAAAGCACGGGATCTATGACTACACCAATAAGGTTGGGATAGGTAATTTAGTGTTTGTTGAAGATGTAGTGACGGGAAAGAAAAAATGGCGACAACGTAAACTAGGTGCGTTAGTGGAGGGTATGACTAACGGGGATTGCATCGTGTTTGCTGAAGTTAGTCGAATTGCGCGTTCGACGTTACAAGTACTTGAAGTGCTAGAAGTGTGTATGGAAAAGAAGATCAATGTCTATATCGCCAAACAGAACTTACAGCTGGATGGTTCAATGCAATCTCGCATAACCGCTACTGTGCTTGGGCTGGCGGCAGAAATAGAGCGTGAGTTTATTTCTATGAGAACGAAGGAAGCGCTCGCCGCTAGAAAGAAAAACGGCATGATTCTCGGAAGACCAAAGGGCCAAGCTGAGAAGCTGAAGCTCGATGCTAAACGTGACCAAATAGAAAAGTATCTAAAAATGGGCTTAGGTATTCGACCGACGGCCAAATTGATTGATGAAGCGCCGAGTACGCTAAGGGATTATGTAAAAAGACGAAAATTAAGTTGTAGTTAGCTGTTTTAAGTATATGAATTATAAAAATAAACGATGTACCTCTCTTAATTAAATCGCTCACGTTGATGATTTTTAGGCCGTTATTTAAGATGCAGATATTGTGGATTTCAATACAAGAAGAAGTGTCATGAGAATAAAAGGACTTACCATTACTGTTATTGCTGCACTTACTATTTCAGGTTGCGCTCATCAGACCGAGTCGACACCGGATATGTATCAGAATGTAGATGTCATACTTGCTGCTCCGGGTATGGTTGCGGTAGGTGAAGAGCCTCTCCAAGTGGGGAGTATTAAGAGCAAAGGTATTTTGCTTTATTCAAGCGTATATGCTCGAGATAAGGGCGATATGATTGAAATCGTCAAGATCTATGAACGTTCAGACATGGACAACTTTCCAGTGGCTTACAGTCGTTATTTATATAAATTTAACGGAGCGTTTTTGGAGCTTGATAGCCATAGTGCAGAACAAACTGGTCTTATTGGCTCTTGGCCAATACCAAGGCTTGATAAATCAGACGTAGAACGCCTTGTTACTATTGGTAGTTCAAAGGGATTCAGCTTATACAATAATAATGTAGCCGACATAAAGGGGAGCGATGATCATGTCACCCTCAAACCATCTCTACGAAACAAAGATGTGATTATGAATCTTACTACTCAGCGTAAGTGTGATGATGTCGGGTATAAAGCATTAGGTGGGTATAATACAACATTCATTTTAAATGATGACAATACGCAGTTTATAGGACATGGAGAGTGCGACAGTTATACAAACACCGTCAGCTACCAATTCCCTCAGTCGTTTAATGCTCTGTTACGTGATTGGGACAAGCAAGGAAGAGCTTATGGTGGAGTCACTATTCATGGAGTTACTTATTCGATACCAGCTCTCGGTTTTACTTATGCTGAGCACACCGTCAGAAAAAATTAATACTCGATAAATAATGT
>NZ_JBGOOM010000030.1:0-50609 GCF_041439575.1 Vibrio sp. 5S239 | reverse complement strand
CTTCGTTGAAGCCTTGTGGCGTCTACCGTGTCAGTGAGGCGGCATTATAGAGATGTTCATCACATTGGCAAGTGTTTATTAAAGAAAAATGCAAAAACAACCATCACATGACGAATAAACACTCAAACCCTTATTTTTATAACTTTAACTACAAAATAACTACACAATAACCACAGACTTATCCACAATCGCTCTAATTTCATCCCCTAGAAACTAAAAAAGCTGCCTTATGGCAGCTTTTCAAATGACAATGAGTTTAAATCCCAGAGCCATATTGCTCTCCATCATCTTCATGAAGACCACATTCTCGTTTTAGACCATTAAAACGGGTTTCCTCTTCAGTCATACCCGGCTCCCATTTCTTAGTCGTATGTGTATCTCCAACAGAAAGGTACCCCTGCTCTCGAAGCGGGTGATAGCTGAGACCATTTTGTTCTAGGTAATAGTGAACATCTTTATTTGTCCAATCAATGACTGGCAAGAATTTAAACACACCATTTTGGATAGATAAGATTGGCAAGTTTGCGCGCGATTGAGATTGCTCTCTTCTTAACCCTGAAAACCAAGTCCCCGCCTCAAGCTCATCTAACGCCCGCCTCATCGGTTCAACTTTATTAAGTTTGTTGTACTTCTCTATCCCTTCTATACCTTGATCCCAAAGTTTGCCATATTGCGCTTCTTGCCAATTAGGGCTCTGTTGTGCGCGAAAGACTTGAAGGTTTAGTGTCAAATTCTTGCTTAACTCATCTATAAAGCGATACGTTTCAGGGAATAGATAGCCAGTGTCCGTCAGAATAACCGGAATATCTGGCTTTGCTTGAGTGACTAAGTGCAGCATCAACGCAGCTTGGATTCCGAAACTAGAAGACACCACATGCGTCCCTTCTAAATTTGCTAGAGCCCACTTAACTCTTTCTAAGGCGGTTAGCTGTTCTAACTCAGCATTTATTTGTCCAAGACGAAGTATCTGCTCCGTCTTAGTCAATGCGATCAGCTCTGCTAACTTCAGTTTTGAAGCGACAGAATTATGCATGTAAATCCCTCTTTGAAATGATCACCTCTTCGATGATACCAGTTCGGATTGTAAAATCGCCGAACCCTTCATTGTCTTTACGTTCAGTAGCCCAACGTCCCACTAGTGAATCAATCTCTTCTAAGATCTGAGCTGATGTAATGTTCTCTTTATACATCTTAGGAATACGAGTACCGGCTTTGTTGCCGCCTAAGTGCATATTGTAGCGACCTGGTGCTTTACCCACTAAACCAAGTTCAGCCAACATCGCGCGACCACAACCGTTTGGACAACCAGTGACACGAAGAATGATGTTATCTTCTTCTGGTAATCCATGTTTCTTCAGAATATCTTCAACATCTGTCACGAACTCTGGAAGAAAGCGCTCAGCTTCCGCCATTGCTAAAGGACACGTAGGGAAAGCCACACACGCCATAGAGTTTTTACGTTGCTCAGAAACAGCATCATCCATCAAACCATATTGACGCGCCAGTTTTTCAATCTTGGCTTTTTGGTTAGTCGCTACACCCGCAATAATCAAGTTCTGATTCGCTGTCATGCGGAAGTCACCTTTGTGAATCTTCGCAATTTCAGCAACACCTGTTTTCAGAGCTTTCCCAGGGAAATCAAGTAAACGACCATTTTCGATGAATAACGCTAAGTGGTGCTTACCATCAATGCCTTCGGCCCAACCGATACGGTCGCCACGGCCAGTAAACTCATAAGGACGGCTTTCAGAAAACTCAACGCCGGCACGCTTTTCTACTTCCGCTTTGAATACATCAATACCAACACGGTCTAGTGTGTATTTGGTTTTGGCATTCTTACGGTTTGAACGGTTACCCCAGTCACGCTGAGTCGTTACCACCGCCGCTGCTACGTCTAACGTTTTATCTAATGCCACAAAACCAAAATCGTCAGCTTTACGTGCATAAGTCGAGGTATCGCCGTGTGTCATAGCAAGGCCGCCACCGACTAACACGTTAAAGCCCACCAGCTTTCCGTCTTCAGCAATAGCAACAAAGTTAAGATCGTTAGCATGAACATCTACGTCATTCTGTGGAGGAATGACAACAGTCGTCTTGAACTTACGCGGTAGGTAGTTACTACCTAGGATAGGTTCTTCATCCGTTGTTTCTAGTTTTTCACCATCTAACCATATTTCTGCATAAGCACGAGTCTTCGGTAATAGATGTTCACTGATCTTTTTCGCCCATTCATACGCTTCTTGGTGCAACTCAGATTCAACAGGGTTTGTGGTACACAGAACATTTCGGTTTACATCACCCGCGGTAGCGATTGAATCAATACCAATGCTGTTTAGCGTTTGGTGCATCAGTTTAATGTTTGGCTTCAACACGCCATGAAACTGAAAGGTTTGACGTGTCGTTAGACGGATAGACCCATAAGAGGTACTTTCATCTGCGAACTTATCTATCGCCAACCATTGCTTTGGAGTGATGATGCCGCCAGGCATACGCGCACGCAGCATGACATTATGCAAAGGCTCTAACTTTTGCTTAGCACGTTCATTACGAATATCACGGTCATCTTGCTGATACATACCGTGGAAACGGATCAACTGAAAGTTATCTGCGGTAAAACCACCAGTGATGCGGTCTTGAAGATCTTGTTCAATAGTACCGCGAAGATTATTACTTTCACGCTTCAGACGTTCATTGTCAGCCAAAGGACCAAGTACTTGACCTAGCACTTCTTGCTCTATTACTTGCTTGCTCATTAGTACACATCCCTTTGGTAACGTTTCGCTTTACGTAAGTCATTAATATATTGTTCAGCTTGTTCTCGGCTCTGGTTGCCATGTTTTTCAGCAATCGTGACTAGTGCTTCATGAACATCTTTCGCCATTCGGGTCGCATCACCACAAACATAAAGGTATGCGCCCTCTTGAAGCCATTGCCAAACCTGCTCTGCTTGTTCGATTAAACGGTCTTGAACGTAAACCTTTTCTTTTTGGTCACGGCTAAAAGCAACATCCAATTTGGTTAACGCACCAGATTTAAGGTACTTCTGCCATTCAACTTGGTATAAGAAATCTTGAGTAAAAGTACGGTCACCGAAGAACAACCAGCTTTTGCCTTCAGCATCATTGTTTTCACGCTCTTGAACGAAACTGCGGAATGGCGCGATACCAGTACCTGGGCCGACCATGATGATAGGTGTGCTGTCGTCTTGTGGCAGCTTAAAGTTATTGTTGTTCTCAACAAACACCTTCACTTCACCGCCTTCTTCCAAGCGCTGAGCTAGGAAACTAGAGGCGCCCCCCAGACGAGACTCTTCACCTTTTTGGTATTCAACCAGGCCAACCGTCAAGTGAACTTCTTCATCCACTTCTGCTTGGCTTGATGCAATAGAATAGAGACGTGGCGTTAACTTACGTAAAAGGCCGATCAACTCATTAGCTGATAGATTGGTTCTTTTTTCTGCTAATACATCGACGATTTGAGTGTTACCAGAGTATTCGCGAAGCTTGTCTTTATCTTCCACCAGCTTGATTAACTTCTTACTACCCGACAGCTCAGCAAACTGAGTCACAAGTTGAGGGTTTGACGTCGTAATCTCGAATTTACTGACGAGTGCGCTATGGACAGATAAGTTTTCACCATCGACATCAACACTTTCAATACCCGACAACCCAACCTTAGAAAGGATCTGATTCGCAAGCTCTGAACTGTTTTCGTACCACACTCCCAGCGCATCACCCGGCTGGTAAGTGATACCTGACTCATCAAGATCAATCTCGATATGACGAACATCTTTACCCGAGTCGCGACCCGTGATCTTTTGACTCGTCAGCAATGTCGCTGTGTATGGGTTTTGTTTGGTGTATTGCGAATGACCCGCGGCCACTTGACCAACTGGTAATTGAACGACATCGGCTTCTGTGCCTGTCGATAATGTCTCTTTTACTTGCTCTAATGCTTTAGCGCGCCATTCCGTTGCTGACTCTTCGTAATCAACATCACAATCAAGACGGTCAACAAATGATTTAGCACCAAGCTTAGCGAGGAAGTTATCGAAATCTTTCCCGGTTTGGCAGAAGAACTCATAGCTTGAATCACCTAAACCAATCACACCGTATTGTAGATTCGATAATTTGGGTGCTTTCTTCGATTGAAGGAATTCATGCAACTCAATCGCGTTATCAGGGGCTTCACCTTCACCATTAGTGGAAGCCACAAAAATCACGTGTGTCTCTTTGGCTAGGTTTTTACCTTTATAGTCACTGGCATCGAAAAGCTCGACAGCAATACCTAACGCTTTCGCTTCAGCCTCAAGCGATTCAGCAACACCTTTCGCATTACCCGTTTGAGAAGCAAAGATAACACTTAACTTACCCGCAGGTTTTGCGGCCACAGCTGCGGCTGCTTGAGCAATAGGTGCAGCGGCGCCCACAGGCTGTGCTTGGCTCACCCCCCAAAGATAGCCACTGACCCATGCCAGTTGCTGTGAAGACAGTTCAGAAACAGTTTGCTGAAGATGACCCAATTGTTGGTCATTAAGTGGTGCAGCTAGCCCAGGTAGCTCATTAGCCCCAGACTGTGCATTATTATTTTGTGAAGACTCTTTCTTATTTAAAGACATGGTCACGACATCCCTAATCATTGCGTGACGATAGATTAACCACTCCCTTTAATAACAAGAAAGAATAGAAAAGTATGTTTTATAACTTTTTGGAAGTAAAAAGCGATTGAACCGTAAATTCGCTACTGGTTTTCAATACGAACTTGCTGAAAACCAACGGCCATTGCCGACTTTGATGCTAAATCTAAATCAGCATAATGGCACTCCTCACCATGAACATCGGTAAGCAAAACAAAGCCACCTCCCATATGGCGAAACTCCACAACCCAAGCCCCCTCTTGAATCGAGGGCTCTATGACCGCTTCGACTAACAGGTTCTCTCGATATAAATTTCGTAATTCATTGAGTGTCATATTCTATCCCTTGCTTTGACCTCACAACATAGACCTTATGAGAATAGACGCTAATTAGGTCTCTGTATAAGGATGGTCGAAAGTGATGAATGTGCTAACTAATTCCAGAAAGATATAATCAATATATATAAAAAAACGCCACTTAATAAAGTGACGTTCTTAAAATTTGTTTTAAATGCGCTTAAATAACCTAGAAGCGCACTTCTGCACCAGCGAACCAACCATCGACCATGACAAAGCTCTTGCCTAGTTGAGAGCTAAAGAACTCATCCGAGTCTAAATCGATAACACGGTAACCACCACGCAGTGCTATCTCAGTTTCTGCCACTGAGATTCGGTACTGACCGCCAGCCATCAAATCAGTACTCTTGATGCCACTGCTATCACCGAACTCCATCGTACCAATGATATCGAAGTTGGTGTCAGGAACGTTGATCTCTGCGTTACCGTAGAAACTCCAAGTCAACTCATCAAAGCTTGTTTGAGCGCTACCTGTTTTCGGTTCGATGTAATTCGAGTTTGAATACTGAGTAAACGTCACACCTGCATCAAAGTTCATCAGTTTGTGATCTAACAATGTGTAATAGAAGGTATAGTCGTACTTATCGAAGGCCAATAAATCCGCATCGACAGAAGTATAGCGGAAACTCGCGTTTGGTAGCATTGGAGCATTGTGCTCAAATGCTAAATATAACGAAGGAGAATGAACATCATCATTTTGTCTAACTTCGTTTAGCTTGGTACTTCCCCACCACATATCGGCACCGACTTTAGCCGTGTAAGAAAACCCTTCTTCAGCAAGCACTGCCGAACTTAGAGGTAGCATCCCCACTAAAGCAATTAATGGCATTTTATTCATTTGAGATAGCTCCAATTTCATATCATTGTGCTAATTGTATGCACATTCATCGATTATTGGAGAAATTTTACCACACATCCTAAAGACTAAAACGATAAACCGCTGGCGAGCAAAAGTTTGACGGCACCATGACTTTAGTAACGCCTTTGACTAGAACTGTGTACAAAGTTTTTGAAAAACCACACACCGATTGCAATCACAATCAACCAAGGCAAGAGTTTAAACACGACACCTATCATACCGAGTACCAACATAACGAGTAATGCAACCCCCGTTGCCGCTAAGACCGTCATAAACGTAATACCAGTAACGAGTAATGTTGCGGCAAAAATAAGAACAAAGATTAATTCAAACATAATGGTCTCCTATTGAATTGATGACCTATCTTTCTTACTTTTGAATATTGCAGCTTCTATACCAAGTTTAAAAAACCAAAAAATCTTTATTAATCAATAAAATAAAAAACCACACATCTTCATGCGTGGCTTTTGAGGGATTTTTAATGGTAAATTTAGCCTCTAATGGCGAATTTAACCTTAATTTTTTAACCTTAACTCTACTTTTAAACTTCGGTTTTTAACCTTAGGGGAAGCTTATACATTCAGTTCTTTGGGGATCTTAGCCAATGCCGTTTGCATCACCTCAATACCCGCGCCTTTCTTATGCGCGTTCTCACTGATGTATCGACGCCATTGTCTTGCACCCGGCATGCTTTGGAACAAACCAAGCATATGACGAGAAATGTGCCCTAGACTTGCGCCGTTTGAAAGTTCACGCTCGATGTACGGATACATCTCTTCAACCACTTGTGAGCGCTTTTTAATTGGCGTATCTAAACCAAAGATCTGTTGGTCGACTTCGGCCAAGATAAACGGACTATGGTATGCCTCACGGCCAATCATCACACCATCAAGGTGCTGCAAGTGCTCTTTCGTTTGCTCAAGAGTCGTAATACCACCATTCACAGCAATCACTAGATCCGAGAAATCTTTCTTAATTTGGTATGCACGATCGTAATCTAGAGGTGGGATCTCACGGTTTTCTTTCGGGCTAAGACCACTCAACCACGCTTTACGTGCATGGATAGTAAATTGCTCACAGCCGCCTTTTTCAGAAACGGTCGACACAAACTTAGTGAGAAACTCATAAGAGTCTTGGTCATCGATACCAATACGCGTTTTCACCGTGATTGGAATATCAGTGACTTCTTTCATCGCCGACACACAATCTGCCACCAGCTCTGGCTCAGCCATCAAGCAAGCACCAAAGCGGCCATTTTGAACTCGGTCTGAAGGACAACCTACGTTGAGATTAACCTCATCATAGCCGCGATCACCAGCAAGCTTGGCACAAGCCGCTAAATCAACCGGGTTAGAACCACCCAGTTGAAGCGCAAGAGGATGCTCTTGCTCGTTATATTCTAGAAAGTCGCCCTTACCATGTAAGATCGCGCCTGTTGTTACCATTTCCGTGTACAAAAGAGTCTGCTGAGAAAGCAAACGGTGAAAATAACGGCAGTGGCGGTCGGTCCAATCGAGCATTGGTGCAACAGAAAGTCGGTTACTAGCGTATTTACTGGTTTTATTAGTGTTTGTCATGATTCAGTCTCAATTAATACTGTACAAACATACAGTGAATTACCTAGAATTAAACGGAATTACTTCCTGTAGTACCCCTCAAGTACCCCTTTAGGAGTTGGACAATGGCAAGTTATACCATCGAGACCAGAAAGCTAAAAAGCGGTGAACCAAGGTTCAAGGTAACAATCATCGTTAAAAAGAATTCGCGCATTATACACAGGGAAAGCAAAACTCTAAAAAAGAAAGCACTCGCTAAAGCTTTGGGTAAAAAAAGGGTAGCTGAACTAGAGGCTCAAGGGGTACTCAATCAGCCAAAAACAGTCCCCCTTTCGGTACTCCTCGATTTGTTCATGGCTGAGCGTGATCTCTGGGACAATACAGGCCGCACCAAACGCTACGTTATTAAAATGCTTAGGGATTGCGACATCGCCCAAGTTGAGAGTAATCAGCTACGAACTAGCGACTTAATCGAGCACTGTAAAAATAGAAGAGGTGCAGGAGCCAAACCCGCAACGATTTATCATGATATTGCTTACCTACGTTCTGTAATGAAAAAGTCTAAGCCTGTCTTCAACATCGATACCAATCACCAAATATTTGATGAAGCCGTACCAGTTCTGATTGATATGGGGTTAGTTGGTAAGAGTCAGAAACGAACACGTCGCCCAACTTCTGAAGAACTGAAGCTCTTAAAGCTTGGGTTAGAACAACGTGAATCTTTCCGGCCAAACGGCACAACTAGAATTCCATTCACCGATATTCTTGAGTTCAGCATTCTTACTTGTATGCGAATTGGTGAAGTCTGCAAGCTGCGTTGGGAAGATCTCAACCAAGAGCATAAAACGATACTGGTTAGAGATAGAAAAGACCCAAGGAAAAAAGAAGGTAATCACATGATTGTGCCTTTGCTTGGTGAGTCATTTGAGATCGCACTAAAACAACCAGACAAAGGTGAGCTTATTTTCCCGTATAACTCACGAAGTGTCAGCGCAGGCTTTCAACGAGTTAGGAATGAATTAGGTATTGAAGACTTGAGGTATCACGATTTGCGAAGAGAGGGAGCTAGTAGGCTATTTGAAAAGGGATACTCTATCGAGGAAGTAGCCCAAGTGACTGGGCATAGAAACTTGAATATTTTGTGGCAGGTTTATACGCAGTTGTTTCCGCAGAACCTCCATAATAAAAACACCCCGTAAGATATGCTAAAAGGCATGCCCTATTTGTGCATGCCATTAGCTTCTAGATAGGTAATTCTGTCTGAGTAGGTATTATATTCTCGCTTTGGCTCTTATTGAACTTTTCTCGATCTACTGAGAGATAATCAAGTATACAGCCCAAAAATGACCGAGCTTCAAAAGAAAGCTCCCTTTGACTCAACAGAACAGTGCTCATTGCAGCCTTCTCTAATTCAATAGATATCGAAAACAGCTTTTTACCAACATCAACTCGACTAAAATATTCACCCAAAGAAGATGCTTCTAACTGAGACATTTCTTCTTGAACTTTACCTGCAATTTGGTTGTTGATAGCCGAGCTATTATCAATATAAGTCTCGATTAATGCTGAAGATAAATTAAGGGTCTTTTTAATACTAGCCAACCCTCCATCTCCATAAGTAAAGCCTTCTGTTAGTATTCTTTTTCGCTCATCGGCAGCCAAAAATGAACATTCTTTCAAAATAAAATCGACCCCCAAAGCAATGTAAGAACACAAAAGATAAAAACACCGTGAAGACGCCTCTTGGTGAGTAGGTTTTATGATCACTTGGTCGGCAAAAAATTTCGAATAGCTTAACCACTGGATACAAGAACTAAAGTTCAAACCTTCAATTAGAAGTGATTTACTCTCAATCAGTTTGTTTTGCCAATCACCATCAATCTTTTGATATTCATACTTTTTAATTAGAGCTGTTAAATCTTCCTCAGAAAGTCGTCTATCAGATTCCTTATGTGATGAGCTTAACTTTGAAAGAAAATCCCCATCCAAGACCAACACATCCAACTTTTTCCCGAAAGACTTAACTTCTTCACGTCGATCAGTAGTCGCAATCAAAGCCCTATCTGCGCCTACGGCATCTTTCAAACCTTTGACCCAAAATATTCTCTCCATCGCTTGCGGTGTTTTTTTGTTTTTAACATCCACAATAGAGATTTCTCTCGAAAGAACTGAAGTTCTTGAATACAACCAAAGGTCAATATCAGTAACGCTAGTTCCTCTGTAGTTATATGGCACGCCTCTGACTACAAAATACCCCGCATTAATTAAATAATTCCTCAGGAGCTCTTCCATTTGAAAGCCTTTAGGTAGTTTTATCATCATACAACCTTATTAGTTCTCAAGACCATTAACATATCATGCGTTTCTTTTGGAGAGTTATCTACCTGTTCTTTTCGAGATATCTCACGCATGGTTTCTGGCTTCTTGTAACTACTAATTCTGGCAGAAGGTAAATTATCTAAAGAATGCTCATTGATATTACCGTTCTTAATCGCAGCCAGAGCTAGTTCTCCAACTTCTTTTTTCAAGAGCCTCATAACCCAACCGTAGCTTCCTTTATTGTGCCCTTGACTAACTTGTACGACGTTCTTGTGCTCTAATATTTTGTAGTCATATGCAATAGCTGGAGCTGGTCCAACACAGCCGCCATTGACTAGCACTTCTAATAGCCTTTCAATCCAAGTAATACGACCTCTAGAATTTCCGCTTCTCGTCATCCCGTAAGTCAGAGAGCAGACAAATGCTTTAACCAAGTCAAATGCATCATCAACTGCCGCACTGTTATACTTAGAAAACGCTGAAGGTTTTGTTATAAAACCTGCATCTTCTTGATTGTTTGATACAACATTCAAGTCATACAGCCCAATCGGGATCGTCTTATTATATAGTGGTTCAGTCAGTATTCTTTTAGCCCAATCTACAGATATACACGCATGGCTATCCAAAAGTGAATTCAGTTCAATCAGACGGCTTTGCTCTGCAGAAGATAGAGACTCAAGCACTTTATTAATTTTCTGCGTATCATCTTTGCGAAAGAGATTACCATTGAAGTAAAGCGTATTGTTTTGACCAATCCTTTCAGCATCAGTGAAACCAATCTGCTCGGATTGCTTCAATACATCATTCATGTCACCTGCTAGCGTTTTAAAATTTGTAGATAATGTATCTATCAAAAATTCATCACTTTGCGGTCGTTCTGATGCCAACTCGGAGATTTCTAGAGACGCCCTCTCTTTATCTGTGGGCTCATGAGTGTCAAAAATATCAGCAGTATGCTCAAGAGCGGTCGTAGTCGTAACACCAAGAACAACAACTTCTGACTGTACATAATCAACTAAATCTTTCTTCTTTAGCAGCTCTAGTAATGGATCAATTTCAAGGTCACTAACACCAACGCTGTCAGCTAAAACCTCTAACCGACTGCGATTAACTTTTAACTCTTTATCCGAGGCACTCATTGCTGACAATAGAAGACCAGCCTTCCCTGCTTTAACAGTTTTGTTGTACCCTCGAACATTCCTAACACATTGAATTTTGTTGGTATGGTGAATTAACCATGACCCTTTAGTTTTCTTATCCATCACTTTTCCGTTACCAAATTAATTATCTACCACCGAATATACATACGAATGCTGTGCACATCAGCTTAAAATTTCAAAATATGGTAACTAGGATAAACTCAGGACTATTCAGAGCATTGACGGTCTCCTAATTTCACTTCTAACCGATGCACTTTTTCAACCAACTTATCTAACAAGACTCTATTACCCTTTATATTTTGCCAGAGCATAATTAAGACCAACACTTCAGCAGGCTTTAATCCAAACTCAGTGAGTAATTGCACAAAAGGGAATTCATTCATACTTACAGGCCTTTGAACTCATTGCGTAGGGTTTCCCACAGGCCAATTGCTAATGGAACTAAGGTACCCAAAAGCCCTCCATACTGAACGCCCGTTTCTGAAACGCTCGCAGTAAGTAGTTCAGGATGCCCCGCAGCAAGAGCAATACCCGCCCCAATTAACGCAAGCCCTTTCTTAGTCGATAGCTGTTTAAAATCCACTTTCATTGTTAACCCCTAGCTGTTGATGCGCTTCCAAATATAAGCGCTGATTAAAGCGGTCAGAATCCCAACCGCCAAACGTTGCATTGCTTCTTGTTTGGTCATACAAGCGCGACCCCTGCAGCTGCATCACTCACTGAGTAATATCGCCCAACTTCCATGATGGACATGGCATGAACAAGACGAGTCATGAAATGATCGTCATAGAGATTTAAAGCAGCACTAGGATTTACGCCAACCTTGCTAGCCACAAACTGAATGTAATTCTCGGTATCGTTGTTATCACTCTCTGGTGCCCAACGATGAATAATGCCCGAGAGCGTATTGAGTCCATAAAGGTTCTGATAGTTACGGATGAGTTTGGTCGCAGCTCGAAAGCCATACTTCGAATCAGAGAAAGTTTCAAAAGCCTTATCTTTCGATGGTGTAACCTTACCCGTCCAAGCGTTGCCACTAATGCGAATGTTGAGCGGGTTGTTATTACGAACCCCGCGATTAAGTTGTGATTTCATAACTTTTTGCCCCTGATATAGAGAAAGGATTAAGGCAATAACAATAAGTGCGCGAATCATGCAGCCTCCTACGATTAGACTTACGACACGCCCAAACCAACCAAAGTCACATCACCACCATGCAGGAACACTCTCGACAAAATTTCTTTGTCCGTTCTTCCACTATCGGAGGTGTAAGCTGCATCGCCTCTGATCATCAGATGTAGAATAACTTTTTGTTTTCCTTTGATAAGTTCCTTATCAACCCATAAGACAGCCGTTTCATTAGCCGTGACTCGCTGCCCTAGCTCTGAAGGAGTGCCGTGAACCGTAGTACTTTTTAGGTCTAACTTTGTAGCGTAACCATCGGGGGATTTGATGACGTTGCCTTGCTCATCAGCTAAAACAACAGCAAAGCCCAATTCCCCCTCAAAATTGGATAGGCGAAGCATGGTTGAAAGGTTGAAGAAAAACTTAACAAAGGGCTCATCACTTTCAGGTGCTAAAGAGATCAATGGCAAGATATCCATGTCTCCAAATTCGGAGAACTCAGAGACACTGTATGTAAGCAAAAATCCGTCTAGGTCTTCGTTCCAACCATCTCGGCCACTTCGATAAAAATCACCTTGAATAATCGGTATCGCTAATGGTGCATCAGAACTGGGTTCGCCAGAGTTCATGTGCTCATACAGAAATTCGATTTTATTTCGACTGTTACCCGTAGGTAGCGGTGGTAATAGCATGTTAATACTCCAATATATGCGCTGTATCTGTATCAGGCTCTGTTCCTGACAAAGTGAACCCCGCTGTAGTTTCAATCGTGACCGTCTCACCCGCGACTAACTCAAAACCTTTGAGACTCAACACCCCTACATTACTTGCAGGCGCTTTGATAATTATCCCTTTACGATTGGCATTAGCGGGAACAGGCATTGGCAATTCACCTGAACGACCCATTAATTCGTTACTAACTTCTACGCCTACAACCTGATTGGGTTCAAGGCGTACGCTCTGATTAGGTTCAAGACGTACTTCTGGCAGCTCGCTGACTTTCATACTTTGACCAGGAACCAATTCGATTTGTGGCATGGTTTGAATTTCTAGCTTTTGCCCTTCAACTGGTGGGGTAAAATCCCCACGGCCATGCTCAAGTGAAAGGCTACCTTCACCACTAAGTAAAATGCGCCCCATTGGTTTTCCATAACGAAGAACCGAGCCACTAGGCAAAGTAAATTCCTCTCCAGCATCATCTAATCGAACTGACAATTTGCCTTTATACGACTCAATAAAAAGCCAACTAGACTCTACGGTTAAGGGAACGACTTGCCCTTTTATTAGAGTGAGGTTCATGTTTTCACCGCCTTAAACAAAACAAAACCAAACACAAATACAATCACGGCCATAAGAACTAATTGCTGTTTGTTGAGAGCGCTTTGTCCGTTGTCTTGCTTGAACTTGGCAAGCTCAGTTAGCTTGTCGAGGTTCTGTGTATTTTGAGCCGCTTGATTACCCGCAAGCCCTGCTATCATTTGAAGGTTTTCGCTATTACTTGAGCTGTATTCTTTGAGCGCACCATTGGCGAGCGCTAATGATTCATCGAGCGCGTCACCTGCAAAATCAAACGACTTAGCCACACTGCCATAATCGGTGGACGTGGCATTAATCGTTGAACCTTCAATACCACTCAGTGCAACGCCGAGGTTGTCACCGCTGATAGCATTTTGACTACTGGTATTCTTTGTACTGGTGCTATTGCTTGAACTGGATTTACCACCCATGCACTACACCTCCCATCGTAATAATTGGTGACTGTCTCGCTCTATGCTTGAGACTTTTCCAAGCCGCTTTAATAAGCGCGCCACCAAAGGAAAATACGTTTTCGTGGTAATCGCTTTCAAACCGCTGCTTTTGACATAAGCTGCCAGTTCACGGGTCGCTTTCACTGCGCCAGTTCCCTGTACCGCCCACACAAAATAGCTATTGCCAAACACCTCACCTGCAACAGCAAGGTCATAGTTATCACCTTGAATCAGATAGATGCTAACAAGGCCATCGCTTATAGCTTGCTCCATTAACTCGAAGTCATCAGGACAAGCGCGAAAAGCAACTCGCAATCGCTCTTGTGTACTTTTTGAATGCGTTACCACTTGGATCATTTGAGTACCTTTAGGGCTACGATGACCAACACTGCGATAGCAAGAATGAGCCAAGGACTCACCCCACCACCCATGTTGATTCCACCAATTGATTGCCCCGACTGGTTACTACTTGTGGCTGTAGATGGTCCAGCGCTACCGCCCGTTAAACCACCACCGCCCGTTAAACTGGTCATTGCTCCAAACATATCAACCCATTTTCAGCCAGATAATCAGCGCCAGTATCACCACAATGATCCACGCTGATTTGTTGATTTCCTTGGCGGTCAAAAACCCAAGAGTTAAGCCCGCCACACCGAGATAGAGGATTGGCATTACTTGCCCCCTTTGAGCGCGAACGCCAATCCGCCAAACACCACAAGCAACAACACCACAACAATGGCGATGGTCTGCCATTGAACACCGCTACTCGTATTCACGGGCTGTCCATTGGGTTGCTGATAGTCGTTATTGTTGGCGCGATTCTCGTCTGGACTGGCCGACTTAGCGCGTTCTAGCTCGTTATCCATTTTGATACCAAGCATATTGCCGCCAAAGTCACCCACCACGTCGACAGCGCCACCAACAAGTTCACCCGCACCTTCGAGGATGCTGTCAAACCAACCGCCAGAACTGGCGGTGGCTTTCGGTTGGTCAGGTAAGGACATGGCCCACCCCCTTAGTTCGCTGTGATAACGCCTACTTGCTCAATAGCTTCAATCAACACAGACACGCTGCCCGTTTGAGACTTATCAAGCTCGAATTGAAGCTGCTTCATGGCATTAGTCGGCAAGCGACCTTCCACACCAAAGCCAGTACGAACAAAATCAAGACTGAACCAATCTGGATTTTGTTCTAAACCACAGATAGCGAGGTCGAATGCGTTGTCTGCTTTGTTGACGTTGATTTCTTCAACGCTATCGCGAAGAACACGAACGCGATCAATCGACGAGTCTTTGAAGTGAATACGCTTTAAGGACAGAAGCGGAGAACGCTCAGAAAAATCAAACGGAGTACGACCCGATGCACTGGCAAACCAAGACAAAGAGTAAATACGCGGTAAGTAAACACGCTGTGATTGAGCTTGTGTCGTATGAGAACGTGCACGGATGCTTGGCGCAGCTGTACCACCCGATTTTGGAGCTAACTGGATATACACAAACCAGATTTCACCTTGCAGGGTAACAAGCTCACCAGTGCGAACACCGCCTTTGGTGCGAAGCGTTAAATCTGCAAATGGGATGACATAGCGACCCGCTTGTGTGAACTGTTTGCGATGCTCCTGAAGGTCTACTAAATCTTGACCTGTTAGGTTGTACGTTTCCTTGCCGTTTAACGTGATACGTACACGCTCAATATCAGCAGGGTTAGTAATGTTCGTTACCAGTTCTATGGATTGGTATGTTGGACCACTAACCAAACGTAAGCTTGCTTGGTTGCCCCAATTAGCTCCTTCAACAGGGTCTAAATCGAGTGGACGTGGGTTAAATGGTGTATTCAGTAGTTCCATAATTTAAAACCACCCCGAATTACCATTGATTTGCTCTTTGAGAGGCTTGAGCGCGCCTACATTGTTGATTACCGCTAATGCCAACAGCACTAAGACGACTGTGATTAGCATGGCTTTATGACTTGCTTTCATGGTTTCCCCTGTTTCACAACGTTGGAAAGTTTTTAAGAGTCATTATCAAATCAGACAACCGAAACAAGGTCATGAGGTTTCAACCTATAGGTAGAACTTTTAACCTATAGGTTGAAATGAGAGAGGCATCACGAAGGGTTTAACGGTAATTGCGAGATAGGAGCTTCCCACTTTCACAGTTCAGTGCACCACGTTCTATGTTGCCAATCCCATCACGAACAATTAGGTATTCCGCGATCGCCTTGCCGATAAGACGCTTATTAACCTTGGCACTTTTAAGATCAGCAACTTCGTTTGAGTGAATGCCTTTTTGTTTGGCAACCCAATCCGCATCCACGCCAGAGTTCACCGCGCCCAACCACCAAACCGAAGATTGATTAGTCACGGTTTTAGGTACTTCTTGCCCACGCTGAAAGATGGTGTGCACCACATGACCAAACTGACGGCCACCACGTAAAAGCTCACCTGTTTTACCTTCTAGCTTTCCAGAGGTTTCCGCGCAACTTGCGAGTTCTTCAATCACCACATTCAGCTTAGTTTTATGACCATCCCCCAACGCCCAAGCAATCGCGCTAAAAGCTTCAAGTTCTGACATGCACGCTCCTTTGGGCGGGACATAGGCAAGCTTAAACGAACAACCAACACGACGACCATGCACTGCCGCTTTGATAAACTTGGCAAGGTCATCAAAGCCATGACACATCTGGCCGTGAAACTTTTGCCCCGCATAATTTCGGTACGGGTCAAAGAACAGGACTTGTCCTTTTTTGGGTACTAGCCCCATGAATTTCACGGCACTGGTTTTCCCGCTACCCGTACCACCTAAATAAACGGTGTGCTCGGCATCATGAGAGGGATTAGAGTTAATCGGATTTACGATTAGCGACATGCTTCGCCTCCTCTTCTTTCTGCATTTCTAGTACGGTGATTTGTTTCTTAGAAGCCCACCACAAACCTAAAATCGCCAAGGTGAGCGTCATCAAGTTCATGTAATCACCACAATGTTCAAGCAATGCGCCACCGTATTGTTTAGCAACAGGTCGAGCTGCATTGATGACGCTTTGTTTAGCGCGATCATCAAATTCAAAATCAATGTCTTTCATAATCGACACGGCTTGCTCAACAACCACTAACCCCGTTGTAACCAACGCATCCAATGCTTCACTAACATCGACTTCGGGGTCTTGTTCAGTGCTGCCACTCGATTGGTTTTCGGTTGAAGCGCTCGATTGCAGCTCCGCAACGTACATATCAAGCTCAGCAAGGTTGTCAGCACTCATTTCAACGGTTGATTCATCCATTGGCGTTACCCTCTTGCGTTGATTTTGGCGTTGCCAATAAACGTTTAATGGTGAAGAGCAACACGAGAATCAAACCCAAACATGCTCCAACCTTGAGCAATTGCGGTTTAAGGCTTGGTTTTGGTGGTTGCACTTCGTCTTGGATTTCTTCGGTTGGGAGCGCTTGCTCTACCGTAGTCATTTCAGTTGAATCGGTATTGGTTTGCGCTTCAATGACCGTTGGCTCATCTTCGGTTAGCTCAAGCTCAACGACTTCGTTTAGCACTGGCAGCTGGGCAACCGACTCTTTCATGTGCTCACTACAATAATCACTCACCGTTTTACTCATTGAACTATTACCGCAACTTGGACACTTGTAATAAAGCAATCCAAGGTTGCGCCCGTTCTTAACGGTTTCGCCTGTATCAATCAGTTTGCCCTCGCCAACCATGTGAACGGTTGACGCTCGACTACACACTGGGCAAGAGACATAACCCCGCGTTGGATTTGGTGTTTTACTCATTGGTTTGCACCTCTTCAATCACATTACCCATCTGCTTTTGAAGCTGCTTTTTACGTTCTGAACGAATGATGCGGTTGGCTTTAGCGACAAGCTTTGCTTTGTCTACCAATTGGGGGTCAAGGCCAAGCTCAGTCAGAGGGTTGGCATTTCCCATCAAAAGTTTGGGTGCAAGCGTCAGTAGGTCACTTGGTGATAGGTCTTTGACTTTATCGAAGGCGATTTCAAGCTCTTTCTCTAATCCATCAATAGTATCTAGGCGTTTTAGTTCTGCTTGGCATTCTTCTTTAGAAAGTGTGTTCATGGTGTTCCTCTGTCTCACGACGTTGTTTAGTGTTTAGCCCCTGATTCACATCGTTGGCAATGGTTTAATACACAATCAGACGATTGTTTTTGAAACTGATATTCGTGTATTTATCTATTTGAACTTTTGCCCCCCGCATTAGCGGTGAGATTAGACATTGGACTCCCTCCACGCTCCATCCGGTCACGCGTTGAAGATGTTCAACTAAGGGAGAGTTACAGTTATTTTCAGTGCTCCAAGACGAAGCTCCGCTTCTTTGGGTTAATTCGCTTCGCTCATCTTTCCACGCATCCACATCGCACTTCGCCACAATAGAAAAACGCTCGCTGCACGTTTCGATCACATTACCCAACCACTTGAGGCCAATTACCCGCTTGGTTGTTTCACCGTACTGATTAAATTGCTCTTCATGAGCAAGACGCAAATCCCCAATGTGTTGAGTAAATTCTTTCCAACGTGATTTATCTGCATGGTCATGTAGATTCGCTAAATCCTCATCAATGGCCACGTCCAATTTATTGGCGCGTCTCAGCTGTCGCCACAATCCCACGGCAGGAGCACCCGATTGTGAAAACTGCTTAATGCCCCATGCACTTGCCCACGCTCTAACCGATACAGCAATATCACCGGCATCACCTTCTGGCATGTGCGCCCCGTTAATGTTCTTTGATATGTATTTGATGATGTAACCCGTTGCGCTCCCCTTCGCTGGGTCGCAAGGTTTTGCGTAAAAACGAGCCTTACGCTGCTGCTTGGTATGAAGCTCGTCAGCATCTTCATTTCGGGCAATCGTGGCGCAAATACGCATGAATTCCGCTTTATGCTCAGAGGCACAATAGACAAATGCATGGAGGTGAGGAGTTCCATCTTTGTGGGGTTCGGCTACCCGTAGGCCAAACCAAGGTAAATCAATTTTTGCAAAGTGAGCACGAGCAAGCTTCCACTGCTCCATTAGGTTTTGGTGCGCCTCTTTTACGGTGCAACCATTCCACTTGGGAGAATTACGGTGATATTGAGACGGTAGCGTCCATGTAATAAATATACCTTCGAAGCCCATATCAATGGCTCGCTCTTCATCGCCACGACTACGAACAACAAGTTCAACTCGTCGGTTCTCAAGGTTAGCGGTTGTACGTGAGGCTACTTCGGCAAGGTTGAACTCCTGCATGGTCTCATGACTAATCACAACCATATTTTGCATGAAGTCTTCTGACTCACGCATCTTCTGCTTGAAATTAGAGAGAGTTAGACGCGAGACGTAATGCGTTTGTCCTTGCTTCTTACCGACATTACCTAGAGTCACTTGAGCGTGCTCAATGTATTGCTTACGCAGACGTTTAAGTTTGCGCGTTAAATATTTCGGATCGATACAACGACGAATAGCGCACTCTAAAATGGTTTCAGCGTCTTGAATGGTGAGCTTCTTACCTATATCACTGGTATCAGCGTTAGGCGGTTCAACGAACGCTTTTAACATCACGTCACGGATTTGTTCAAAGCCGTAATGCAACGCCTCGTAGTAGTCCAGAGAGCTATCAGGAATGCCATCAATACGCTTTTCAGTTTCGACAATGGCAATATCGTTAATGATATCGGCAAAGGCTACTGTCAGCTTGACAGCAAAGTCTTTGATTAAGTCGTCACTCATAAGAATGTCATGGGTGAGCTCTAAAGGCTTAGGCTCATGACAGGCAAAACCAAAAGGAAACTTGCTTGAAAAGTGATGAGCGACTTTATCAACGTAAGACACGCGATCTTTAACGAACGCGGATAGATTGCGATCAGTAGGGTTATCTCGTTTTTTACGAATGCCAATCTTGAGGTCGATGTCTTGGCGCAACATCATCGGCAGATGCGCAGTAACATTTGAAACGAACTGACCAAAAGATTGATTTACGTTAGGTTGATAAAATCGCTTGTAGGTACTCACTATCTCTCTCCCCTGGACAACATACACAGAACGTATGCCGCCCTGGCTAACTCTTGAATTCGATAATTTCTAGTTGAACTAGAATGTGGAGTGGAATCGCTTGCTTACCAGACGCCCAACGCGACAAAGTAGCTTGTGAAGCATTAATCTTGTTACGGCGTAAAAACTCACCTTGCCAAGAGCGAGACAAACGCTTTTGCAATTCTCCCGCCGCCTTTTGTTGAACTTCGTGTTTATTCATCTTGTCACCAGTGACGGGTTATAAACGCTCTAAAGAAATGTACTTACCTGATTGGGTATCGCGCAGAGTGTTAAAAGTTAAATGACGAAATTCACAACATGCTTTTGCTAACATGTGAAACTCGCTTTCTCTGTCTTGCGGCACCCATAACGTAACCTTCTTGAGTCCTTCCTCTTTCCTTGCTGCTTCATATTTACTATTGCGGCTCATGAAACTACCTCTCGAAGCCTAATAATTTGAAGCTTTAGCGCACGCTTATATTCCGCCTGCCCTTTGGAGCTGAAGCGGTAATCTTTACCGCCTCGTTGCTTTGAGCTATAGCCATTTGGAAAGTGCTTGGCTTTTAGGTTTGCAAGAATTTCAAGCCCCTTTGTTGTTGGCATGTCTATTCCTCCAAGCTTTCCAATAAACTTGCTGCTTCGACCAACTGCTTATAAATCGGAGATAAAAATTCAAACTCAGGTGAGGACGGGCTTAACCAAGACAAACGGCCTTTAACTATCGTTAAAAGCTCTTTGGCTTCACTCGAATGAGAAAGGTCTACGCTAACGCTGTGAATCGGAGTCGTTACATTATTCATGTTCAATCCTCTTACCCGTTTACTGATAGCCAATCTTGCGTGGCTTCTGAGTGACGCTTATCAATGTAAGCAGCTAGGTCTTCTATCTTGATTAACGACGGGCTGCGCTCTGAATCACGCAACTTGAAGGTAGGAACGGGAAAGTCACAAGCTTTCGCTCTTTGCTCTGCCGTCTTAGGGGTGATACCAAAAAACTCTTGGCTGATTTGTTTTAGTTCTACGGTTGGATTTTCAAACCTAGCGAGTAGTGCAAATTTTGTGTTCATACTTCCTCCGTGTAGTACACTTGAAGTCATTCGAGGAAACTTAAATATCCCTCAAACCTCCCTAATCATTTCATGGGGAATTATTGAGGATCTAATTTCAATTAGCAACCCCAAATGTACACGGAGATTTCTTAATGGGAACTTTTGAGGAACAATTAAAGGAACTTAAAGAACTTACTAACACGTCTAAGAATGTTGATTTAGCAAGAGTTTTAGGGAAGTCACCTAAGACCATTTCCAACTGGAAACACCGTGATCACATCCCCGAAGATATTTTCTTAAAAGCGAAAGAGATCGCAAAAACAGGCTCAATTGCACCAAAAGGTTATTTGGAATTGAAGTTCTTCGATATTGAGGTGAGTGCTGGACAAGGTACGCTTGTTGAAAAAGAAGAAGAATCTAGCGCAATGGTTTTCAGTGAGCGATTCATTAGGCAAGAGCTTGGCTTTAACCCAAACAACATTTTCTTAATGCCTGTTCGTGGTGACAGCATGATCCCTACTCTCAAAAATCAAAGCATCGTAATGGTGAACCGAGTTGATGGTTTTTCTACTGACGGGATTTACGTATTCAGATATGACAATCGACTAATGGTGAAAAGACTTCAATTTTTACCAAACGGTATCAAGGTAGTCAGTGACAATAGTGCGTATGAAGCATGGGAACTAGGCAAAGAAGAGATTAAAAGTGCCGACTTCGAGATCATCGGTGAGGTGGTTTGGACAGGACAAAGAATGTAACGCGTAGAAGCATTTATTGAGTGCGGTACTCCTATAGTACCCCTCAAACTAGCTCAGCCCTTGCTAAGGCTGCTTAATCAATCCAATCGAGCATTGGAGCGACAGACAACTTACATGAGTGTGTCATGGCAAAGTAACCTGATAGCGAGTCAAAAAATCTGCTGGAACACCCAGCAAAAAGCAAAGTCGGCTATTGTAAATGCTATGTCCTAATTGTGCTATATGAACTTTACTTCACACTTTCTTATTTAAACCTATTCACCAGGCCTCTAATTCAGCCTCACTAATCAGTTATACCTTGAGTCACACAGTCATTTTGAGTTACCTTGTCTTATTCAAAGTCGTGGGTCACAATACGCTCTGTACCTGACTTTAATAGAAATCATTGGCTCCCAAGTAAAGTTATCTAGAAATAGAATTTGAACAGGAATGTCCGATTGAATGGTGAAAAATTTGGACCACACATTAATAGAGCAAGTTGAAGGGCTATGCGCATCTCGAGGAGTTAGATTAACTCCGCAAAGAAAGCGAGTGTTTGAGCTCATCCTCTCTAATAAAAAAGCCTCCAGTGCATACGAATTGTTAGAGCAATTAAAGGTGAGCGAACCACAAGCCAAACCGCCCACAGTTTACCGCGCTTTAGATTTTTTGTTGGAACAAGGTTTCATTCACCGAGTTGAGTCTACCAATAGCTTTATATGTTGTTGCTCTTGTAATGCCAACAAGCATTTCTCACAGCTATTAATCTGCGACAAATGTGGCACTGTGATTGAGCTACAAGACGATGCTCTTATCAATCAACTCGCTAATAACGCTGAGAAGCATGGCTTTCAATTAACGAATCACGTTATTGAATCTCATGGCATTTGCCAAACTTGCTCCTCTGATATGAAACAATAAGATTATAGAAGAACATTATGCGCGCTGAATTTGTAAACCCGTTTTTAGCTTCTCTAATGAATGTACTAAAAACGATGGCTTCTCTAGAATTGAAACCACAAAAGCCAAGAGTTAAAAAAGATGAAATCGCTCGTGGTGATGTCTCTGGTTTAATCGGTATGGTTGGCCCACAATCTCGAGGCTCAATGTCGATCACCTTTGATGAAGGCCTTGCCCTAGAAATCATGGAAAACATGTTGGGTGAACGACCAAACGGCCTAAATGAAGAAGTAACCGATATGGTCGGTGAAATCACTAATATGGTTACGGGCGGCGCAAAACGAATTCTTGCAGAAAGCGGCTTCGACTTCGACATGGCAACGCCAATCGTGGTTGCAGGTAAAGGTCATACTATTCGTCACAAATGTGAAGGCGCAATCATCATCATGCCTTTCACGTCTCAATGGGGTAATGCCTTCATCGAGATCTGTTTCGAATAGAGACAATATTTAGAAGGCTGACGCTGTATTTAAAAGGCTGACAGATATGGCAGCCTTTTTTGTTACCTGCGATTTAGCCATTGTTAGAACGACAGATACAAAAACGCCAACCCGAAGGTTGGCGTTTCTTTTTAGGCTATCAACTCAATTAAGCTTTAAGCGCTTTAAATGCGTTGATTAGGCCGTTCGTTGAGCTGTCGTGAGACGTTACTTGAGCATCGTCAGCAAGCTCTGGAAGAATTTGGTTTGCTAGTTGCTTACCAAGCTCTACACCCCATTGGTCGAAGCTGAAGATATTCCAGATAACGCCTTGAACAAAGATCTTGTGCTCGTACATCGCAATTAGGTTACCTAAAGAGCGAGGGTTGATTTGTTTAACAAGAATTGAGTTTGTTGGGCGGTTACCTTCAAATACTTTGAAAGGTACTAGCTCAGCAACTTCTTCAGCTGTTTTGCCCGCCGCTAGGAATTCAGTTTCTACTGTCTCTTTTGTCTTACCGAATGCTAGTGCTTCAGTTTGAGCAAAGAAGTTAGACATCAACTTCTGATGGTGATCAGAGGCTGGATTGTGGCTGATAGCAGGCGCGATAAAGTCTGATGGGATCAGCTTAGTGCCTTGGTGTATCAGTTGGTAGAACGCGTGCTGGCCGTTTGTACCCGGTTCACCCCAGATGATAGGACCTGTTTGGTACTCTACCGGGTTGCCTTCGCGGTCTACAAACTTACCGTTCGATTCCATGTTACCTTGCTGGAAGTAAGCAGCAAAACGGTGCATGTATTGATCGTAAGGTAGGATAGCTTCTGACTCAGCGCCGTGGAAGTTGTTGTACCAAATACCGATAAGAGCAAGGATGACTGGAATGTTACTTTCAAACTCAGTTGAAGCAAAGTGGTTATCCATCTCGTGAGCACCTTCTAGTAGCTCAACGAAGTTATCGAAGCCAACAGATAGTGAGATAGAAAGACCGATTGCAGACCATAGTGAGTAACGACCACCAACCCAGTCCCAGAATTCGAACATGTTGTCAGTATCAATACCAAACTCAGCGACCGCAGTTGCGTTAGTTGATAGTGCTGCGAAGTGTTTAGCAACGTGTGCGTTGTCGCCCGCTTCAGCCAAGAACCAATCACGTGCAGAGTGTGCGTTCGTCATGGTTTCTTGAGTGGTGAATGTTTTAGATGCTACTAGGAATAGCGTTGTTTCTGGGTTCAACGGCTTAAGCGTCTCAACAATGTGAGTGCCATCTACGTTAGAAACAAAGTGCATGTTTAGACGAGTTTTGTATGGCGTTAGCGCTTCAGTCACCATGTACGGGCCAAGGTCCGAACCGCCGATACCGATGTTGACAACATCCGTGATCTCTTTACCTGTGTAACCTTTCCACTCACCAGAAACGATGCGGTGTGTGAACAGCTCCATTTTTGCTAGTACTGCGTTCACTGCTGGCATTACGTCTTTGCCATCAACCATTACTGGCTTATCACTGCGGTTACGTAGAGCAGTGTGAAGTACTGAACGACCTTCAGTCTTGTTGATTGCATCACCGCCAAACATCGCTTCAATTGCAGACTTTACTTCAGTCTCGTTTGCAAGAGCAAATAGGTGCTGCATAGTCTCAGCATCGATTAGGTTCTTAGAGTAGTCCACTAAGATGTCAGAACCGAAACGAGTAGAAAAGTTCTCGAAACGCTTTGCATCTTGAGCAAACAGCTCTTTCATATCCATATCTTGAGCTGACTCAAAATGTGCCGTTAGCGCTTTCCACGCTTGTGTTTGCGTTGGGTTGATATTTTTCAACATGGTATCTATCCCGATGTTACTGTAGGTTTTATTCTAAACGTCACTTAAGTGATGAATAGAATCCCCGGTTAGGCGAAAGTTTATATTTTTCAGTGATGACCGAACCGCATCACCACCGAAAGATTCTTTGTAATTTTTTTTCACGACGTATTATGCCGTATATGAAGAGCGGTACCTTGAGATAAATCAGGATTCGAATTCCTGATAGAAAGATCGGTACAAACTCTAGCTCTAACATAATTAAATGTGAGCGATACCTGATAAATTCAAGTTCAAAAGATAGCGTTAAACCACTTTTTTTCCAAATACATTATAAAGGATGGCGTATGTGGATTCAGAAGACTATACACCTAAATGCGCGAAAGCGTGGATTTCATCTCATTACTGATGAAATTGAACAACAGATACACGATATTGGCTCTCTATCCGTTGGTTTATTACATCTCTTTATTCAACATACCTCTGCCAGCCTCACGCTAAACGAAAACGAAGACCCAATGGTGCGTGGCGATATGGAATCGCATTTCAATAAGTTTGTTCCCGAGCGCGCGCCCTACTATAGACACACTTATGAAGGCGATGATGATATGCCTGCCCACATTAAAGCATCGACACTTGGCACCAGTGTGACAATTCCCATCACCAACGGTCGTTTAGCTTTAGGAATATGGCAGGGTATTTACTTAGGTGAACATCGAGATTGTGGTGGGAGCCGCACTGTCATTGCTACAATCCAAGGCGAATAACCGTAAGCGTTCAGCCATAAAGATCGATTGATAACCAGAGAATTACCAGTAAATAAAAAGGGTGGCACAGTTATGTGCCACCCTTAAATAATCAGAAAGGCTTGAACATCTTTACTTTACGTATTCCATTGCGACACGCGGGGTCAGCTTTGTGACCAGCTCGTAAGCAATGGTACCAATATGTTCTGCCACCTCTTCTGAAGGTAAGCCTTTCCCCCATAGCGTTGCTTCGTCACCCACTTTATCAGTAGCATCTGGGCCAAGATCAACCGTTAGCATGTCCATTGACACTCGACCTGCAATCGGTACTTTTCTACCGTTCACAAACACCGGAGTACCGTTAGGTGCAGTGCGAGGGTAACCATCACCGTAACCTATCGCGATAACCCCTACTTTAGTGTCTCGTTCACTGATCCAGTTGCCGCCATAACCAACACTTTCCCCGGTTTTAACATCACGAACAGCGATCAAGTGCGACGTCAGAGTCATCACAGGCTGAAAACCAAGCTCTTGTGCAGACTTATCTGCGAACGGTGATACGCCGTAAGAGATTATTCCAGGACGCACCCAATCTAAGTGGCTATCTGGCCAGGCTAATAAACCTGCAGAGTTCGCAAGAGAGCGTTCGCCCTCACAGCCTTCAGTCAAAGACAGGAATAATTGAGTCTGTTGCTGTGTCGTGGCTTTGTCTAACTCGTCAGCACAACCAAAGTGGCTCATATAACGCAACGGCTTAGCCACATTCGGACATTGATGCAGGCGATCAACGAAATCTTGATATTGTTCAGAACGAACCCCCAAGCGATGCATACCGCTATCGACTTTAAGCCATACCACAACAGGTGATTCTAACGCTGTGTTTTCTAAAGCGCTGAGTTGCTCTTCACAATGCACCACTGTTTGGATGTTATTGGCCACCAATACCGGTAAATCACCCGAAGAGTAAAAGCCCTCAAGTAACAGCACAGGCCGAACAATACCACCAGCACGAAGTTGTAAGGCTTCTTCAATACGAGCGACCCCGAAAGCATCAGAGTTCTTAGAGTGTTTAGCGATGTTCAATAAGCCATGCCCATAACCATTAGCCTTTACCACTGACATCACTTTACAGTTAGGTGCTTTAGACTTAATCAGTTGGAGATTGTGCTCTAATGCACCTAGGTCAATACTCGCTGTCGCTGCTTTCATATAAGTCATTAACGATTACTCATCATCAAATGCAGGGCCTGCATAGTTATCAAAACGAGAGTGTTGCCCTTGGAAGGTCAGACGCACGGAACCGATCGGACCGTTACGTTGCTTACCAAGGATAATCTCAGCGATGCCTTTTAGTGAACTGTCTGGGTTATAAACCTCATCACGATAGATAAACATGATCAAATCGGCATCTTGCTCAATCGAACCTGATTCACGCAAATCCGAGTTTACAGGGCGCTTATCAGCACGTTGCTCTAGGGAACGGTTAAGCTGAGAAAGAGCCACAACCGGAACGTTCAATTCCTTCGCGAGCGCTTTCAATGAACGCGAAATCTCGGCGATTTCAAGAGTACGATTATCAGATAATGAAGGTACACGCATTAATTGCAGGTAATCTATCATGATCATAGAGAGACCATCATGCTCACGAGCGATACGTCGAGCACGCGAACGCACTTCTGTTGGGGTTAGGCCCGAGCTATCATCGATATACATATTCTTTTTGTCCATCAGAATACCCATACTCGATGAAATACGCGCCCAGTCTTCATCATCTAACTGACCAGTACGGATCTTAGTTTGGTCTACGCGAGAAAGTGACGCTAACATACGCATCATCAGCTGTTCTGCTGGCATCTCTAGCGAGAAGATTAAAACAGGTTTGTCTTGCTTCATCGCCGCGTTTTCACACAAGTTCATCGCAAACGTGGTTTTACCCATCGATGGACGTGCAGCGACAATAATTAAGTCAGAACCCTGTAGGCCTGCCGTCTTCTTATTGAGGTCGTTAAAACCAGTATCGACACCCGTCACACCATCTTGTGGCGTTTTATATAGAATCTCGATACGTTCTAGCGTCTTCTCTAGAATGTTATCAACGTTTTGTGGGCCTTCATTTTCGCTTGTACGACCTTCGGCAATAGCAAAAACTTTACTCTCAGCTAGATCTACTAGCTCTTCTGATGTACGCCCTTGTGGGTCATAACCCGAATCAGCAATCTCATTCGCCACACCAATCAGGCTGCGCACCAGAGCACGCTGTGCCACGATATCAGCATAAGCATTAATGTTTGCTGCACTTGGTGTATTTTTAGCAAGGTCAGCTAAGTAAGCGAAGCCACCGACATCTTCCAGTTGCTCACGCAACTCTAAATGTTCAGAGAGTGTAATAAGATCCAAAGGAGAACTTTCTTCAAGGATATCTTTTACTGCCTCAAAGATCAGACGGTGAGGACGACTATAAAAGTCCTTACTCACCACTTTTTCAGCAACCGTGTCCCAGCGCTCGTTGTCCAGTAACAAGCCGCCAATAACAGATTGCTCAGCTTCTAATGAATGTGGTGGGACTTTGATGGCATCCACCGGATCGTTGGCTGATTTCTGACTTTTGCTATCCACTATGACTACACTCAATAACTAATAATGATCGCTCATTATACCCAAGAACATTCATTTGTAATCCGATCCTACAGGTTTGTTTTATTCTTCCAGAAAAATTTACCTATTGCTGACTGAAACCACCAAGGGTAGCATTACGATCTTTCCATTAATTCACTGTATAACTGGGGTATGCGTGTCCAAATTATTGGCTCTGAGCACTGGCCTTCTGAGCACAGGTCTCTTGAGCACTCCGTTGGCTTTAGCTGATGATGCTAAACCCTCTGTTGATGCAATACTCGACTCTATAGTAGTACCAGAAGCTACCACTGAACCGCTTGTCGTTGCACCGGCACCCGAAGAAGATATGGATATCGTACCGAGTGATACAGAACTGCCTAATCCACTGAAAACCGAAGTTGAATTTGGTTACCAATCACATAATGGTAACTCAGAATCCCGCTCGCTTAATGCTCGCCTTAATGGTGAGTACACCTCCGGGCGCCATAGAACCAGTGGTGAATGGAAATACTACAACCTCTACAAAGATGGTGAAGAGGATAAAAGGCAATCGACGTACTCAGCTCAAAGCGACTACAAATTAAGCCCTAAAACCTATCTTTACGGCAGCTTTAAAGGCGTCGACTCTCGATACAGCGCGTACTTTAAAGACTACACCGTTTCGAGTGGCCTTGGTTATCAATTTTCAAATACAGAAGAGTTTATATTAGAAGTGGAAATAGGGCCTGGTTTTCGTTACCAAGAACCTAACCTTGATGAGATAGACGATGATGACATCATCTTCCCCGACATTGTTGAGGAAGCGATTTTCCGTGGCAACGTGAATACGTCATGGCAAGTTTTGCCGAACTTACAATTCAAAGCGAATGTGACTGTTGTGTCAGGACACAGCAACCTAAACTTTGATACTGAATTAGAAGCGATCAACGATATCACTGATAATATTGCGTTGAAGATCGCTCACTCTCGTCAATACCACGACAAGGTGCCTAATGGGTTGAGCAAAGAAGACTCAGTGCTGTCTGTTAACCTGTTATTCCAATTCTAATCTGAACAACTGCTTGTTCAGCAATAAGAGCATTTAGATCACCGTAAGCTTTTTACTTACCACAACCCTTCCTTATATTTCCTATATCCCAGACATAAAAAAACACCAGCCGTAGCTGGTGTTTAAAACTTTCAAAAGAAAGAATTCGTCTTGGTACTGAAATTACTCAGCTGCAACGATAGTGATTTTCGCAGTAGCAAAAACTTCAGATTGAAGTTGGATGCTTACTTCGAATTCACCAATGTTACGTAGAGCGCCTTCAGGTAGGCGTACTTCGCTCTTAGCTACTGCAACACCTGCCGCTGTAATAGCGTCAGCGATGTCACGAGTACCGATAGAACCGAATAGTTTACCTTCGTCACCAGCTTTAGAAGCGATTGTAACGCCTTCTAGAGTGTTAACTTTCTCAGCGCGAGCTTGAGCAGCAGCTAGTTGCTCAGCAACTTTAGCTTCTAGTTCAGCACGGCGAGTTTCGAACATAGCAACGTTGTCTTTAGTTGCCATAACTGCTTTACCCTGTGGGATAAGGAAGTTACGAGCGTAACCAGATTTAACGTTTACTTGGTCGCCAAGGCCACCTAGGTTACCGATCTTATCAAGTAGAATAACTTGCATTATCTTTGTCCTCTTAAACTATTGTTAACTATTACCGATTACTGATGCTTATCAGTGTACGGTAGTAGTGCTAGGTAGCGAGAACGCTTGATAGCGCGAGCTAGCTGACGTTGGTATTTAGCACTTGTACCAGTGATACGGCTAGGTACAATTTTACCAGCTTCAGTGATGTAGTTTTTTAGAGTTGCTACGTCTTTGTAGTCAATCTCTTGTACGCCTTCTGCAGTAAAACGGCAGAATTTACGACGACGGAAGAAACGAGCCATGGGCTATCTCCTGATCTAAATTTAATAATGCGGTATTGACACAAGCTTATAAATAAGCGTAAGCAAATGCTTGAAGTGAAAATACCTAAACGAGTTGAATAAAATTTAATGACCTAAAGGGTCAAAAAAGAATTACTCAGCAGCAGCTTCTGGCTTAGCTTCTTCTTCACGACGTGGTGCACGTTCTTCACGGTCATCACGACGAGGAGCACGCTCTGCACGCTCTTCTTTTTGCTTAAGCATGATAGATTGCTCAGTCACAGCGCCTTTTGTGCGCATGATCATGTTACGTAGAACTGCATCGTTAAAACGGAAAGCAGTTTCTAGCTCGTCCATCACTTCTTGGCCAGCTTCAACGTTCATAAGAACGTAGTGAGCTTTGTGAAGTTTGTTGATTGGGTAAGCCATTTGACGGCGGCCCCAGTCTTCTAGACGGTGGATAGTACCACCAGCTTCAGTGATTGAACCAGTGTAACGCTCGATCATGCCAGCAACTTGCTCGCTTTGATCAGGGTGAACCATGAATACGATTTCATAATGACGCATTTGGTTGCTCCTTACGGATTATTAGCTTCCACGAAAGGCTCGGTCGTCCAAGGGAAGCAAGGAACTAAAGAAAAATGACCGAGTTTTAAGGACGGCAAATATTATAGAAAGAACCCGGTATTAGCAAGCGGTATTTGGCTAATAATGAAACAGTTTTCCTTCCGCCATCTAGCCATCCAAGAAAGTGAAATATTCTCTCTCTTGAGCCAGAAAAAGAAACGCTCACCAACTCGGGTGAGCGTTAATAAATTCATAGACTTAGAATAGTTCTAATGCTTTATGTCGTAAAGCATCACTACCCCCAGTATTACTGAGTAGGCGTTATTGAGCTAAACGCTGTCTTACCGCTTCGAATAGGCAGATACCTGACGCTACAGAAACATTCAGGCTAGACACGCTGCCTGCCATTGGAATCTTAATCAAATCATCGCAAGTTTCACGCGTTAAACGGCGCATACCATCACCTTCCGCGCCCATCACTACAGCCAATGGGCCAGTTAGCTTCGCTTGGTAAATATCATGCGTTGCTTCACCCGCCGTTCCCACAAACCATACGCCCTGCTCTTGCAATGCACGCATTGTGCGAGCCAAGTTGGTTACACGTACTAGAGGAACCGTTTCAGCCGCACCACATGCTACCTTGCTTACCGTTGCCGTTAACGGCGAAGAGCGGTCTTTCGGAACGATAACCGCAGCCACACCAGCCGCATCGGCATTACGAAGGCAAGCACCTAGGTTGTGAGGGTCTGTTACGCCATCTAAAACCAACAGTAATGGCTGTTCATGTTGCGCTAGAATATCGTCTAGGTGCGTTTCATTAAGCGGCTTAGCAGGCTTTACCTTCGCGATAATACCTTGGTGATTCGCACCTTGTGCTTTTTCATCAAGCGGCTTACGGCCCATCTGTTGGATCGATACACCAAACTGCTGCAGTTGGTTCAGCAATGGAAGAAGACGCTCGTCTTGGCGACCTTTCAGTACATACGCTTCAATAAAACGTACTGGATCTTTTTCTAGTACGGCTTTCACCGCGTGAATACCGTAAATAAATTCGTTACTCATTATCTCAAGTTACTCATATTGCTCAGAGAAGAGTGCATCCATTCCGACACCTCCCTCTCTGTGTTGTTTATTTCGAGAGTATGCGTCTTTCGCCTGTTACTCTCGCATTCAATTAGTGAAACGCTAAACCGTGCTGGTCCTTGTAAACCTAAATATTAAGACTTATCCGCTTTTGGCTTACGACTTGCTGCCCGTTTTTTCTTAGCGCGAGCTTTAGCAGCACCGGTTTTATTCGCCGACTTCTTCTTATCAGACTCTTGAGTACTACCGTCTGGTCGCTTAGTTGGCTCAACCAAAGGCTTCGCAGACGTTCCTGGTTGATTGCTCTTTACTGCCGAGCGTTTCTTGCTCTTTGCCTTTTTCATCGCATCTGCTGCGCGTTTCTTGGCCGTTTTGCCCTTACCACGCGGCTGCCGCTCAGTGTCTTCCAAATCAAAGTCAATTTGACGAGTTTCTAAGTTAACCGCAGAAACCTTCACTTTAACCGAATCACCCAAGCGGTAGATATTACCAGAGCTCTCACCCACTAGGCGCTGACCAACAGCATCAAATTGGTAGTAATCATTCGCTAGCGCAGAGATATGAACTAGGCCATCAATGTGCAGTTCAGTTAGACGAACAAAGAAACCGAAGCCAGTCACGTTGGCAATAACACCATCCATCACTTCGCCGACATGATCTTGCATGTATTCACATTTCAGCCAGTCGTTCACTTCACGTGTTGCATCATCCGCACGACGCTCAGTCATTGAACACTGATCACCGTAGAAATCCATGTCATCGAACGTGTAGTGGTATCCACCCGTTGGTGTCCAACGTTCGCTGCTGCGACCTTCTTCTTTAGCGATTAAGTACTTAATTGCGCGGTGTAACAATAGATCAGGGTAACGACGAATTGGTGAAGTAAAGTGCGCATAACGCTCCAGTGCCAAACCAAAGTGACCCGCATTATCTGCGTTGTATACCGCTTGCTTCATCGAGCGTAACAACATGGTCTGAATTAGCTCACGATCTTCACGCTCATGAATTTTCTGCATTAATTCGGCGTAATCTGTTGGTGATGGAGATAACCCTCCTTCCAACGTTAGACCTAACTCACTTAAGAAGCTTTTAAAACCAACTAAACGCTCTTCTCCCGGTGTTTCGTGAACACGGTATAGAGCAGGCTCCTTCGCTTTTTCTACGTAAGACGCCGATGCGATGTTCGCGAGAATCATACACTCTTCAATGATCTTGTGTGCATCGTTACGGACTACCGGCTCAATACGGTCGATCTTACGATCCGCATTGAAGATAAACTTCGTTTCTACCGTTTCAAACTCAATCGCACCACGCTCATCACGCGTTTTCTTAAGCACTTTGTACATCTTGTGCAGTTCTTCAAGATGCGGTACTTCTGGCTCGTAACGCTCGCGAAGCTCTTCATTGCCATCTAAGATCGCGCCTACTTTGTTGTAAGTCAGACGAGCATGAGAGTTCATGACAGCTTCGTAATGTTTGTAGCCTGATAGTGTGCCTTTGTCTGAGATAGTCATCTCACACACCATACATAAGCGGTCGACTTGAGGGTTCAATGAACATAGGCCATTGGACAATATCTCTGGCAACATTGGTACGACTTGCGATGGGAAGTACACCGAGTTACCTCGGTTAATCGCTTCTTTATCTAGCGCTGTATCTGGACGAACGTAGTAACTTACGTCTGCAATGGCCACCCATAGGCGCCAGCCCCCGCCTTTTTTCGCTTCACAATAAACCGCATCATCAAAGTCACGAGCATCTTCACCATCAATCGTGACCAATGGCAGTTTACGTAGATCAACACGTCCTTCTTTTGCTTCTTCAGGCACATGCTCGCCTAGGTTTGCGATTTGCTTATCAACCGCTTCAGGCCACTCATTTGGGATCTGGTGAGTGCGGATCGCGATCTGCGTTTCCATACCCGGTGCCATGTTCTCACCGAGAACTTCGGTGACTTTACCCATCATGTTACGAGAACGACCACCGCGATCCGTAATTTCAACCACAACCACATTACCCATTCGAGCACCGCCTTTATGCTCAGTAGGGATCTGGATGTCATGGCTAATCCGTGAATCATCGGCGACCACATAAGAGTGGCCATACTCTAGGAAAAAACGACCAACAAGTGGCGTTTTGCGCTCTTCAAGAACACGAACCAAACGTCCTTCACGACGACCGCGCTTACTATTATCAGTCGGCTGAGCCAGCACGTAATCACCGTGCATGATGGTTTTCATCTGGTGATGCGGCAACAAGATATCGTTATCTTTACCGACACTGCCATCTGGGCGAACCCAACCATGACCGTCTTTATGACCAATCACGTAGCCTTTAATCAGTTCCATCTTCTCAGGCAATGCATAGCACTGACGACGAGTAAAGATGAGCTGTCCATCACGCTCCATTGCACGTAAACGACGACGCAAGCCTTCGTATTGCTCCTCACCCTCAAGACCCAAAGCTTCGAATAGATCGTTACGGTTCATTGGAATATTCGCTTTTGTTAGAAACGATAAAATGAACTCTCGGCTTGGTACTGGGTTGTCGTAATTTTTAGACTCTCGGTCTGCAAAGGGATCAATATTGGTTGTCGTGGTGGTATTTTCTGGCATCGGTGTTTTTTTTGACATAGGCGGGCCTGCTTAAGCAAGGAATGTATATACCCCTAGTATATCTGATGCTAGAGGTAACCTACAGATATGCTTTGGAAAAGCCTAAAATAACCTCAAATTGATGCATATTTCCCTTTGTTAAAAATGACTTCATCGCCATTATCTATCATCAGAACCTCAAGCAAACGATAAAACAAACGTTTGCTCGATAAATGAAATACTCTATGATTCTGATACTTTTCCCACTTCTGTTTCGAGTATTGATATGAAACTTAAACGCACTTTATTGGCTTCTGCAATGACAAGCCTAGCCCTATTTTCATTCGCCAGTTCAGCGATGGAAAAAGCAGATCTGATGATTACCGACGCTATGGTTCTCACGATGAACCAAGACAAAACGGTTTATGAGAACGGTACTGTTGTCGTAAAAAACAACAAAATCATTGCGGTAGGCGATGCTTCATTAGAGAAGCAATACCAAGCTAAGCAAGTACTCGATGTGGATGGCGATATCGTCATGCCCGGTCTCATTAATACTCATACTCACGTATCGATGACGGTTTTCCGTTCACTCGCCGATGATGTGCCCGATCGCCTCCATCGCTACATCTTCCCACTAGAAAAGAAACTGGTTTCGCGAGACATGGTCCGCATTGGTGCTAACCTAGGTAACGTTGAAATGGTGAAAGGCGGTGTAACCACTTACGCCGATATGTACTACTTTGAGGATGAAGTCGCGAAAACTGTCGACCAGATCGGGATGCGTGCCATTTTAGGTGAAAGCGTGATTAAGTTCCCAGTCGCCGATGCGGCCAATGCCGAAGAAGGGATTAAGTACGCACTGAACTTCATCGAAGAATACAAAGATCATCCTCGAATTACTCCAGCGTTTGCCCCACATGCGCCTTACACAAATACGACTGAGATCCTGCATAAAATTTCTAAACTCTCTATAGAGCTAGATGTGCCAGTGATGATTCACCTTGCAGAATCACACCGTGAAGAAGAGAAAATCGCAGAACGTTCAAATGGACTATCACCAGTTCAATACATGGACAGCATTGGTGCACTCAACAAAAACCTCGTTGGCGCACACATGATCTTAGTGGATGATCAAGATATCGAACTCGTGAAAAAGTCAGACATGGGCGTTGCTCATAACATGAGTGCCAATATCAAATCAGCAAAAGGCGTATCCCCTGCCCTTAAGATGTATGACGAGAACATACGTATCGGTTTAGGTACTGACGGGCCGATGTCTGGTAACACATTGAGCACAATTGATGAGTTCAACCAAGTGGCTAAGGTTCACAAGCTGGTTAATAAAGATCGTGCCGCAATGCCGCCGCTCAAAGTGATCGACATGGCAACAATGGGCGCAGCCAAAGCATTGCACATGGAAGATAAAATTGGTTCTCTTGAAGCAGGTAAGCTCGCCGACATCATAGTGATCGATACCAAGGCACCAAACATGGTTCCTGTGTACAACCCATATTCAGCCTTAGTGTACTCTGCAAACTCGGGGAACGTTCGCCACACCATCGTGGATGGCAAGATCATCATGCAAGACCGCAACATGCTGACAGTAGACGAAGATAAGATTCGCCAAGAAGCGCTCGATTTCACCAAAGTGGTTCGTGAAACGGTCATTGAGTCTGGTGAGGTTGTGCAGTAACGACGAACACTAGCTCGCTACGGTTTTTAAAAATAAAAAACAGTGCAGATCAAAAAGGCCTCGCGGGTATTCACCGGCGAGGCCTTTCTGTTTCTATCTACCTTAATATTGATGAGTAACGAGTGCAGGAGTTAATCATCAACCTAAAATAGTATTCGTGGTTACCAGAATACATCTCGGCGCTTGGCTCGAGCGATAATGTTTTCAGGCATCCTCTGCTCTAACCCACTTCTAAGCACAGTAATGCGCTTGTGTTGCCTTTGGTCTGCCGTTACCGAGTTATATAACCAGCGATAAGCATCTTCGTAATCTAGCGGGCTACCATAGTCACGTAGCAACAGCTCAGCTAAATGAATACTCGCACTTAGGTTCCCCATAGCAGCCGCTTCACGTAGATACGGAATCGCACGTTCTTTGTCTTGTTGAACCAAAGTACCACGAGAATAATAACGTCCCAGTTGCTCTAACGCGGTGGGTAAACCTTGATGTGCTGCGTTTTCCATATAATACAAACCAAGCTCTACGTCTTGAGGAACACACACACCCCACGCCAACATATCACCATATAAAAACTCATAAGAAGGCAAGCTAATACGCGTCGCACGCGCAACGATATCTTCAACTAACTGGCACTTATCAGCTTTCACGCGCTCTAGGTGTTGATTATTCTCAATTAATTTAATCAATTCAGCTTCTGTATATATTGGAACGGGCTCTCCCACATCAGCCAAATTTGCATGACTCAAGGGTGAGCTCAGCGCCATTATCAATGAAGCTGCTACAATTCGTAGCCTCATACCTGCACTCTATTATCTGTCGTTAAAGTTATCTATTGAGGGCGACAGAGGATTTCTACGCGCACAAAATAGGGTGAACTTCACTTTCCATGATATCTGTATCGGCAATAACCTTGACGGCTTTAGACAAAACTTGCCGCTAACGGGCAATATTTTGCCAGATGGCGTGCAAAATATCACCACCCAAAGCTATATACCAATCGTAGTAAATAACTGCTCACTCTAGCTTGTTAAAATACTCGATAACTTCGTTAGAATTTTTGATTGTAGAATAACTACTTATCGAAAAATTCTGCCTTGTTCTCAAGCATTTTTCCGGCGCTATTTTTGATCACTTACTTACTGTGATTGGTATTCGACTCTCAAATTGCAGGTATTAAAAAGCCGACTTAACAAAGTCGGCTTTTAGAAACGATTTAATTATCACAACACTTTATGTGCTGAATCACTCAGACAGGCATTACGCGCTGTATGGGTGAACCTTGATGATAGTTTCGTTACGATCTGGGCCAGTTGATATAATATCAATTGGCACGCCAGTTAGGTCTTCGATACGTTTGATGTAATCAAGAGCAGCTTGTGGAAGCGCATCAATTGATTTAGCACCAAATGTGTTCTCAGTCCAACCAGGCATAGTTTCGTAGATTGGCGTTGCTTCTTCAAATGACTCAGCAGCCATTGGAGAAACCTCTAGGATAGAACCATCTTTCATCTTGTAACCAGTACAGATTTTCAGTTCTTCTAGGCCATCTAGAACGTCTAGTTTTGTTAGACAGATACCAGATAGAGAGTTGATTTGAATTGCACGACGCATAGCAACCGCATCGAACCAACCTGTACGACGTAGACGACCTGTTGTTGCGCCAAACTCGTGACCAACATCGCCTAAGTGCTTACCAATTGGATCTTGCTTCTCAAGGCCATCGTATAGCTCAGTTGGGAATGGACCTGAACCAACACGAGTACAGTAAGCCTTAGTGATACCAAGGATGTAACCGATGTGACGAGGACCGAAACCAGAACCTGCAGCAACACCACCAGCCGTCGTGTTAGAAGACGTTACGTATGGGTAAGTACCGTGGTCGATATCAAGTAGCGTACCTTGAGCACCTTCGAACATGATCTTGTCGCCGCGCTTACGTGCTGCGTCTAGTTCGTCAGTTACATCGATAACCATCGCAGTTAGCATGTCTGCGTAGCTCATCGCTTGCTCAAGTACTTCTTCGTAGCTTACTGTTTCGGCTTTGTAGAAATGCTCTAGTTGGAAGTTATGGAATTCCATGACTTCTTTTAGCTTTTCAGCAAAGGCTTCTTTATCGAAAAGGTCACCAACGCGTAGACCGCGACGAGCAACTTTATCTTCGTAAGCTGGACCGATACCACGACCCGTTGTACCGATAGCTTTCGCGCCACGAGCGACTTCACGCGCGTTGTCGATAGCAATGTGGTACGGAAGAATTAGAGGACAAGCTTCAGAAATGAAAAGACGTTCACGTACAGGGATACCGCGATCTTCAAGAGGCTTCATTTCTTTTAGAAGTGCGTCAGGCGATAAAACTACACCGTTACCGATAACACATTTAACGTTATTGCGTAGGATGCCTGATGGAATTAAGTGAAGAACGGTTTTTTCACCGTCAATTACAAGTGTATGACCTGCATTGTGACCGCCTTGGTAGCGAACCACATATTTTGCATCTTCAGTTAAAAGGTCAACGATTTTACCTTTACCTTCATCACCCCATTGGGTGCCTAGAACGACTACGTTATTTCCCATCTTTCCAATTTCTGTTGCTAATTAAAAATGGATTCTAGCACTGAATCACGCTTCTTGCAGTCACTTTTTGTTCATAATCATCAAGGCCATTCAAAAACAAATCTGCGATAACTCAGGGCGTAGCTTTAAAGATGCTGATATCATTATCTTTTTATAAATATAAGGCAGCATGATGTCCCATTCAATTTGGCTCGCTATTGGGCTTGTTCTTATCGTCGAGGGGCTTGGGCCCTTAGTGGCACCAAACGGGTGGAGAAATATGGTTGCCCAACTTAGCCAGCAACCAGACACCCAGCTACGTCGCATTGGAGGCTGTCTTGTTGTCGCCGGAGCAGTTATCGCGTTCATGACTTATCGTTAGGCTTTCTCAAAGCACAACGCGGTTGAGCTGCCTCCCTGAAGTTCCAAAACAGTGAATTCTCAGCTGCCAGAAAACAAAAAGGCTCCCATGATGGGAGCCTTTTGATTTTTAACGCATTCTGCTAGTCATTAACTCACGAATCCGCTTATTTTGCTTGAATACCGCTTGCTTGATTCATGTAACGGAAGAAGTCTGTCTTCGGATCCAGTACTAGAATGTCGCTCTTATCGCTAAATGATGTCTCATAAGCTTGCAGTGAACGCATGAAACCATAGAACTCAGGATCTTTGTTGAAAGCATCTGAGTAGATCTTCGCTGCTTCTGCATCGGCATCACCGCGCGTGATTCGAGCGGTACGATCCGCTTCAGCAAGCACAGTCGCTACTTCTAGCTCAGCTTGAGCGCGAATAACTTCTGCTTTCTCACGACCTTGTGAACGGTGCTTACGGGCAACCGATTCACGCTCGGCACGCATACGCTTATAGATAGAGTCACTGATGTTGTCTGGAAGGTTGATTTTCTTCATTCGGAAATCAACAACTTCAACCCCAAGATCTTTAAACGCACTCTCACGAGTATCAGACAATACGTTTGCCATGATCTTATCGCGTTCACCATCAACCTCTAGCGCTTCTGCAGCCGCTACCGTTGTCACCACTTCGCTATCAGCAGAGTCTGGCAGAATATCCTCATTACGAGGACCTGACACGATTTGCTTAATTTCACGCGAACCGATCTCAGAACGTAATACATCCGTCACTTTACGCTCAAGTAGCGCTTCAGCCGTCAATGCATTACCGCCACCTGTTGCCAAGTAGTATTGACCGAAGTCTTGGATACGCCACTTAACGTATGAATCAATGATGACGTCTTTTTTCTCTGACGTTACGAAACGGTCTGAACGACCATCCATTGTCTGAATACGCGCATCAAGTGTTTTCACACGGTCGAACAATGGCAACTTAAAGTGCAGACCCGGTTCGTGGATCTGAGAGATATCATTGTTATCTTTCAATACACGACCAAAACGAATCACGATACCGCGCTCGCCTTCAGGAATCACAAATACTGACATTAGTAGTAAAGCCAACGTCACAACCAATACAGGGATCATTAACTTACGCATTATTAGTATCTCCCTTGACGTGAACTATCTGAACGAGTTTGAGTGCTAGACTTTGGATCCGCTTGAGTTTCTAACTCAATTTGATCGTAAGTCGATGGGGCTTTTGTCGAGCGCTTACCCGACTGACCTTCACCTTGAGCACCTAGCTTATCAATTGGTAGGTATAGCAAGTTACCGCTTGATTCTGAATCAATCAGCACTTTCGATGTGCTTGAGTACACTTTTTCCATTGTATCTAAGTACATACGGTTACGTGTTACTTCAGGCGCTGCTTGGTATTCCGGTAGCAATTTCTCGAACTGAGCCACTTGACCTAGAGCACCATTTACGATGCGCTCTGAATAACCAACCGCTTCTTTCTTCAAACGCTCAGCACGACCTGTTGCTTTTGGAAGAATGTCATTTCGGTATGCTTCAGCTTCACGTTCGAAACGCTCTTCATCCTCACGAGCCGCGATTGCATCATCAAATGCATCTTTCACTTGCTCTGGTGGACGTGCTGATTGGAAGTTCACATCAACAATCAGAATACCCATGTCGTAGCTATCGATAATACGATTTAGCGTTTCTTGAGTGCTTTGACGAATCTGTTGACGGCCACTCGTTAGGATACTATCCATCAGTGAATCACCAATTACCGCACGAAGCGCAGAATCGGTTGCTTGACGTAAACTATCGTCCGCATTCGTTACACGATACAAGTATTTGTATGGGTCAGAAACACGGTATTGAACGCCCATCTCAACGGTCACAACGTTTTCGTCTTTTGTCAGCATAGTGCCTGAAGCACGTAGCGAACGAATCGCTTGAACGTTTACCAGTTGTTCCGCTTTAACTTCATCGATGAAACGTGGGTGCCAGTTAAGGCCAGGTTCTTCGATACGATCAAACTGACCCAGTCGAAGCACGACGGCTCTTTCTGCCTCACCAACCGTGTAGAAACCAGCGAAGAACCAGATAGCAATGGCAATAACGGCAATGACACCAAAGCCAATTGCACCGCCTCCACCAATAGATGGTCCGTTACCGCCACCACCTTTTTTACCAAACTTGCCACCTAACTTTTGACTTAGTTTATTAAACACTTCGTCTAGATCTGGCGGTCCTTGATCTCGGCCGCCGCGATTATTTTTATTACCCCAAGGGTCATTATCGCGGCCGTTATTATCACCGTTGTTATTATTTCCAGGCTCATTCCACGCCATTAGAAAGCTCCATCATTTGATATGACGTTATACTGTAGCAGTCTCTTTGGTAACGATAAAGTCACCTAAGAGCGCCCCTTCTCTTTTTTCAAGTTTAGACCAATCTATTTGTTGCATTCGGATATCTATCAACAAGTTACCATTTTCATCATACTCTTCTTGTTGAATACATTTCATCTCAAAGAATAAGCTGCGAATACGGCCCTGATGTTGATGTGGAATACACAACCGGAATTGAACCATCTGGCTAGCTAAACGCTCAGTTAAAGCTTCAAACAGCAGTTCAATACCTTCTCCTTCCATTGCAGAAACCCAAACAGCGCGAGGTGCGCCCTCTTCGTCTCTTTCAATTCGAGGTTTTTGGTCTTCCATGCAGTCAATTTTATTCATGACTACAAGGGTTGGCACTTCATGAGCATCAATTTCTTCTAATACTTCATGAACCGCCTGAATGTTCTCACGAAAGCGGTCATCACTGGCATCAACAACATGTAACAAAATGTCAGCTTCCTGCGTCTCTTGTAACGTAGCCTTGAACGCAGCGACCAAGTCGTGTGGTAAATGACGGATAAAACCTACGGTATCTGCGAGAATTGCAGGCCCGACATCTGCCAAATCAATCTTACGTAGTGTTGGGTCTAAGGTTGCAAACAGTTGGTCTGCCGCATAAACACCTGCACTAGTAATACGATTGAAAAGTGTTGATTTCCCTGCGTTGGTATAACCAACCAAAGAAATTGTTGGGATTTCAGCTCGATGACGAGCACGTCGTCCTTGTTCACGTTGTTTAGCTACTTTTGCTAAACGACGCAGTATTGCCTTTATACGGTCACGCAACAAACGTCGATCAGTTTCCAGCTGAGTTTCACCTGGACCACGAAGACCAATACCACCTTTCTGCCTTTCAAGGTGAGTCCAACCACGAATCAGTCGAGTAGAGATATGACGAAGTTGAGCGAGCTCAACTTGTAGCTTACCTTCATGAGTTCGCGCACGTTGTGCAAAGATATCTAAGATCAAGCCCGTGCGATCAATCACACGACATTTACACAATTGCTCGAGGTTTCGCTCTTGGGCAGGAGAGAGAGAGTGGTTAAAAATCACAATTTCAGCACCGGTCAGCTGAACGGCTTGAGCGATTTCTAGGGCTTTACCTTCTCCAACGTAGTATTTAGGGAGTGGGGATTGGCGGCTACCAGTAATCACTTGTAGCGTTTCTACCCCCGCAGAGGAGACCAGCATTTCACATTCGCTTAGGTCTTCCCATTCTCCCTCTTGCGTGAAGTTGATATGAACAAGTACGGCTCGCTCGCCGGATTCATAACGGTCAAACAAGCAACCAACTCCTTATTACAGCATGTGCTGTATTCGTTAAATAATTAATCTTCAGTCTTCTCTGGACGATCAGATGGCGCACGTTGCTCGCCGTTGTGGTGACTAACCGCACGAGCAGGAACCACAGTAGAAATCGCATGCTTATAAACCATCTGGTTTACTGTGTTCTTCAATAAGATCACAAATTGATCGAAAGACTCGATCTGACCTTGCAGCTTAATGCCGTTAACAAGATAGATAGAGACTGGAATGCGCTCACGACGGAGTGCATTTAGGAATGGGTCTTGTAGCGATTGCCCCTTAGCCATTTTATTTTCCTTATTTGTATTTTGTTGTAATTATTTAGCTAGTGGTGCACAAAAAGGTGCGGCCTTTGCATCTGAGCTAAATGAATAAAAAAACTCCGTTGTTATTGAAAGGCTGTGATTTTTTAAAAGCCTCAATAACGGATCCTTTCCAGAGTATATTCACGCAAAAGCGATCACATTATACACAGCAATACTAATCAGATGCTATTGCATCTGAAAGAGTTTCTAACGCTTGTTCAATGTTTTCGCTATCTAACCAAGTTAAATCATCCCAACTGCGCAACCAGGTGATTTGTCGCTTGGCCAACTGACGGGTTGCACAGACACCACGGAAAACCGCTTCGTCTAAATCACAATTCCCGTCTAAATAATCCCACATCTGCCTATAGCCAACGCATCGGATCGATGGGAGCTCTGGGTGAAGATCTTTTCTGGCGTACAACGCCTTCATTTCCTCTTCAAAACCCGCTTCTATCATCTTCTCGAAGCGCAGCTCAATACGGCGATGGAGTTCTGTCCTTTCCTTGGGAGCTATAGCAAATTGTTTTACACGAAATGGCAGGCTATCGCCTTTCGTTTGAGTGAGCTCAGTTAATGTTTTACCCGAAATTCGATAAACTTCCAATGCCCTTGAAAGCCTTTGTGGATCATTTCGGTGTATTCTTTCAGCTGAGACGGGATCTATCTCTCTTAATTGATCGTGCAGTGCTTGCCAACCTTGCTCGATAGATTCCGCTTCAATTTGCTTACGAATCTCTTGATCCGCGGCAGGTAATGGCGATAAACCTTCCAACAAGGCCTTGTAATACAGCATTGTGCCACCGACCAGTAGCGGGATTTTGCCTTCCGCTACAATCTTATTCATTTCATTGATCGCATCACGACGAAAATCTGCCGCCGAATACGCTTCGCTGGGATCCAGAATATCAATCAAGCGATGAGGCGCAAGCGCGAGCTCTTCCGCATCCGGTTTAGCGGTGCCAATATCCATATCTTTGTAGATCAATGCCGAATCGACACTGATGATCTCTACTGGGAACTTCTGACGTAAGCGGATAGCTAAATCTGTTTTTCCTGATGCCGTTGGGCCCATTAAAAACAACGCTAAAGGTAATTTTTCAGTCATGATATTTAGTATAATTTTCTCTGTTAGAGCCTTTATAGCAAAGGGCTTTATGTCGCGATACATTCAGCTGAAAAGATAAATGTGGTCGCGAAAAAGTTAAACCGAAAACGCGGCTATGGTCGCTGAAAAATCGATAGGATGAACAAACTCAGGATCATCTAATGGAAGTAGACCATGCCAAAGCTGTTCAAGTTCCCCAACGAGCTGAACCGCTTCAGATAAAGTGTAGTCGCTTTTTACTTGCGCGGTTTGAATCCCGATCCAGGAAGCCAGTGATGGCAACAGGTCGTTAGCAACATTAGCCGCGTGATGCTCTACAATCTGGCCGTTTATTGAAGCCGCGTAAGATAACAGATCTGGGATCAAAATTTGTAAGTTTTGCTGTCTCAAGGGCGAAGGCACGCCCATCACCATCACCGTCTCACTGTTGCGAGCCTTAAGCTCAATACCAAGTAGCGTCAGTGTTTGGCTTAATGCTTTCGCTACCTCGACAAGTTCACTACCAAGCTTAATAGATAAAGGCACTAACAACGGTTGGCTTTTCAACGGTCCACTTTGAGTATCCATCTGACCAATAACACGCAACAACTCAGCCTTGGCTAAAGAAACCAATACACAGCCATTTTTATTGCCCATCACGAGGTACTGACGCTCTACAACGGTAACCGCCTTCCCCAAGTCAGTTACCGGAGCTCTTGGTTTCGTATCAACGGGCTTAATATCGTCAGGAGTATTCGAAATCGAATTCCTCTGCAAAGGCGCAACGTTTGCCTCTGATCTATCCACAACGACTTGCCTATCCACAACGGCTTGTTCATCAAAATCAGGGGTTTTTAGAAGCTCTTTGTAAGCTTTCACTTCGCGCTTAGAAGGCGCGGGATCAGCATGGTGTTGGTGCGACTCTTTTTCTTTCTGCGGTGCAGGGCGAGACTCTATCCATTCTTGACGAGGAGAGCCGGTAAAATTGGTTTCACGCTCAAGCGAGCTGAGGTGAGTGGACGAGCTTACGTTAGTTGATGAATTTGGGCTGGTTGATGAACTGGAGTTAGTTGATGAAGCATAGTCTTGCCCGCCGTCATTAACACGATCTTGAGACCGGTTAGAAGCTCGTTCAGGTTCTGATTTTCTTGGGTAAGCTGGCGTTTGCTCAATAGCCTGTCGCACCCTTTCTGACACTAAGTTTTGCTCTGAATCGGCAGGCACAGTGTCTTCTTGTTCGGAAACATTGGACGCATCGCTAGATTCAGAAACAGCACCGTCTTGCTGATAATGATCGACGTCTAATTGATGAAAAGCCGACTGATTAATTGGCGCAGCGTCGATCTGTTTGCTTTGCGCAAGACCATCACTCAATGCTTGGTAAATAAAATCATGCACAAGACGTGCTTGATGGAAACGCACTTCATGCTTGGCAGGGTGCACATTGACGTCGACTTGATGCGGGTCTAGCTCAATGAACAACACATACGTCGCAAATTGGTCTGGTCGAAGGCTAGTTTCATAGCTTTGACGGATTGCATGGTTAATCAATTTGTCGCGCATCATACGGCCGTTCACATAGCAGTATTGCAGATCGCTTTGCTGCCTTGCTCCTTCAGGCGTGGTGATCCAGCCATGAAGTTTCAACCCTTGATGTTCGAGCTCAATCTTAAGCATATGACGGACAAAAGCATTACCACACACGGCTGCAATACGCTTTTCAGCCTGAACATCGGTTTTGGCCGCACGGTACTGACGAATCATCTTGCCGTTGTGACGCAGGTTGATCGTCACATCAAAGCGGCTTAGCGCAATTCGCTTAAGCAGTTCATCAATATGAGTAAATTCGGTTTTCTCGGTACGTAAGAACTTGCGCCGTGCTGGTGTATTGAAGAACAGATCCAACACCTCAACCGAGGTACCAATAGGGTGCGCAGCAGGCTGTAGTTTAACCTGCATCTCTCGCCCTTCACTGTGTGCAGCCCAAGCTTGATCTTGAGTTGCAGGGCGAGAGGTCATGGTTAAGCGTGCGACAGAGCTAATACTCGCCAACGCTTCACCACGAAAACCAAGGCTGACGATCGCCTCAAGGTCATCAAGGGTATGGATTTTGGAGGTAGCATGACGGCTCAATGCCAACGCAAGCTCATCTTTAACGATCCCCTTGCCATTGTCACGAACGCGGATCATCTTGGCGCCACCTTTCTCGATATCGATATCGATACGTGTGGCACCTGAATCCAAACTGTTCTCTACCAACTCTTTGACAACAGAGGCAGGCCTTTCTACCACTTCACCCGCTGCGATTTGGTTAGCTAACCGAGCTGGCAGTATTTTGATCGTCATATTCATAGCTACCTTACTGCCATTGTTGGAAACATGTCTGCGTTAAAAAGCTTATTTGTGCGGAATAATCAGCACTTGGCCGACGGCTAAACCATCGGATCGTAGATTGTTCGCTTGGCGAATACTGTTAACGCTCACGCCATACTTAGAAGCAATCTTGCCAAGATAATCCCCTCGTACGACTTTATGCTTACGTAAGGGTACATCTTTCACCTCAACCGTAATACGTAACTTTTGGCCCACTCTCAGGGTTTCAGACTTCAAACGGTTCTCGCGCTTAATGTCCGCGACCAAAACTTTATAACGGCTGGCTATCTTGCCGAGGTATTCTCCAGACTTAACCGTGTGCGTTATGGTCTTGGTTTTGACTACACTGCTAGATGATGAGCCTGAAGCGCTGCTTGGGATCTTAAGCACTTGGCCGATTGCTAGGCTACTCGATTTCAGGTTATTGAGTTTCATCAAGGCCTGCGTCGACGTGCCATATTTGCTGGCAATCACAGATAGCGACTCGCCACGAGACACCTTGTGTTGACTAACGCTACCCGTTGAGGATGTGGCATTCGACAAGATAATCCCTTCAGGCGGATTCGCTTTCAAATACTTAACGACCGCTTTGGTCACAGCACGCGCAAGTTTATCTTGGTGCGAACGTTGGAAAAGAAGCTTCTCTTCCGTCGGATTAGAAATAAAGCCTGTCTCGACCAATACCGATGGAATTTGTGGGGAACGCAATACTGCCAAACTAGTATTAATCGGCTTCCTATTATGCAGCCTTGCGACCTTACCCATTTCCGACAGAATCGCCGCTGCCAATTTATAGCCTTCTTTTTGAGAGTGACTAAACTGCAGGTCAAGCAAGGTTTGGTTGACATTCTTATCATACATATTGCTAGTGAAAGCCGCGCCGCTACCACCCAATAATTCGGATTGTTTCTCTTTGTTTTCAATCCAACGTGATATTTCGGTATTCGCACGTCGAGTATTCAACACAAACACCGATCCCCCTCTGGGTTGAGGTGTCGTAAAGGCATCCGCGTGAATAGAGATCAGCAGGTGAGCTTCATTCTCACGAGCAATCGCAACACGTCGGTTCAAGTTCACAAAGTAGTCGGCATTGCGTGTTAAGCGCGTCGTGATTCCTGGCACCGCATTCAACTGGGCTGCAAGCTTACGAGATATACTCAAAGTCGCATTCTTTTCGTACTTACGAGTTGGGCCAATCGAGCCTGGATCTTCACCACCGTGGCCAGGATCTATCACGATCAGAATATCTTTCTGGCGCTTAACCTGATTAATGTTTTTACTTATCGTTGACTTACTCGGCGTGGACTTATCTTTACTGATAGCACCATGAGGGAGGTCAATCACCAAACGGTGACCATATTGACCACCTGGCGTTGGGCTGAGTTTAAACAAATCGGCTTCAGACGACCTTTTCAACTCAAACACCAAGCGATAAGTGTTTTTCTCTGGTGGGGAACTCTTACGGACTTTCGACAGAATAGGGCTATCTTTCACCACGACAGGCAACTGGGTCGCAAGGTTGGTATTTTTTAAATCGACAACTAAACGACTCGGGCTACTCAGAGTGAAATAACTAAAATCAGCTTCCGATTGCAGATCGATCACCACACGAGTTTCTTCAGGAGAAGGCCAAACCCGCAAACCTTTAAGTGAATTAGCAAAAGAAAGTGAAGAAAACAGTAAAGATAAAATAGCAGCCATCATGGCTGCTGTAGAAAAAAGGCGTTTAGAAATCAACATAAATCCAACTGATTAAGTAAGCGCTGTCCGTATTCACTGTTAGCGGTTAAAGAAACAATACGGTGATCGTCTTGGTAACGAATCTCAATATCCAAATCAGCTTCCGGTAGCATCCCGTAGCCTTTCTCTGGCCACTCCACCAAACAGATAGCATCTGGAGTAAAGTAGTCACGAATTCCCATGAACTCTAACTCTTCAGGATCGGCTAAGCGATAGAGATCAAAGTGATACACCTGCCAGTCTGCAAGTTGATAAGGTTCAACTAGAGTATACGTTGGGCTCTTTACATTTCCTTGATGGCCAAGTGCTTTTACAAAACCGCGACTGAAAGTCGTTTTACCGGCGCCAAGATCACCGTGCAGATAAATAGTCGTCTGCTGTGAGCAAAGATTAGAAAGCTCCGTTCCTAATTGAATCGTTGCTTGTTCATCTTTCAAAGTAAATTGCTTAATGCTCATGAATACGTTCTCTAAAAATCGATCGTTGACTATATAAAAATCAAAAGAACAAGAATAGTAAACCGTGATGCTTTTAGGAAACAAGCACTCAAGTGTAAGTTCTGTGAAAAATACTGACGAAAATACGTCTGTTCTGGTCAATACCGCTAAGATCCGTTAAGATCCGCCCCCATTTTTGCCGAACCTAATTTTAATTAGCCTTATCTCTAATTGTAAAACAGAGAAAATAAGAATTAAGAATCAAGCCATGAACCTAGACCATCTTGCTGAAAAAATTAAAATTTGGGGAAAAGAGTTAGGCTTTCAAAAAGTTGGCATCTGCGATGTTGATTTAAGTGAACACGAAGCTCCTCTTCAAGCATGGCTAGATGCGGGTAATCACGGCGAAATGGATTGGATGGCTCGGCATGGAATGATGCGAGCACGTCCTGATGAGCTTCATCCTGGAACGATTCGAGTGATCAGCGCCCGAATGAACTACCTACCACCAGAAGCGCAGTTTGCTTCTAATCTCAGCGATACCACTCAAGGCTATATCAGTCGTTATTCATTGGGCCGTGACTATCACAAATTGTTCCGTAACCAATTGAAAAAGCTGGGCCAAAAAATTGAGAAAGAAGTCGAAGGTTTAGATTCACGCCCATTTGTCGACTCTGCACCAATTTTAGAAAGGCCTCTTGCTCAAAAGGCTGGGCTGGGTTGGACAGGCAAACACTCACTAATCCTAGATAAAGAGGCCGGTTCTTGGTTTTTCTTAGGAGAACTGTTAGTTAACATCCCTCTTCCGGTCGATGAACCCAGTGTCGATGAATGCGGAAAATGTACCGCCTGTATCACCTCCTGCCCAACCGGTGCCATTATTGATGATGGCATAGTGGATGCTCGCAAGTGTATCTCTTACTTAACCATCGAGTTCGACGGTATTATTCCGGAAGAGTACAGAGAAGCGATTGGTAACCGTATCTACGGTTGTGATGATTGCCAACTCGTATGTCCTTGGAATCGTCATGCCGATATTACCGACCAAAAAGATTTCCACCGTCGAGAAGATTTCGAAGAGTCCGATCTGGTTGCTCTTTCAAGCTGGGATGAGGCTACTTTTCTCAAAAGAATGGAAGGTTCAGCGATCAGACGTATTGGACACACCCAATGGCTGCGAAACATTTTTGTCGCCATGGGCAATGCGCCTTTTCAACAACGCATTGTTGAATCATTAGAATCGTATCGCGGTCAAAGTGAATTATTGGATGTTCATATTGAGTGGGCTTTGGGAAAACAACTACAACAGTTACCGAACGCTAACAGGGAACAAGAAGGTCACAACAAAGTGTCTACCAAAAAGCACCGACTTATTCGTATTGTTGAAAAAGGCTTACCAAGAGACGCCTAGCCCTTTGTGCATCAACACTTAACAAACAAACTCATATCAATAGTCCAATATTCGACACAACTAGTTGCACATAATTTTCGAACAATGTTTGACCTTGTTCTCAATTTAACAATGTGGAAAAAATTCAGATCTCTCGTAAACATCCGACACCTACACAAAGTTAAACACAGTACCGATAAATGATTAAGATCAAAAAACAACAAGTTAACGATCTTTTATAAATTCAAACAAACACTAGAAAATCCATATAAAACAATAGCTTAATAGATATTCAATTTGAGCATTGTCTTAAAAACAAGAAAGATCTTTTTGATATATATAAAGAATCAAGCCTGAAATAACTTTATCAACCAAGTTATCCACATGGAAGAATTTGTGGATAAGTCTGTTTATAGATATGAAAAACCTCAAGTAGCTGCTTCAGAGACCTGATGTTTACTAGCATTCCAGTTGCTAAGGAAAATTTAAGACAAAAAAATATCCACCGTGATGGAGGATTATTTGCTTTTTTGGGGAATTATGCTTCGCAGCATTAAAGAAAGAGCGTGACCTTCAAGGTCGCCTTTAAACGCAGTGGTTCAAAGAATATTATTAGCTTTTTTAGAAGAAAGCTGGAGCGATACATCGGGTTCGAACCGATGACCTCAACCTTGGCAAGGTTGCGCTC
>NZ_JBGOOM010000029.1:0-55960 GCF_041439575.1 Vibrio sp. 5S239 | reverse complement strand
CGGCCTGTCACGCCGGGGGTCGCGGGTTCGAGTCCCGTCCACTCCGCCACTTATTCGAACACCTCGCCTAGTGCGAGGTTTTTTCGAATTTGAAGTAAGATAAAGTTTTAGGGGTGTAGCTCCAATTGGCAGAGCAGCGGATTCCAAATCCGCGTGTTGGGAGTTCGAATCTCTCCACCCCTGCCATATACGAAGCCTCAGCAGAAATGCTGGGGCTTTTTTGCATCTGTTGCTTCTACGAAGCAATGTTTGGATCTGGATCGCCAACCAGGTCGAATCTCCGGAGTGCCGGCTCATACCAATCTAAGTAAGAATGTGATCAAATTGAAACTTTCCAGCTCAACGTAATATTGCAATGGATAGCTTCAATAATATCGACTTCAAAAAAACTTGCTAACCAACAAAGATCCGTCCAAATGAAGAAGCGATTGCTAGCACTTGCTCACTTGAAAGACGGACATTCAATAACTCAAATAGCAAAGTTCCTTAAAGTAAACAGAACCAGTGTGAATAAATGGGTCAAGTTTTTCTCGATGAAGGACTCGAGGGGTTACAAGAAAAGCCTCGAACAGGGAGACCTGCATCTTTGACGCCTAGGCAAAAAGAACAATTAAGCCAATTTCATAAAAATGAGGCTGAAAATCCGTCTGGAGGTCGACTGACCGGCCATGATATTCAGACATATATCGTCCAGGAATTTGGTAAACACTACCACCCTGACTCTATCTATTATTTGCTAAGTCATATAGGATTTTCATGGATAACATCGCGTTCGAAACACCCTGATGAAATCCAAGAGGATTTTAAAAGATTCAAAATAGAAACGATCCTTAAGGCCCCGGCCACATTGGGCTGGAGTATGTTGATATCTGGTTTCAGGACGAGGCTAGATTTGGGCAACAGAATACAACTACTCGCTTGTGGGCTGAAGCAGGAACACGCCAAAGGGTGATAAACAGAAGCAATTTTGTTCGGCTCCGTTTGTCTTAGTAAAGGAGTTGGAGAATCTATGGTTGTACCTAGGGTCAATAAGGACATTATGACTGAGCACTTAAAAAATAACCGAGATCACAGACGAAGGAAGACACGCAGTGGTAGTTATGGATGGTGCTGGCTGACACACAGATGATATCGCTAACGGGTTTAATAACGTCAGTATCATCAAGCTTCCTCCATACTAACCAGAGCTCAACCCAATAGAACAAGTTTGGAGTTGGGGTGCGGCAACGCTGTCTAGCGAACCAAAGTTTCGAAGACTATGATGATATCGTTTCCAAAATATGTGTCGTATGGAATGGGTTCTGGAAGTGCCAGAAAGGGTCTCGAAGGTGTGTTCAAGAGGATGGATAGACCTGAACAGTTAATTTTCCAGGTTGGTATTAGAAAGCTATGCTTGGAATAGCAGGGCTTTTTACGTTTCTAGGCTACCCCCGTCCTTAAATGTGTTTATAGATTGAAGACTCATTATGACAATTCCAAAACATACCCTACGTTAAGCGCATTCTGCGTAATGATTAAGCCTCGCTTCAAATAGCGAGTCGTTGTTCTATCTCCGTGTTGGTTTTGTCTAGAATCTGAACTCCATAGCCATAAATTCCTTTCTTTAGTCTTGAACAATATAGGATGTTATCTAGGGTAAACTGCAGATACAAAAAAGCCGATGCTTGGCATCGGCTTAATGTTAAGTGTATTTTCTTAAGCTGGCTGAACTAGAGCGAGTGCCTTACGAGAAACTTCGTGAGCTGCTTTGGTCAGGTTCTGCTTCTCTAGTGCATCAGATAGGTATCCGTAATCTGAAACATTAGAGCGAAGTGCTAGTGCTTTCTCGAAGTGACTTTGCGCTTCAGCCCATTTTTGCCCTCTTAGGTAGAACTGGGCTAATGCGCTGTGCGCTTCTGCATTGTTATCATTTTTACTGATAGCGCGCTCTAACATTACGACAGCTGGGTGGTTGTCGGCAAGGTTAAGCTCAGGGAGCAACATGTAGAGCTCATTTGAACCACTCTTCGCAATGTTCTCTTTGATCACTGTGAAGGCTTCTGAGTCAGCTTTACGAGCGATAAGTTGCTTCACAAAGCAGGATACAAGATGCGAACTTTGTTTCTGCTTTCTTGAAAGCTTGTTCCAATGGCTGATTAAACCTTCGCTACCTTGTTGTTGAGCCACATCATGAAGCAGTCCACATTGTGCTTTCTGTTCTAATTCACGTTGCTCATCAGCTGTTAGAAGCTTGTTCTTAACTAATTTAGGCGTTAACTCTAGCAATGGCTGCCATAACTTCAGTTGCAAGTAAGTGGCTTTTAACAGGCTAAGTACCGCTGTGTTGTTAGGGTATGTGCCTTTTAAAGTAGAAAGCGTATCGAATGCAGCTTCGTAGTTTGACTCACTGATTTGCTGTTTCGCTTTGGTTAGTTCAACAGCCAGTAGAGAGTCCTCTTGTTGACTAGCAAGTTCGATGTACTTATCTCGCTCTGCAGTATTGCCTTGTTCATGCGCGGCTTGAGAAGCCACTAGGTAACAAAGTAGAGGCATGTCGTGATGGTTAGCCCAACGAGTTACCTTCTTCTCTGCGCCTTTCCAATCACCTTCAAGAAGTTTGATGATGCCTTCATTGGTATAACGACGAGAGTGTTTCAGTTTACGAACGCTGAACCAGTTCCAAGTGGTTGAGCTCGCGTAAATAAGCTTTTTAAATAGGTATTCCAAGCCAAACAGTGCAGCTAAAAGGGCAATCACAAAGATAGCCATTGTTGTCACACTCATTTCAATCGTCTTATTAGCAATTGAGATGAGTACATAACCTTGTTGGCCAGAGAACTGTGTACCGACAAACAAACCTACACCTAGAATGAGAAAAAGAAAAATCAAACGAATCATTATTTCTCCTCCGAGGTCATTACCGTCACCTCACGGCGTAGACGTTCGCGAATCACATCAGATAGCTCATTTTGAGACTCAAGTTTTACCGGGTATTTAACCGAGATGTTCTGCTCACTTAATTGCTTAATCGCCTTCTCAAATTCAATGACCGAATGGTTATCTTGGTTTAGGTATGATTTCGACCACTCGTTAGCTGTTTGCAGTGCTGCACTGTAGATATCGCCTTGTTCTTTATAGACTGCGCGAATGGCTGTCTCTAGTTTACCTTTGATATTTTCACGTAGGTAGAAGTGCTGTTCTGGTGATAGTAGAGGGATAACTTCGCCATCACGACTGCGGAATGTGATGAAGTTTTCTGAGAAGTCTTTCATCGACGTCATCAGGTTGTTCTGCCAATCATTAATATCTTGCGATACTGCTTTTTTCTCAACAACCGCAGTTTCTGGAAGAATCGCATTGGCAAGCGGCAGTGTATCGACTTGCTGTTGCAGACTTGTGATGCGTAGAACTAATCCGTCACGGTCGATCAGAGGAATAGTGCGAAGCTTAGTAATGTCATTGGTGATTGATTGACGAAGTGACACTAAGCTCGGGTCATTCAGTGCTGCAATACGTTGATCGGCGCTTTCCATTAACTTGGTGGCGCTAACGGCATCATGCTCTAGGAACAGTTTACGTCCTGCTAGTTTCACAAGGTAATCGGCTTCGGCAAGTAGCCAGTCGTTCGGGCGACGACCTTTCACGTCAGCCACTGCTAACTGCAGGCTTTGAATGCTCTTCTGCTGTTGAGACTGCACGACCTGAGTTTTCTCCACCACGAGTGACGCTTCTTGGATAGTCTCTTGCTTAATGGTTTGTAGGTCTTTATTTACTGCAGATTGGGTGTTTTGCAGTTGTGCTTGAAGAGCGGCGATTTGAGCCGAGTACTCGGCACTCTTTTGCTGCATTTGAAATGCGATACCGCCACTGAAGATAATAGAAATAGCGATCGCAATAGCGCCTAGTTTGACACCGCGCTTACCTTGCTTTTCGGCTTTCTCTATTTGCTCTTTATGTTCAGCTTGAGGCTGCTCACTTTTAACGGTATTTGAAGCAGAGGCATCAAGCTTCTGTTCAGGTTGTTTGGTCTCTGTAGTTTCAGCTTTTTCGTCTTCAACAACGACTGGCTGAGTGTCTTGTTTCTGTTCAGGTTCAATATGCTCATTATTTTTTTTGCTTGTCATGCTTATTTCCTGTTTCTAGCTAAGGCCGGAGAGCAGCCAGTAATATTTGGTTCGTAGCACTTTGAGTATTAACCACATTGGAGAACCCGAGCTGTTGTGCTCGTTCTGCTATGCGCTGACTTGGGACAAATAGTTGTCTTGTTGAAAGCCAAGCCAAATACTCGTCAGGAGTTATTGAGCAGAGGTACTCCAATTGTTCCTGACTAGTGATGACAACTTTAGATGTTTTTTTGTTGACCCATGTTTGATAGGTATTGTGGTCGTTAATAGGAATATATTCTCTACGGTAGGTCTCACAATAAGAGACTTGTGCACCTCTCTTGATTAAAGAATCCCTAATAAGCTCCCGCCCACTATTGCCACGCAATATCAAAATGGATTTATTATTTACGCTATTAAGTTCAGCCAGTTTAAGAAGGTGTTCACTATCACTCACCTGAGGGTAGTTTACTTTTTGTTTGCAAGACTTGCTTAAAATATGCGCGGTTTTTTGACCGACGCCAAGATAAAGCGGCGAAGTTGGCCAAATAGATGAGGTTTTCGAAAGGATGCTCTGGGCAGCAGTCACGGCATGGTGACTGACTGCAATAATGATATCGCTACTATTAAGCTGGGTACTTAAATCCACTGAGTCTGGATTATCAACGATACGAATAAGCGGATGATGGATTGCTTGAATCCCTTCATCCGCGAGTTGTTGGCAAAGCGATTGCCCCTCAGTCCCGGGGCGAGTTACCAACACGGTCATGATTATTCTTGGTCTGCGTAGAGCTTGGTTAAGATTTCTCTCGCACCGTCATCCAGCAATTGATTTGCTAGAGTAGTGCCCAGAGCTTCAGCATCTTTACGAGAGCCTGAGATCTCGCCGCGAACCATTTTAGAGCCATCAGGTTCACCAACTAATGCACGTAGCCAAATGTTGTCGCCATCCAATAGTGAGTAGCTACCGATAGGAACCTGGCAACCACCTTCCAGAGTCAGGTTCATTGCACGTTCGCATAGCACACGATCAGCGGTGTCTTTGTCATTAAGTGGTTCAAGAAGTTTAATCAGTCGTTCATCATCAAGACGACACTCGATCCCTACCGCACCTTGTCCAACGGCAGGTAAAGATTGTTCTGGTGCGATGAAGCTGCGGATGCGTTCTTCTAGTTTTAGGCGTTTAAGACCAGCCGCTGCCAGTACGATAGCGTCATATTGTCCATTATCAAGTTTACCTAAACGAGTCCCCACGTTACCACGCAGTTCTTTAATGATTATATCAGGACGGTATTCGAGTAATTGACACTGGCGACGCAGGCTACATGTACCAACGATAGCACCTTGTGGTAGTTCATCGATGTTGTTGTAGGTATTTGAAACGAAAGCATCACGAGGATCTTCACGTTCACAAATTGTCACCAAACCTAGACCTTCAGGAAAGTCGACAGGGACATCTTTCATGGAATGAACGGCTAGGTCAGCACGACCCTCTAGCATTGCCACTTCGAGTTCTTTTACGAACAGCCCTTTACCACCGACTTTAGCAAGCGGGGTATCGAGGATGACGTCACCTTTGGTCACCATAGTTACCAACTCAACCTCTAAACCAGGGTGAGCAGCTTGAAGAGCATCCCTTACAAAGTATGCCTGCCAAAGGGCAAGAGGGCTTTTTCTGGTGGCGATACGGATTGGTGCTGAATTTGTCATGGTGTTTCCGGTATAGGTTCTTTAATTGCTCAATCCTATCATTGTGAAAAGAAAATTTTTACTGTTTGATCATCCCATGCTTTGATAGCTGACGGATTTTCATTAGTTCACCAAAATAGTGTGATTAGTGTCTCATTTGAAACATGGGCTATTATTAGAAATAGTCAATAAAGAGGACACTACGGCGCCGTGAGTTTTACTTATTGTCATTAAGGAATTGATAGGCGAGACTGGTTCCTTTGCTTTACCATTAAAGGTAAAAGTGTTAAATTGATCACGTTTTGTTGCTTGTATCGTTTAGTAACTAAACAGATGTGCATTTATCTTAAACCAAGGACTTACCTTGCAGGCTTACACTCAGACTTTGATTCAACGATTGGACAATCTAAACCAACAGCGCATTGATCGAGCGTTGGCGTTGATGAATTTGCAAGGCCAGCAAGTTTTCAACCTAATACCTGCACTGCTTCATTTTAATCATCCCATGATGCCTGGTTATTACGACGAGCAAGTTCCTTTTGGAATACGAAGCTTCACCTTAAACTCATTCCAAAAGCAATTTGTCTCTGATACTGAATTAACGCTGGGTGGTAAACTCACCGAGGCTACTGAGCCTGCTATCTTGGGTTTGTACACTATGGGTAGCACTTCTTCTATTGGCCAAAGCACCTCTAGTGACCTCGATATTTGGGTCTGTGTTTCGTCGGATATGGATGGCGCGTCACGTGATAGCCTGACGAATAAATGTCTGCTTATTACGGACTGGGCTGAAACCTTAGGCATTGAAGCTAACTTCTTCCTGATGGACGAAGAGCGTTTCCGTTCGAATCATTCTGAAGAGATGACTGGAGATAATTGTGGCTCGTCTCAGCACCTATTATTACTTGATGAATTTTATCGTTCTGCGGTTCGTTTGGCTGGTCAACGCCTGTTATGGCAAATCATTCCGCCAGAAATGGAGGAGTGCTATGACGAGTATGTTCAAGGCTTATGTCAGGGTGGGGCTCTTGATTGTTCGCAGTGGATTGATTTCGGTAAGTTGAATAGCATCCCTGCTGAAGAGTATTTTGGGTCCAACTTGTGGCAACTGTATAAGAGTATCGACTCACCGTATAAATCGGTGTTGAAGGCGATCTTGTTAGAAGCTTATTCTTGGGAATATCCAAATACACAACTTCTAAGTATTGATACCAAGCGTCGCTTTTTTACGGATGAACCTGATCTCTATGGTATGGACAGTTACTATCTGATGCTCGAGAAGGTGACTCGTTACCTAGAGCGGATAAACGATCATATTCGATTGGATCTAGTGAGGCGCTGTTTCTACCTGAAAACCCATGAGAAACTGTCACGTGAAGCGGGTATGGGGTCTGTGGCCTGGCGTCGTGAAGCTTTGACTGAGATGACAACATCTTGGAATTGGGGGAATGAAATCATTGCAGAGCTCGATAACCGCCGTAACTGGAAGGTTGAGCAGGTTAAAGTTGTGCACCATGCACTGCTTGATGCATTGATGCTGAGCTATCGTAACCTGATTCAGTTTGCTCGTCGTAATAACATTACTTCAGCGATTAGCCCACAAGATATCAGTATCCTAGCTCGTAAGCTTTATGCGGCTTTTGAAGTGTTACCAGGTAAAGTGACGTTATTGAACCCACAAATCTCACCGGATCTTCATGAGCCGGATTTGAGCTTTATTGAGGTTCGCCAAGGCCAAGCTAACAAGGCCGGTTGGTATCTGTATAAACAACCACTGGTTGCCCATCGAATCCTTGGTCAGCCATCGCTCGAGCACCATGAGTACTTGAGTAAGTTGGTGGCTTGGTCATTCTTTAATGGTTTAATTACGGAATCAACTCGTTTGCATTCTGTCGTTCGTGATGCTCATATTGATATTGATAAGTTCTATCAAATGGTGAGTGATCTGCGTAATACGTTTTCTTTGCGTAAGCGTCGTCCAAGTATGCAAGCGCTCGCGAGTCCGTGTGAGATAAGCCAACTGGCGATGTTCATCAACTTCGAAAACGACCCGACTTCGGAGTTAACGGGTCGTGCATTGAAAGTGGATGTGAAGAACGCTGATATTTTCAGTTTTGGAGAAGAAGGCAAGAGCTTAGTCGGCAGTGTTGATTTGGTTTATCGAAACTCTTGGCATGAAGTGCGTACACTTCATTTCCAAGGTGATACTGCAATGCTAGATGCTTTGAAGACGGTACTTGGAAAAATGCACCAAGATGCTTTACCTCCAGAGTCTGTTGATGTTTTCTGCTACAGCAAAAACTTGCGCGGTGTGATGCGTAACATGGTTTATCAATTACTGGCTGAGTGTATTGATTTACGCTTGAAACCGATCGAACCAGAGAAACGTCGTCGCTTTAAGGCTATCCGCTTAGCGAACAAGATGTTCGGTCTGTTCTTCGAACGCCGTGGAGTATCGGTACAAATGCTCGAAAATTCGGTTGATTTCTATCGTAGTATTTCAACAAATAAGTTGAAGGGCTCACCACTATTGATGCTCGATAAAGAACAAGAATACCAACTACCAGAAGTGGTGGATGGTTTTGCGAGTGAAGGTTTAATTCAATTTTTCTTTGAAGATACGGATAAAGGTTTCAATATTTACGTATTGGATGAATCTAATCAAATTGAGGCTTACCACCAATACAATGGTGAGAAAGATGAGATGATTGCGAGCGTGAACTCTTTCTATACCTCGGTAAAAGATGAGACAAAGGTGTCATCTAAGTTGATTAATTTCAATCTACCTCAGTATTACCAAATTGTTCATCCGGAAGAAGGCAGCTCTTATGTTGTGCCTTATCGCAATGATGCTATTTTGTCTTCGCGGAGTTCAAAGATAGTAAATATTTAGGTTTATCTCAGCGGGTAGATATTAAAAAGGAGTGATTGATTCACTCCTTTTAGTTTTTCTTACAAATGATTAAACCCAATCAATTTCTTCACCTGCGTGCTTCACGCACTCTTCTTTAACCATCTCAAACAGTTCCATACCAGTCTTTGAGCATGTCCACTTGTCGCCAACTAACTTGAAGTGAAAGCCTCCAGATTTCGACGCTAACCAGACCTCATGCATTGGTTCCTGGCGATTGATGATGATCTGGCTGCGGTCTTCAAATTCCAGCGTCATCACGTTGCCTGTCACTTCGTAATCAACATCTGCCTCTGATTCATCGATGGCTTCTTCGATGTTTTGCATCTGTATATCGACCAGTTGATGAAATTCAGTATCGTTCATCCTTTCTATCCTATTGCTTTTCCTGAGTGTGGTGCGATTATAGGGGGCATTGAGTTAATAATCACGATATGCAAAATGAAAAAATTAATTACCGCTCTGTTTATGGTGTCCGTTATTGGACTTTCTGGTTGTGGTCAAACAGGTCCGTTGTACGATCCTGATGAAGTACAACAGGCAGAACAATCAGAATAAGTGAAACACGCAGAAATCGTTATTTATAAGGGATAAGAACTTTGGATTACTTCAACTATCAGGAAGATGGCCAGCTTTGGGCTGAGGACGTCGCACTTTCACAACTCGCAGAGCAATATGGTACACCGCTGTATGTATATTCTCGCGCAACATTAGAACGCCACTGGAACGCGTTCGATTCATCAGTTGGTGAGCATCCGCACTTGGTGTGTTATGCCGTTAAAGCTAACTCAAACCTTGGTGTATTGAATACTTTAGCTCGCTTGGGCTCAGGTTTTGATATCGTTTCTGGCGGTGAGTTAGAGCGTGTGATTGCTGCCGGTGGCGATCCGGCAAAGGTTGTGTTCTCTGGTGTCGGTAAAACAGCCGCTGAAATGAAGCGTGCGCTTGAGTTGAACATTAAGTGTTTCAACGTAGAGTCTGAACCAGAACTCGAACGGTTAAATAAAGTGGCGGGCGAATTGGGTGTTAAAGCGCCTATTTCACTGCGTATCAACCCAGATGTTGATGCCAACACTCACCCTTATATTTCTACTGGTTTACGTGATAACAAATTTGGCATTGCTTTCGATCGTGCTCCTGCAGTGTACGCTTTTGCACAAACACTCGATAACTTATCTATCCATGGTATCGATTGTCATATTGGTTCTCAGTTAACGGATCTCGAACCATTCATCGATGCAACAGACCGTCTGCTTGCACTTATTGATCAACTGCGAACTGATGGTATTAATATCAAGCACCTCGATGTAGGTGGTGGTTTGGGTGTGGTTTATCGCGATGAATTGCCACCACAACCTTCCGATTATGCGAAAGCTCTGCTTGCTCGATTAGAAAATCATTCTGATCTGGAGCTGATTTTTGAACCAGGAAGAGCGATTGCGGCGAACGCTGGTGTATTATTAACAAAAGTCGAGTTCCTGAAGCCAACAGAACATAAGAATTTTGCCATCATAGATGCAGCAATGAATGATTTGATGCGTCCCGCGCTTTATCAAGCATGGCAGGATATTGTGCCAGTGAGCCCACGTCAGGGTGAGTCTGTGACCTATGATTTGGTTGGCCCTATCTGTGAAACGGGTGACTTCCTAGGTAAAGATCGTGACCTTGTTCTTGAAGAAGGTGACCTACTAGCAGTTCGCTCCGCTGGTGCTTATGGCTTCGCGATGTCATCTAACTACAACACTCGTTCGCGTGCGGCTGAAGTGATGGTGGATGGCGATAAAACTCATTTGGTTCGTCAGCGTGAAGAGCTTACGAGTCTGTGGGAACTTGAAAACATTCTTCCGGAGTAATTTTAAGCGTTATGCACTTCCACTTTTCTAAAATGCATGGTTTGGGCAATGATTTCATGGTCGTGGACTGCATTACTCAAAATATCTTCTTTTCTCCAGATTTGATCCGTCGTTTGGCGGATCGTCACACTGGTGTGGGCTTTGATCAACTGCTTGTCGTTGAGGCTCCTTATGATCCAGAAACTGATTTCCATTACCGTATCTTTAATGCGGATGGTAGTGAAGTGGAACAGTGTGGTAATGGCGCTCGTTGTTTTGCACGATTCGTTCGAATGAAAGGTTTAACGAATAGATACAGCATCAACGTGAGCACCAAGAAAGGTAAAATGGTTCTTAAGATTGAGGATAATGATCAGATCACCGTCAATATGGGGGTGCCTGAGTTAGAACCTAGCAAGATTCCCTTTAAGGCAAAGCAGTCAGAGAAGACGTATATCCTAAGAACGGACGAGCACACTTTATTCTGTGGCGCCGTGAGCATGGGTAACCCACATGTCGTCACGGTTGTTGATGATGTGGATACTGCTGATGTTGAAACGCTAGGTCCACTTCTTGAATCACATGAACGTTTCCCTGAGCGTGTGAATGCTGGCTTTATGCAAGTGGTTAACCGTGAAGAGGTTCGCTTGCGTGTTTACGAACGTGGTGCAGGTGAAACTCAAGCATGTGGCAGCGGAGCATGTGGCGCGGTTGCGGTTGGTATTATTCAAGGCTTGCTGGCTGAGAATGTGAAGGTTCGTTTACCTGGCGGTGACTTACACATTAGTTGGCAAGGCCCGGGTAAGCCTCTGTTTATGACAGGCCCTGCAACACATGTGTTTGATGGTCAACTTTCTTGTTAATAACGATTCATCACTAATAGATTCATAAAACATAAAGGATAGGTTTTGTCTTACGTTGAAGCCGATGCACTCACCGCAGAAGTGGTCGCGGAATATTTACGTGATAACCCAGATTTTTTTCAAGATAGGAAAGGTTTGGTTGATCGCCTTGCTATCAATAATATTGAGCAGGGCGCTGTTTCCTTAGTTGAAGTCCAGCTAAAACGACAACGTCATAGAATTGAAGAGCTCGAAGAAGAGATCACTGGCTTGATGTCGCTGGCGGCGAATAACGATAAAACTTTCTATGAGTTTATGGATCTTCAAGTCCAAGTACTGAAGTGCAACGACTTTATGCAGGTGATAAAAGCCGTTGAACAAAAAGCGTTAGATCTTGGGCTTAAGGCTCATGTTCGAATTCTTTCGCAATCTGGCTTTTATCAGTTGAGTGCTGAGGGTTACTCTAAGTTTTCGCTTAACCACTTCAACGGCAAAGATGCTTATCTAGGGCGCTTGAGAAAAGCCGACAGACACGATTTGTTTGGTGATTATCCAGTTCCAGAGCTAGGCTCTTATGTAGTACTACCACTTACTAAGCAGTCTCCGTTGGGGTTGCTCACCTTTTCTAGTGAAGATGGTGGTCATTTCCAACCGTATATGGATACGCTATTTTTACGCCATTTAGCGCTTGTCGTTGCGCATTTGGCGGACACCTTACCTTGGCAGATAAATGATGAGCCTAGAGCCCAAAGCACCTCTTCCTAATCGTCTTCAAACTCCACTTTCTCGCTTTTATGAGTACCTTAGAAGCGAGAAGGGGCTTAGCCTACACACTCAACGTAATTACAAACAACAGCTTGAAACTATGGCCGCACACTTGGTCACCCTCGGGCTGAAAGATTGGGGGCAAGTGGACGCGGCGTGGGTAAGACAACTTGCTAGCAAAGGCATGCGTGAAGGTATGAAAGCGAGCAGTATTGCAACACGCTTGTCTTCACTGCGTAGCTTCTTTGATTTCCTTGTGTTGCGTGGCGAAATGACCGCCAACCCTGCCAAAGGGGTCTCGGCACCTCGCAAGCAGCGTCCTTTACCTAAAAACCTCGATGTCGACGAGGTTGGTCAGTTGCTTGAAGTAAGTGGAGATGACCCATTATCGATTCGTGACCGAGCTATGATGGAAGTAATGTATGGTGCGGGGTTACGATTGGCGGAGTTGGTCAGCATCAATCTAAAAGATGTGTTGGGTCGACAGGGTGAAATTCGCGTGGTTGGTAAAGGCGACAAAGAACGCAAAGCGCCTTTTTCTGGTTTGGCTAAAGAGTGGGTCGATAAATGGCTAAAAGTACGCGGTGACTTAGCTTCACCGGGTGAAAACGCTTTGTTTGTCTCTAAGTTAGGAACGCGCATCTCTCACCGTAGTGTACAAAAACGTATGGAAGATTGGGGTAAGAAGCAATCTGTGGCGAGCCACATAAGCCCTCATAAACTTCGCCACTCGTTTGCAACGCATGTGCTTGAGTCTAGCCAGAACCTTAGAGCTGTCCAAGAACTGTTGGGGCACGAAAATATCTCGACTACTCAAGTGTATACCCACTTAGACTTCCAACACTTAGCCCAAGCGTACGATCAAGCTCACCCAAGAGCACGTAAGAAGAACAAAGGTTAGATAAGGGTTTACTATGCGAATTTATCGAGGGTTAAAGACCATCAAAGCGATGACCTTTGACTTGGATGACACCTTGTATGATAACTGGCCTGTGATAATGAAAGTAGAAAAAGAGATGGCGCAATGGTTGAATCAAAAACATCCGGTGTCGGCTTCTTTATCACAAGAAGAGTGGCAGGGGGTGAAACAACAGGTCGCTGCTGAAAACCCCAATTTAAAGCACGATGTCACCGTATGGCGCGAGACTCAGATTAAGGTCGGCTTACTGCAGTTGGGTTATTCACAGCAGCAAGCAGAGCAAGCTGCCCGTGAAGGAATAGAGCATGCTTTATGGTTACGTAATCAAGTCGATGTCCCTCAAGAAACGCATCGAGTGAGGAAAGAACTCAGCCAACGCATTCCTTTAGTTGCGATTACTAATGGTAATGTGGATCCTCATCAAATTGGTTTGGGGCAGTACTTTCAACTAATCCTTAAAGCTGGCCCAGATGGCAGAGCAAAACCCTACCCAGATATGTTTGATAAAGCCCAGCGAGACTTAGCGTGTGATGCTGAGAACATTCTTCATGTTGGCGATCATCTTAGAACCGACGTCTACGGTGCGAAGCGAAGTGGTTTCCAAGCATGCTGGTTTAATGACATTGGTTCCAGTTTATACCTATCTCCTAAGGCAAGAGTGCTACCTGATGTTGAAATAGACCAACTTAGCGATCTCGTGCGACTGATTTAACCGCTACTGTAAGCTCATTACGCCGCATTTATAATATGAATAGCTAGATTAGTCGCTATTCAAACTTGGTTTAGACTAGGATTATTGGTACGGCGTTATTCGCGATTCATTTCAGTCATAGCAGGTTATTCACTTTACTCGATTTTGAACAAGGTTCGGCATGCAAACATTTACATTTCTCGCACATACTGAGGAGTTATTCAAATCTCAATTCGATCAGCGAGAGTGGTGTGACAATAAACAATACCTTATTCAACTTTTCTCAGATCAATCCTCGGATGTCGCTCGTCGGATTGCGAGTATCGCCTTAAATCATTTAAACCGTGCCACTTTAATCGGGCAGAGTGCTCGTCATGTGATCTGTGATAACACTCTCAAGAGTGCATGTACCTTAGTCATTATCAGTGAATTTAATGAAACAAGTTTAACCTCTACCGTTCAGCCTTTTACGGGCAATCCCTTTCATGACAGCCAAGTACTGTCTTCCCAGTTGGGTCTATCTAAAGATACCAAAGCAGTGATAAGTCTGTGCGATCAGATTGAAGGTCGTGATTACCCTATCTATAGTGCCTTTGAAAACTTACCTTACGTATTACCTATTGCTGGTGGATTGTGTCAGGAAAACGAATTTGGCCGTTGGGTTTTACATAACGAGCAGACCTACCAACACGCTTGCGTAGCAGTGGCTTTGACTAACCCTAAACTGAAAGTGTGGTCGGATGCGTACTCTGAGTGGAATCCGATTGGGGTTAAATTTAGAGTGACTCACGCGGTGGGAAACCGTTTATATTCGCTGAATGATAAACCCGCGATCGATGTATTCAAATATTACCTTGCTGACGGCAAAGATCTCCCTTTCAGTCAGTTGATGAGTTTTCCGCTCTATCGAGAGTTAGGCAGAAAGAAGGAGATCTCGACACCGCGGCACATTCATGATGATGGCAGTATTGAGTTTGATAGCCCTTGGCATACCGGAGAGGAAGCGCAGTTTTGTTATAATCACCCATCTTTGAGCGCAGAAAAAGTTCGTCATGGCGCGAAGGTGCTTGCTATGCATCAACCTGAATCTGTGATCATTTATAACTGTGTCTCTCGGCTGGAATTTATTGATAGTAAGCTTGAGTTGAAGCCATTTGAGGGGATAGTGGATGCGTGCGGTGCATACTGTATGGGGGAGTTATATCGTAATGAAGATCGCCAAGAGATACTTCACCACAGCCTCACCTACATTGCGATGCGCGAGTCGGACGAAATCAAAGAGTTTCACAGTGAAGATTTTCAGTGTGGCTCAACGGTGTCGCCACTGCTTAATCTTGTCAGAAATGCAGTCGCCGATCTCGGTAAAGTGAACACTCAGATGGAGAAAAAACTTCACCTACAGGCTCGAAAATTAACGGAAAGCTATCGGATTGATTCTCGTACTGGCTTACCGAATCGTATTGTATTAAAAGAACGTCTCAATACGATTACTCTCACTGAACATTTGCTGACACTCAAGTTAACCAACTTTCATCAGGTTAACGAAAAATATGGTTACCAAGTTGGGGACCAGTTGTTACTCGATTTGTCCAATCACTTTGTTGAGCGATTGCAGCTTCGTGTGGGGAAGGAGTCTCAATTAAAAGTAGAACTTTTCAGTATTGGTGTTGGCGAATGGGCGATCATCTTTAACGCGAGCGTTGATAGCGTAAAGATAGAGCAAGGTTTCATTGAGTTTGCTGATGATATTGAACACATTAATTTTGAGCCGTATGGATTAACCGATATTGATTACCTGTCAGTTTCTCTGTGTGGTGGCTTCGCCAGTCGTTGCGACTTCTTTACCGACACGGGCGATGAGATTTTGTTAAAAGCGATTGAGGCTCGACGTTATGGGGTGCGTAACAATACTCATATTACTAACGCCAAAGACATTCAAGTTAGTGAAGAGGATCGTAAGGAACAACTCGGTTGGTTGAGTTGCGTAAGCCGAGCGATCTTAGATCAGAATATTATCACTTACTCACAACCTATTGTGGCATCGGGCACTCACGAAATGATTGGCCAAGAGTGTTTGGTAAGAATCATGGAATCAGATGGTACTATTGTCCCACCAGGTAAGTTCCTACCTATGATTGCTGATACGCATCTCTATACTCGACTTAGCCGACACATGATTAAGAACACAATAGGTTATATGGCGGATAAGCAGAGCCCGTTCTCGATCAACCTTTCCCCACAAGACTTGTTGAGTGATAAGACTCTTGAGATTCTCGAGGCTGCCATCTGTGGCATCAACGATCCCACGAGACTTGGTATAGAAGTTATCGAGTCAGAACAGATTAAAGATTATGGCCGAATGATTGAGGTGTGTGATCACTTCCGTGCTCTTGGGGCGAGAATCATTGTTGATGATTTTGGTTCTGGCTATTCCAACATTGATGAGATCATCAAGCTTGAACCACAGATTATTAAGCTCGACGGTAGCCTGATTCGTAATATAGACAAAGACCAAAAGCAAAGAAGTATTGCTTCTCAGTTGGTTCGGTTATGCCAAGTGTTTAATGCCAAAACGGTGGCTGAATTCGTCCATAATCAGCAAGTTTGTGAGATAGCTGAGCAAATGGGTGTCGACTACCTACAAGGTTATTACTTTGGTGAGCCTCAACGTTTGTTCTAATAGAGCGTTTCACGTGAAACACAAATTGGTTCAATAGATTAAAGTACGATGTAAAAAAGGGTGAGCTTATGGCTCACCCTTTTGGATTACGCTATTTATCTCAAACCTCTGTACTTAACTATTTGAGTGAGTGCCCACATTTATCCGCTTGGAATACTTTGAGATAATGTTGATAGTAATCGTCAATCAGTCTTGCAGGCTCTTCTTCACCTAATGCTTTGAATAGTTCGACACCCACCTCACAGGTACACAGATGACCACTGTCTTGATTGCGGCGTAGGGTATAGGAAGATTCACTCGTAATATCGAGATGAACCTGAGGAATGTTTTTTAACCACGGGCTCTTGTTGATCATCTTCTTCGCTTCTTGCCATGTGCCATCCAAGATGATGAACAACGGTTTTCGGTCATTCGTTTCGTTCAATACCGCTTGCTGACACTCCATACTCTTTTCACTTGGGAACAACAGAAAAGGTTGTAGCGTGTTATCGTCAAGCAATGATATTAAATCAGCTGGCGGTGTTTTCCTTTGCCATACGAATGACTCGCACTGCTCAAGCGATTGTTGCAGCAGCTTCCCGGTATTGGTGTCGCGTGATAGTTCATTCTCATGAGTGAGCAGTACCAGAGCGATTTGGCTTTCAACACTAGGTATCAGGTGACAAATACATTGGTGAGTGAAGCCACAACTAGGGCAAGCTTGTTGGTTACTCATGTTTACAGCTTGACTCCACTTTGTGCGGGTGAGACGCCATCAGCAAATAACACCACGTCGCTGATATTAGCATCATCGGCGACTGGCGCGACGCTTGGGTTGAGTGGGTAGCTAACCCCAGTGTAAGACAGTACATGTTTTGCAGGTGTTGCTCCGCCGCCGCTGACATTGAAGATCAGATCCTGCCAGCCGTGATTTTGAGTCTTACCTAAGCGTATATCGCCCTTAACCAATGTTACTCGGCTATTGAAGCGCCACTTGTCTTGGTGATTTTCAAAGATAAGCAGTGTACAGCCACCTGAACCACACCAATCGAGTTGAGCAAACAGTTCTTTTTTGCCATCACCGTTGAGGTCATAGGTAAGCCAACGGTACTTAGTGTTGCCCGGTGAGGTCTTGTTGATCTTAAAATACTCTCGGATCGCTTGGTCGACTTTTGGATCAAGTTGATCGCTCGAGTTTATCTCCTTTGCAGCTAGATCAACGTTTGTGGTCGCGTTCACTTGCGCCTGCTTGCTCTTGGCTTCAAACAATACCAACCCACCATTGGCAATCGGGTAGACGACATTGCCTACTTTCTCTTTCTCAGCGGTCAGCTTACCGTTATCGAGCGTAAAGATACGCTCAGAGATTAGGTATTGCTGCTGGTGGCGAGTCATCACAACTTGAACCTGATTTTGGTTGAGTTGCTGCCAGAAGCCTTGTTCAACAATCGAAGGGTCTCCATTGCTGTATGAGTAGGTCGTGATTGCGCTGTGGTCATCGTTGAGTTCTAGGTTGATAGAGAACCCTGAGTTTTGGGTTGAGCTTGCGAAGTAGAGTCCGCTCCAGTCTAGCGTAGGATCTTGGTTAGATACTGTTGCACAGCCGTTGTACTTGCTGTCATTAAGATTGAGTTTCGCTTCCCAGCCATAGATAGAGTCGCTCATGCCGTCGCTACAACTCTCTTTCGTCAGGTTGAGCTCGCCTTGCGCTGATTGACCTTCTAGTTGGTAGTCACGAGTGCTTGGTGTAGTGCGGCTTGATTCGATATTGAGTCGCTGTGGCTGTTCGCCCATTTTGGTGTATTTGAGTTGGTCTTTATCAAAGGTCGCAGACCAGAATGGTTCATTGCCGAACACATGAGTAGAGCGCAAGGGTTGGTCACAGCGATCAGGGTTCTCTGCGGTTAGGATATTGACTTGGTCAACCACGAAGCGCGCGGTGAAGTCGGCATTATATCCAGTTTGGCTTGGTACCGTTAGGTGGCCGATGAGCTCACCATACAAGGCTTGATAAGGTCTGGTTGCTAAGCCTTGCGCTTCAAGTGCCAACTCTGGCGATAAATCTAACCAGTATTGTTGCTGGCTACCGCAAGGGGTGAAGGTTCGGCTCTCATGGCCAACCACAACCTGACCACGCATGATGAAGGTTTGCGGTTGAATGCTGAGTGGCTCATCCAAGGTTGCTGGTGGAACTTCAGGTTGTTGCGGCGTATCTGGCGCCGTTACACAACCTTGTAGCGCGAATGCGACTAGCCATGTCACTGGGTTTTTCATTACCTTCATGTTATATCTTCCTCGAAGCAACCGTTAATTGGATTTATTATGGCATATTGGTTATTTAAAACAGAACCCGACACCTTTTCTATTCAAACTCTTAGGGTACAAAAAACCTCTTGTTGGGAGGGGGTACGCAACTATCAGGCTCGAAACATGATGCGAGATGACGTCAAACTTGGAGATCTGGTGATGATATACCATTCATCATGTAAAAAAGTTGGCGTAGCGGGGATCGCGAAAGTAACCAGAGAAGCCTACCCAGACCATTTTCAATTCGAGCCTGAGAGTGATTACTACGATCCTAAATCTTCACCAGACAACCCGCGCTGGATTATGGTGGATGTCGAGTTTGTGCGAGTAACCGAGCGATTGATTCCTTTAGCAACATTGAAAGCCATGCCAGAACTATCAGAGATGCCATTGGTTAAACGAGGTAATCGCTTGTCCATCATGCCTGTTACCGAGCAGGAGTGGCAGACTATTTTAAGTAAAGAAGTTCTCAGTTCTCGTTAACGTTAGAGGAAGGTTTTAGCGTAAGGTTCAAAAAAGCAGCCAGTGGCTGCTTTTTTATTTACTCAGATGGCTTCGATTAGACCTGTCTAGATTAAAGCAGGTGTTTTTCTAAGTAGTGAGCAACCGCATCGTCTGCGTTGCTGCCAATCACTTCATTGTCTGGCAGGGCTTTCATCACTTTCTCATGCGATGTGCCCATGATCAGGCCTTTACCTGCCATAGCCAGCATCTCAGCATCATTCATACCATCACCAAAGGCAATGCAGTTATCAAGTGTCAGGTTCAGAGATTTCGCGACAGCGTCTAACGCATGGCCTTTAGATACTTCTGCTGCCATCACTTCTAGACACCAAGGCGTTGAAAAAGCGATGTTCAGTTTGTCGCCAAACGTATCTCTTAGCTTTTGCTCAAACGTTACTAGGTATTCATGGTCTTGCTCTGGGTGTGTGAAGAAGACTTTCGCAATGCCGTCACTTGGTGCGTTGTCCGCTTCGAAGCGCTTGTAGCTAAAGCCAGACTCACTGTGAAATTTAGCGAGCATCTTATCTTCACGATCCAGCAACCAATCTTCATCCTGGTACATGTGAACAAAGATGTTTGGATCTTGGCGAACAATATCAATAACCGGTTGTACTAATTCCTGAGGCACGTTCTGGCTATACATTAGTTGATCATTCTGGTCGTGCACACGTGCACCGTTTGAAGTGATCATATAGGCCGGAATCCCAGCTATCTCACGAATACCTGCCACATCGACATGGTGGCGACCTGTTGCGAAGATAAAGGTATAACCTTGGTCGTGTAACTTCGTGAGTGTTTGTTTAGTAAAATCGCTGAGCTGATGATCAGGTGCTAGTAGCGTACCATCTAAATCAGAGGCAACGATTTTCACGGAATCTTTTAGTGCAGGAATAGTCATTTAACCCTCATTGCAAAATGTTTAGCTGATATCGACACTAGCTAGTGCTAGCGTCCTCTAAAGTACAATATCTCTATGCAGAAATTGTATGCCAAATCTGCGCAAGAAAAGAGGGCAAAGCTCACTTACTTCTCTTCCTCTTTAGCGCTTATCTTAGTTGTAATTAATCTCTCTTGGTGTGCTGAGCTAAACAAAAAACTGAATAATGGCATCCAGAGTTTGGTTACGGTATTTATCTTGTTCAAATAACACCTCATGCCTAGAGCCTTCAATGACTTTTAATTGGCAAACGGGGTTGGTTTTTCTTAGCTTATTGATGAACTTTATTTGAGCATAGTTACTGACAATCTTCTCTTCCCCAGCCTGAATCAACAGCAACGGAATTTTGATTTGACGAGTTTGCTGGATTGACTGTTTTGCCGCCATTAACCCTTGCCATACCCAACGGGTACTCGCTCCGCCTACTTGTAATGCGGGAGACTCTTCATATAAGTTTCGGAACCATTGATAACGTACCTGACTGTGGCTTAGCAGGTTAGTTTCAAATGGCTTTGAGTTGTACGCTTGTTGACCTGGAGCATAGACAGGCTTGATATGGTAGGCGGTGAGTACTTGTCCAACAACCATCGCGATCGGCTTAAGATACCACTCGGTATTGATACCAAACATCGGAGCGCACAGGGTGACTTTGTCAAACGGCTGTTCGGGGTGTGTTTGCAAGTAGCGTGTAGCAATAGTGCTGCCCATTGAGTGAGCCAACAAGTAACGATTGTCATACTTGCTAAGGTCAAAACTGTCAATGATGTCAGACATGTCGGATACATAATCATCAAACTCATGAATGTGACCAATGTCAGAGTCTGTTACCATTCGTTCTGACTGACCTTGACCTTGGTGGTCAAATGAATAAACGTCATAACCTTGCTGGTAGAGATCATAAAAGAGTTCTTGGTATTTTAAGCAACATTCGATACGACCATTGGCAATCACAATGGCTTTGGTGTGTGTTGATGAGGTTAAGCTACACCAATACAGTTTCTTTTTACCAGATGATGTTATATACCCTTCTTTTCGTTGTTGCCAAAGGGTAGGGATCAGGTGTCTAATCGCTTGCTCGAACTGAGGTTCTTGCGTGTAAGAAAACGGGGTGACACTGTGGTTTTCCATGGGAAGTTACCTGAGCTAATACGTGTGAGAGCTTTATTACTACTAATGTTATTAGATTAAAGAACTAGTAAGGAAATGCAAATGGATACTCATGTTTGGCTTGCTTATGTCGTTACTGCGATTTTGTTTAGCTTGGCTCCGGGCTCCGGCACCGTGAATTCGATCAGTAATGGGCTAAGTTATGGCACCAAGAAGTCACTCGCATCGATCGCAGGCTTACAGCTTGGCCTTGCATTTCACATCATGCTGGTGGGAGCAGGTATTGGAGCATTAGTGGCTCAATCTGCATTGGCGTTCACCATCATCAAATGGGTGGGCGTGGTGTATCTACTTTGGTTGGGCATCCAAAAGTGGCGCGACAACTCTAGCTTAGTGGCTTCTGAAGAGAGCTCAACGCTATCAAGTGGCAAACTGCTGAGAAATGCTGTGCTTATCAACCTTACCAACCCAAAATCTATCGTGTTTTTGGTGGCTCTGTTTCCTCAGTTTATCGACCCGACACAACCGCAAGAACCGCAACTGTTAGTGTTAGGTGTTACGACGGTATTTATTGATAGTGTTGTTATGTTGGGTTACACCTCATTAGCTTCACAAATGGGGCGTTTTATCCGTTCAGATCGCATAATGGGTAAGATAAATAAAATATTTGGTGGTATGTTCATGGGCTGCGGTGCCTTGCTGGCTGCTGCCAAAGCATAGTGAAAGCAATAGAGTTCTCGTTAAACCAATTAGAGTTATCAATAAATGACCGTTACGTACGTTGCTCGACAACCTATCTTAAATCGTAATAAGAACACGCTTGGTTATGAACTGTTGTTTCGCGATGGAGAAAGGAATGCCTATCCAGCGCATATTGAGTCCAATCGAGCAACGTATCGTCTGATTGTTGAGAACTTCTTGTCGGTTGGACTCAACCCTTCGATTCCGTCTTCACGTTGCTTTGTTAATTTTCCGTACCAGAGCCTGATTCGTCGGCTTCCTTTAAGCTTGCCTAAAGACAAGGTCGTGGTGGAAATTCTTGAAACCTGTACACCGACCGATGAGCTCTTAGAGGCCGTTAAAGAGCTCTATCAAGCGGGTTATATGATTGCCCTTGATGATTTCACCTCAACACCTGAGTGGGAACGTTTTCTCAGGTACACGCATATTGTTAAGCTCGATATTATGCAGATGGGTTTGGATGAGGCGTGCGATTTGGTGAAGGATCATCAAGGGAAGAAGTTTAGCTTTCTTGCTGAAAGAGTCGAAACCGAGCAAGAATTCCAGCAAGCAAAAGAGGCCGGTTTTAAGTTCTTCCAAGGCTATTTCTTTAGTAAGCCAGAAATTATCAAGACTAAGTACATTAGCCCAGAGCAAGTGATTGCCATGGAGCTATTCCAGGAAGTGTGTAAGCCTGACGTTGACTTCCAGCGTGTCGAAAGCATCGTAGCTAAAGATATCGCTTTGTCCTATAAGCTGTTGCGTTTTGTGAACACTATGTCTCCACGACTTGAAGTTACCATTTCTTCATTCCGTCAGGCCTTGGTTTACCTGGGGCAAGATAAGCTGAAAATGTTTGTTTCGTTGGCGGTGGCCTCTTATGTCTCTGATAAAAAACCAAAAGAGCTATACGGTTTGTCTTTGCAGCGCGCACAATTTTGCCAGCGTATGTCTCGCTACCAAGCATTTGAAGGGCACCAAGAGCAAGCCTTTATGATTGGTTTGTTTTCGTTGTTGGATGCGCTGCTCGACCTGTCGCTAGAGAACCTTGTCGAGCAGTTACCGTTATGTAAAAGCATCAAAGTCGCTCTGCTTCGTAGAGAGGGGCCTTATGGCACATTATTGGCGCTTGAAGAGAGTTTTGAACATGCAGATTGGCAACAGATCGATGAGCATTGCGCAAATCTAGGGCTGAACGTGGAGCAGGTTAAAACAGAGCTCACTGAGGCTCGACGCTGGAGCCATACGATCACCAACCAGCTTTGATTTATCTTTGTTAAACTTTAATGACAATTGAAACGCACGCCTTGACGTGCGTTTTTTTATAACTAGTATATATGTATATCCATATATGAGTATGTTTTTATGCTTCCTCACCAATTTTTTAAATTACTGTCCGATGAAACGCGAGTGCGTTGCTTAATGTTGATAGTTCGCAATGAGTGCTTATCGGTTGGTGAGTTGACTCAGGCATTGCAAGAAAGTCAGCCAAAGGTTTCACGCCATCTTGCGCAGTTGCGTTCAAATGGCATTTTGACTGACGTTCGCCAAGGGCAATGGGTGTTTTATCGCTTGTCACAAGATTTACCGGGTTGGATGCTAAAGTTAATTGATGACCTTATCGTATCGAACTGTTTGAAAACTGAATATCAACAAGACATTGAACGACTAGAAGCCATGACTTCACGCCCTCAATGTTGCGTTTAAGTACATTAAAACTTATTGCCGAAATAGTTGGAGTTGCAGCTAGGCGACAAGTGAACTTATCCCTATGAGCATAGATGTCCTATGTGATTAGGGTAAGTGAACGTAATCAACAACGCTGCGGCTTCAAAATATGAAGGCAATTAACTGAGAGAATAGAAAATGACAGTCAAAGTAGGTATTAATGGTTTTGGTCGTATCGGCCGTCTAGCACTTCGCGCAGCATTCGATTGGGATGAGCTAGAATTTGTTCAAATTAACGATGTTGCTGGCGACACAGCAACGCTGGCTCACCTTCTTGAGTTCGATTCGGTTCAAGGTCGTTGGAACCATGAAGTGGCTGTTGAAGGCGATGAGATGATCATCAACGGTCAACGCATCAAAACCACCAAAGAGCACGACATCGACGCGATCGATTGGTCTGGCTGTGATGTCGTTATCGAAGCGACCGGTGTTCACCGTAAGACATCTTTCCTAAACAAATACCTAGAGCAGGGCGTGAAACGTGTTGTGGTATCAGCGCCAGTGAAAGAAGAAGGCATCGCAAACATCGTTGTTGGTGTGAACGACAACATCTTCGACCCGGCAGTGCACCAAATCGTAACCGCAGCGTCGTGTACAACAAACTGCATCGCGCCAGTGGTTAAAGTGATCAATGAGAAGCTTGGTATCGAGAATGCCTCTTTCACGACCATTCATGATCTAACCAACACGCAAACTATTCTTGATGCGCCCCACAAGGACTTACGACGTGCACGTGCATGTGGCATGAGCCTTATCCCAACCACAACGGGCAGCGCTAAAGCGATTGTTGAGATCTTCCCAGAGCTGGAGAATCGTATTAACGGCCACGCAGTTCGTGTACCACTAGCGAACGCTTCTCTGACAGACATCATCTTCGAAGTGAAGCAAGACACAACAGCAGAAGAAGTTAACGCGATGCTGAAAGAAGCGTCTGAGAACGAACTGAAAGGCATTCTTGGTTTTGAAGAGCGCCCACTGGTTTCTATCGATTACAAAGGCGACCAACGTTCAACTATCGTAGATGCACTATCAACCATGTTGGTAGGTAAGCGCATGGTTAAGATCTACGCTTGGTACGACAACGAGATGGGCTACGCGACACGTACCGCTGAGCTTGTACGTACAGTCGGCCTTGCATAATACTCTCCATACTTGAAGCTGCAGCGTTGTTAACTGCGTAAGTTCACCCTAATCACATAGAGCCCCTATGCTCATAGGGCTGAACTTCATTCCTTTTTAGGGAAAAGGCTGCCTACCTGCAACTCCAATTATTTTGAGTATTGGTTCTATAAGAATTTAAGAGATTACACAATGACACATCCAACATGGCAACTAGATTTAGAAACTGGTGCGTTAGTGCTTACTCCGTGCCCAGGTACCAAAGAAGCTGACCTAGATGCATCTCTGGCTCAACTTAAAGCGCAAGGTGTAGAAGCGATTGTGACAGCTTTAGACAGTCAAGAACTGGCGAGCAAGAATGTTTCTGAGCTAGGTGACAAAGCGCAAGCATTAGGCATGCAGTGGTTCCAGATCGAGATTGAAGACGATTGTGCGCCAGGCACTGATTTTGCTGCGAAATGGCAGGCGGCGAGCCCTGCGTTACACCAAGTGGTGGATAACGGCGGTAAGGTTGCGATGCATTGCATGGGCGGCTCAGGCCGTACTGGTTTGTTGGCCGCACACTTGTTGTTAGAAAAGAGCTGGGATCTGAGCAAGATTGTTCAAGAAGTACAGTCACTTCGCCCGGGTGCCTTCACTAAACCAATCCAGGTTGAGTATATTAATGGCGTAGCGAACAGCTAATAAGCCATCATTGTTATCCAAGGAGCTTTTGGTATCTGAAGTGTTGAACTTATCATGATCCAAAAGCTCTTTTTGTTTAGATCGTAGAGATAGCATTATGTTTTCAAATCTAAGTAAGAGCGTTCGCCAATATATGTTGGTGACTTTCAACTACTGGAACTTCACCATTACTGATGGTGCACTTCGTATGCTGGTAGTTCTGTATTTTTACGACCTTGGCTACAGTTCACTAGAAATCGCCTCACTGTTCCTTTTCTATGAATTCTTTGGTGTGGTCACTAATCTAATCGGTGGCTGGTTAGGGGCTCGTCTTGGACTTAATAAGACGATGAACATCGGCTTAGGGATGCAAGTCGTCGCCTTGGGGATGCTCGCGGTGCCAACCGCAATGTTGACCATTCCGTGGGTGATGACGGCGCAAGCCTTATCTGGTATTGCTAAAGATCTCAATAAGATGAGTGCAAAGAGCTCGATTAAGACTTTGGTGCCTGATGAGCAACAAGGTGCTTTGTATAAGTGGATCGCTATTCTGACTGGTTCTAAAAATGCGCTTAAAGGTGCAGGTTTCTTTATTGGTGGCTTGTTGCTTTCTACAATTGGCTTCCAATACGCTGTGTTGGCGATGGCGGCTGTACTGACCTTGGTTTTCATTGGTAGTGTGGTGAGCTTAGAAGCGGACATGGGTAAAGCGAAAACAAAACCTAAGTTCAAACAGATTTTCTCTAAATCTGAATCCATCAACATCTTGTCTGCGGCACGCATGTTCCTGTTTGGTGCTCGTGATGTGTGGTTTGTGATTGCTCTACCTATTTATCTAGGCAGCGTGTTTGGTTGGGATCATTCATGGGTTGGTGGCTTCTTAGCGGCTTGGACCATCGCTTACGGCTTGGTGCAGGGCATAGCACCGAAGATTACCGGTAAAGCACAAGGCAAGGTGCCTGATGGTCATGCTGCGCTATTGTGGGCGGGCGCATTGGCTATTGTGACGGCTGGAATTGCGTATGCGGTACAGATAGGCTGGCAACCAGAGTTAGCTATCATTGGTGGCTTGATGGTTTTTGGCGCTATCTTCGCGGTAAACTCATCACTCCACTCCTACCTTATTGTGAGTTATGCGAAAGGCGATGGTGTGTCGCTTGATGTTGGTTTCTATTATATGGCGAATGCGATGGGCCGTCTGATTGGCACCATTCTGTCGGGTTTGGTATTTCAAATGGCCGGTTTGTCTGCGTGTTTGTGGGTATCGTTTGTGTTCTTAGCGATAACAACGGTGATTTCTTTGCGCCTACCTAAGGTACCGCAAACATCAGCCGCATGATCCTCATTCGCAAGAGCTTCATTCACAAGAGCTAAAGTCTCATAATCTAAAGTCGAATGATCTTAATTCGCGATATGCTTCTCCTTTAACAATAAGCTGACCTGGTATTTATTCCGGTCAGCTTTTTTATTGCTATAGTAGAATGATTGAATATTAATCAGGCATTTACATGAAGCAGCGAATTCTCTTTTTTGATTTAGCACGATGTGTCGCGGCCGTAGCGGTTATCGCGATTCATGTTTTGGCGCCTTATCGCAACGAGCTAGGCACCATTCCTTTCGGCGAATGGTTAACAGCAATCACCGTCAATGGATTCAGCCGTTGGGCTGTGCCTGTGTTCATCTTGATTACTGGCGCACTGATGCTCAGTGATCAACGCCCGTTTGACGCCAAATACTACCTCAAGCGTCGTCTGGGCAAGGTACTGATACCTTTTATTGTCTGGTCGCTTTTCTATACCTACCTGTCGGGTTGGTCGGCAATGGGCTTTGATGCCGACGTCAGTTGGGACGTGTTGCTCAATAGCTACCATCATTACACCTATTACCACCTTGGTTTCTTCTATTACTTCATCCCGCTCTACTTTGTGATTCCGTTCTTGCAGATCATGGTTAGAAAGTACGGTGATAGATCGGTCTATGCCTTTACGGCGGTATGGTTGTTCACAACATTGCTGTTCTTACTGAAAATCGATGGCCCTTGGAGTCACGAGTTGTGGTTGTACACTGGTTACTTACCATTGGGTTACTTGCTGTATAAGACTGTGCCACTTAACAAGATGACAGTTGGTGTGAGTGTGTTACTGGGTGGGCTAGCGTTATTAACCACGGTTTACATGGTGGTTGATGCGAGTCTAATCGCTGAGGAGTACACGGTTGGCCGTTGGTTATCTTACAAGACGCTGAATACCGTATTGGCAGCAAGCATGGTGTTTATGCTGTGTCGCTATTTTGGAGAAGGGTTATCTGAAAAAAGTAATCAAGTGGTTGGTTTTATCAGTAAGCACAGTTTGGGTATCTATCTGCTGCACCCTATCTTTTTATGGCCAATGAAAGCGTTCGGTTGGTATCAAGGGCATCCTGTTTGGGTCATTCCGTTATGGATTGTGATTAGTGGTGCAGGGGCTTTATGGATGAGTTGGTTGGTATCTAAGTCCGAAAAAACACGCTGGTTATTGCCGTAGAAGTAAGTCTAATAATTGTTTGAGACAGCTTACGATTAGCGTTTCAACGCAAAGTGCAAGAATTTATCACCTTGATAGGTTAGGGTTCCTTTATCTCCTGGATTAAGCGCGTGAAAGTAGTGGATGCCGACTTGGAATTCTCGTTTCGGACCAACGACACCTCGTTGAACGTAAATCCAGTACTCTTGATCTTCTTGGCCTGGCTCTACGTCGGGAAGGTCGATGGACTGTTTATCTAGTACCGTGACGTTCACTTTCTTTTCTGGTGCATTTTCGCCTTGCATGTGTTTTCGGTAGAAAACAAGAAATGCCCAAGCCGCTAGAACTGCGAGTGCAAAGATAGAAAAAAAGAGTGAATTGGGCATATAACCTCCATATTGTTGAGGTGGTTATTCTAGTCTTTCGGCAATCGATATGTGTGTTGAAAGCCACTATTCGTGAACTGTTGTAAGCTAAGCTGATTATTTTTCGGTAGACTTCACATTTAATAGCCAGTTTGGTTTAAAGCATTGTTATTTATTGTCTCTTTCTCTCGTAAATAACAGTGATTTTGTATAAGAATAAGGAAATGCTCGACTAGAATTATAGTGTGGAGCGGGAGGCCAAGATGACCGACATTGAAAAAGTGGTGACAAGAGTTCGCAATATAGAAAAATTATTGAGACTACACTATCACGCTGAAGGCGAAGGCCTGCATGAGCTTGTAACAAGCTGTGAAGAAAGGCTACCGCACGATATGATAATCAAGCTGCGTTATATCGCAACATGTCGTAATAAGGTAGTGAATGAGCATGATGCTCAATTGGAAGATCAACATCAATTTATAATGATGTGTAACGAGTGTGAGAAGGAACTGACGCCACGTAGTGGTCGTTTTATTTGGCGAGTTGCGATATTACTTATGATGGTAATGACTTTAGCTGCTGCTGGTTTCTATTATGCGAATTGGGATGTATTAAAGTTGCACCTGTTTTCTAAGTGAAAAATTGAACAAAAAAGGGACGCTATAAGCGTCCCTTTTTTTATTTGTAACTTGCTTTAGTACATCATCGGTAGCGTCATGAGGCCTACAACTACCGCGATCATTACAAGTCCTTGCTTTTGCGAAGATGAAATCATAACACTACTCCTAAATTTGGTTGTCTTTCGCTATGTTTTAAAGAATAGCATTACTTATGGGTTTAGATCAATAATTACTTTCTAAGGCTTTAAAAGTGATAGAGAACTGTTGCTTTTTATCTTGTTTTTCTATGTTTAACTGTGTTTTTTGGTGTGTTCTTATTTTGGTCGTTGTGGTTTATGTTTGCTCTGTTTTATTTTAAGTTACTGTTTTTTAATGGTTGGTTTTTGTGATTTATATTGTTAAAGGTTGTTAAACTGTATTAATGAGGGTTGGTTGTGCCTATGTTTGATTTTTGTTTTATTTTTTCATTTTTGGTTTCGTTTTGGTGGTGATTTTTACAAAGAGTTTGGAGGCGGCTGACAAATATGGGGATAAAAAAACAAGTTACTTACTTTAAGAGTTAACTCCTGTCTGTAATTATCATTTGTCAGTTAATTTTGTTTTTTTATAATCTAATATTATGTATTTATTAGGTTTTAATGGAGGTTCTTTTATTTTTTAAGTATGAATATTAGCGAAAATCGCTGGTTTACTATGATTTCGATAAGCTAGAAATGACCAAAATCGAATGCTGAAGGTTGTAATGTACTTTTAGGCGGGTTTTCCGATAAATCGCTTTAATGTTAAACCAGTAATCATGATCGTAGTGATAATTGTTACGACTTCAATCTAAAGATGTTCTTTTTAGTGGAAGCGTAATCAAGATCCAATTTTGAAGGGCTGAGGCTTTACATCAACACTCGTGTGCCTAGACTGGCGACGATTTAAAGCAATAGGGCAAATGGTATGTGGAGTTGGTTAGCGGTTTCCTTGTCTGGTATTGGAGCAATAGCAGGAACGAAACATGGACATATCGGTCAGGCTTTATCGTATAAGGTCTTTACCTTTGTATTATTGGCGGTCATTGCTTTAACTCAGTCTGTCGTCGCTGATTTTACCTATTGGTTGGTGGCAGGGTTGGTTGTCTCTGCGATTGCCGATGTCCTTCACTCTCTCACTCAAAAACGTACTCTGTATTTTGTTTGTTTTTTGGTGGCTCAACTCTGTTACAGCAAAGCATTTTGGTTACAGCTGTCGGGAGAAATGGTCTGGTGGTTGTTCGCACTGCTATTGGCGGCATGTATCGTCGCTTTCTTCTTATTATTACCCCGTTTAGACAAACTTGTCTTTCCTGTGGTTATCATGGGTATGGTGCTTATTCAGCTGGCATGGGCTGCTGGTGAGGTCTGGTTGCTGGATCCTCAACTGTCGCATGCGGTTGGTTTTGTTGGTTGTAGCGTATTGCTGATTTCCGCATTGGCGTATGCTTTAAATTGTTATCGTAGCCCAATCAAGGGGGCCTACTTTTGGGTAACAGGCAGTTACTTTCTCGCACATGCTCTTATTGTTGCTTCCCTTACCATTTAGGGTAAACGTATCTCTATAAATACTCTTCTGGCTGTATAAATTACCGAGTTTGCTACTGTGTTCGAAAATCAATGTTGAGGCTGCTATACTTCCGCGCACTTACGTTTTTCGAGATAAACTTATGGAAATATTATCTGCAGCCACCATGCTGTTTCTCATTATGGATCCGCTTGGCAACTTGCCAATCGTACTCTCTATCCTTAAGCATCTCGATCCAAAACGTCGTCGTATTGTTCTTATTCGTGAGTTGATGTTCGCACTCGTCATCTTGTTGCTGTTTTTGTTTGCAGGTCAAAGCATTATGAATTTCCTGCATGTACAGCCTGAAACTTTAAGTATATCTGGCGGTATAATTCTGTTTATTATCGCGATTAAGATGATTTTCCCAAGTGCTGGCAGCATTACTGGCCTAGCGGCCGGTGAAGAGCCGTTCATTGTACCGATGGCGATCCCTATGATTGCTGGGCCATCAGTGATTGCGGCATTGATTCTGCTTTCTACACAGCACCCTGACAACATGTTAGAGCTTTCTGCTGCTGTGCTACTGGCATGGGGAGCCTCTTTCTTCATTCTTATGTTTAATGGCTTCTTTTTGCGAGTGCTGGGTGAGAGAGGCCTTAAAGCTGTCGAACGCTTGATGGGCTTGCTGCTAGTTATGCTCTCGACTCAAATGTTCTTGGATGGTGTGAAGAGTTACATGGGCTAGTATTGCTACTATCGTTCAATAAAAAACGCCGCTTAACTGAGCGGCGTTTTTGTCTCTACTGTTTCGCAAGGATGTTGTCTGTATCTAAGCTTTGTAAATTTGATCCTTAAGCTCGATTACATCATGTGTTTACGACGGATATCGAGTAGGGCGAAGATTCCAAAAATCAGAATTGACCATTTCTCCCAACGCGACATTTCAATTTTATCGCCGAAGGCACCGATAAAGATCAGCATCTGTAGGCCATGCATGAAGAACAAGAATGCCGTCATGATATAAAGTGCAATCGCCGCATTACCCGGGAACGGGTGAAAAATATTGACGATTAAGACAAACCAAACAAAGGCGATGGCTGCTTTTGCTAGTGGAAGCAAGATATTCATTCAATAACTCCTATTCTTAAGTCGTTCGATTGAACAGTCGGTAACTAGACTGGCCAGTCGTCTTATCGCGATGCAATTTCCAGTTTTCTGGCATAGCTTCGAGTTGCAGCTCTTTCTCTGTCTCGACGTAAATAATGGCGTTCTCTGCGAGCCAACCGTTACTCTCAAGCAGTTGTACTGTTTCTGCCAGTAAGCCTTTACGAAATGGCGGATCGAGAAAAACCATATCGTAAGGAGTGCCCGGTTTCTTAAGGAAAGAGATAGCATCAGTATTCACGACATTGATGTTGTCTGCTTTGAGTTCTTTAGCATTATCAGAAAGCTGCTTGGCGGCCTTTTGATTCATTTCGAGCAGTGTCACCATTTTTGCTTGGCGAGACGCTGCTTCAAAACCTAGGCCACCAGAACCGGCAAATACATCCAAGCACGTCGAGTGTGGGATATCTTGTGCAACCCAGTTAAAGAGTGTTTCTTTTACTCGGTCAATGGTTGGGCGTAAGCCTTCTAAATCATGAACAGGCAGTTTTCTTCCTCTCCATGAGCCACTAATAATTCGAACAAAGCCCCCGGATGGCTTTTTTTGTGATGTGTTTTGCTGGCGACGTCTTACCATAGATTTTTTGACCGCTAATAAAGTGATACTATACCGAGCCCAATTTAAGTGGGTTCGAGTATTAAATAAATTTGCAATGACAAAGTGTATCAAGCTAAAAGCAAACTTATCACTGCTTTGTCATTTTTCTTTACTATTCGTTTGTACAAGATTGTATTGTATAACAATAGCAAAGAGTCGACGTGCATTAAGTCAATACAGTTAATTAGTAGATCTAGGGAACTCCTCGGATGACGGAAAAAAAGAAGCGCGGATTATTATCGTGGCTTGGTTTTGGTGAAGAAGAACAAAGCCCAAAAACGCAGAATGAAGCGAACGTAGAAAACGTTGAAGAGCAAACTGAAGTTGAATCACCTGTCGAGGCTGAACAGGTCGCGCCTGAAACTGAAGTCGCTAAGCCAGTGGAACCTAAGCCAGTTGAATCAGAGCAAGCGCTTGAAGAGACTCAAGAAGAGCAGCAACCTGTCCGCGCAGAAGCAGAAGCAGAAGCAGAAGCAGAAGCTGAACAGGAAGAAGTAGCTCTTCAAGTTAAGGTTGAAGAAGTGCAAGAGAAGCCAACAGAAAGCTTCTTTGCTCGCCTTAAGCGCAGCCTTAGTCGTACTAAAGCAAACATTGGTGCTGGCTTCTTTGGCTTGTTCAAAGGCAAGCAAATCGATGAAGAGCTATTTGAAGAGCTAGAAGAGCAACTTCTGATCGCTGATGTGGGGATGAATACCACCGTTAAGATCATTGAAAATCTGACAGAAAAAGCATCTCGCAATGACCTAAAAGACGGTGAGGCGCTTTATGGTCTGCTCAAAGAAGAGATGGCAGATATCTTAAGCCAAGTTGAACAGCCATTGGTTGTTGATACGACTAAAACGCCTTACGTTATTTTAATGGTCGGTGTGAATGGTGTGGGTAAGACAACCACCATCGGTAAGCTGGCGAAACAGTTCCAGAGTGAAGGCAAGAAAGTGATGTTAGCGGCGGGTGATACATTCCGTGCAGCAGCCGTTGAACAGCTTCAGGTTTGGGGGCAGCGTAACGATGTGCCGGTTATCGCTCAGCACACAGGTGCGGACAGCGCGTCTGTTATCTACGATGCGATTGAAGCCGCGAAAGCGCGTGGTGTCGATGTTGTGATTGCTGATACAGCAGGTCGTTTGCAGAACAAGAGCAACTTGATGGAAGAGCTACGCAAGATTGTTCGTGTAATGAAGAAGATTGATGACTCTGCACCGCACGAAATCATGCTAACACTTGATGCAGGGACTGGTCAGAATGCTATCAGCCAAGCAAAACTATTCAGTGAAGTCGCACCGGTAACGGGGATTACGCTCACTAAGCTAGATGGTACGGCGAAAGGTGGTGTGATTTTCTCAATTGCAGACCAGTTCCAGATTCCAATTCGTTATATTGGTGTCGGTGAAGGTATCGACGACTTACGTCCATTTGAGTCGAAAGACTTCATTGAAGCACTATTTAGTCGTGAAGAATAACGCGTGTGGCAGGTGGTTTATTCTTAACCGGCTACCGTTTTAAATTTGATATGAGTGATCGTAAGAGGAATTTTCGGTGATCAAATTTCAGCAAGTGAGTAAAGCCTACCGAGGCGGACGACAAGCGCTCCAAAAAGTGGACTTTCATCTTAAACGTGGAGAGATGGCTTTTTTGGGTGGGCACTCTGGAGCTGGTAAAAGTACCTTGCTGAAGTTGATATGTGCGATAGAGCGTCCAACCGATGGGCGCGTGTGGTTTAACGATCACGATATCACTCGTATCCCAGCCAAAGACATTCCGTTTTTACGTCGTAATATAGGAATTGTCTTTCAAGACCACCGCCTACTGATGGATCGTTCTATTTTCGATAACGTCGCCCTGCCGATGCGTATTGAGTCTATTTCTGAAAATGAAGTAAAACGCCGAGTCAGTGCTGCACTAGATAAAACCGGGCTACTAGACAAGGCCCGTTGTTTGCCAAGCCAGCTTTCTGGTGGTGAACAACAACGCGTGGGTATTGCTCGCGCCGTGGTTAATCGTCCTACTCTACTGTTAGCGGATGAGCCAACAGGTAATCTAGACCCTGAGTTATCGAATCGTGTGTTGAGATTGTTTGAAGAGTTCAACCGCGCGGGTGTCTCTATTATCCTAGCAACGCACGATATCGGGTTAGTGAATACTCGCCCTCAATACCGTCATCTGGAGTTAAACCAAGGTTTTTTGAGCGAGGTTGAAGATTATGGCCGCGAATAAGCGTATCAAGAAACCTCAATCCAACCGAGCTAAAACCCGCACTTCAAGTGACGGATTTTTTGTTGTTCACTGGAAGCAAGCCAAGTCATCGTTTTCACAAATGTGGCAACGTCCGCTGGGTAATTTGCTTACGTTAGCGGTGATCTCAATGGCGCTGACAATGCCTGCTTGCTTATATTTGTTAGGCAAAAACGTTAGTGAAGTAGCTCAAGACGTCACAAGCCCGTCACAAATTAGTGCTTATGTGGAGGATGGTATCCCTGAGCCTAGGGTGATGGTACTTAAAGATGAAATAGAAAATTGGGATCAAGTTGAGCTGGTGGAATACATTTCTCCACAGCAAGGACTTGAAGATCTTAGCCAATACTCTGGTTTTGAAGATGCTCTGACTATCCTAGACGACTATTCATTGCCAGGCGTGTTGGTGATTACTCCAAATGTGCACAGCGATACCTTAATTAAGGGGTTGGCAAGTACCGTTAAAGAACAAGAGTTAGTGACCGATGTCCGTTTAGACGAAGATTGGCTAGCTAGATTAGATGCTATTAAAGCCTTAGCGGCTGTCATTGTTATTACCTTAACAGTCTTGATGTTAGGCGCAGTATTTCTGATTATTGGTAATACACTACGATTTAATGTGTTGGCACATAAAGAAGAGATTCAAACCATGAAGCTGATTGGTGCTACCGATAGCTACATTCTTCGACCATACCTGTACGCTGGCATGTGGTTTGGTGTATTAGGTGCGATTAGCGCTTGGGTCATGACGGCATTGATTACTGTATTGCTGAACAGTGCCGTTGACGATTTAGCGCAGCTTTATGATAGCCACTTTAGGTTAATAGGCCTGAGTTGGGATGAGTCTTTATTGCTTTTGATCGTTGGAACCTTGCTTGGTAGTGTGGCTGCGAAGCTCTCTGCGCAGCGTCACCTAAAAGAAATTGAACCAGTTTAGGAAAATAGAGTCATAATTAGACGAAAAATAGGCACTTCTTAACCAGACTTTGCCTTGTATAGAAGAATTGATTATGCATAATTACTTCCCCCGCCTTGAAACCTGTTCATTTTAGGTTCAAGATTGTTGGGTTTTAATAGATGTATTACTCCAGATCAGAGATTGATGAGGAACCGAATGGCAAACCAAGCGTATCAAATGGCTTTAGTCACACAAGATAGTTTAGATAGCTATATCCGATCAGCGAACAGCTACCCAATGCTGACGCCTGAAGAGGAACGTGGACTTGCAGAGCGATTACATTACAAAGGTGAGATCGATGCTGCGAAAGGTTTAATCCTTTCCCACTTACGATTCGTGGTACACGTTGCAAGAGGCTACTCAGGCTACGGGCTGCCAATGGCCGATCTCGTTCAAGAAGGTAACATCGGCTTGATGAAGGCTGTTAAGCGCTTCAACCCAGAAGTTGGTGTTCGACTGGTCTCTTTTGCTGTTCACTGGATCAAAGCTGAGATTCATGAATACGTGTTGCGTAATTGGCGTATCGTTAAAATCGCAACCACTAAAGCACAGCGTAAATTGTTCTTTAACCTTCGTAAGTCTAAAAAGCGCTTAGGTTGGTTCAATAACGGTGAAGTTGAGACGGTTGCTCGTGAATTGGGAGTTGAGCCTTCAGAGGTTCGAGAAATGGAATCTCGATTAGCGGCCCAAGATGCTACGTTTGAAGCGCCAATGGACGACGACGACGGTGGCTCTGCTTACACTGCCCCTGTTTACTACCTAGAAGATAAAGCGTCAGACGTTGCTGAAACGGTTGAAGCGGCTAACTGGGAATCACACACCAACAATCGTTTAGGGCTAGCATTGGCAAGCTTAGATGAGCGTAGTCAGCATATTGTGCGCTCACGTTGGTTAGATGATAACAAAGCAACACTGCAAGATTTAGCGGATACCTACAGTATCTCTGCAGAGCGTGTTCGCCAGTTAGAAAAAAATGCTATGAAGAAGTTGAAACAAGCCGTTGGCGATTTCTAATAGTATCTAGCTTCTATCTAATAGTAGAGCTAGCAAACTAAATTTTGAAAAGGCCGGGATCGAGAGATCTCGGCCTTTTTTGTTTCGGATCGATTTCTCAAATTTTGCGATCGAAATTTGCAAAATGATTTTGTGGATAACTCTGTGAAAAGTTTATTCGTCAACTGTCTAAAAGCAGGGTGTAGTAAGGCTTTGAAGGGGTTTTAGTGGTGGGGATATGTTTCAACTAACCCACAGTTAGATCAGGATCATTACTACATGTTGTGGATCTATTTTTTAAAAAACACTTTATTCACGCAATCCACAGGTTTATCCACAAACGGTGTAAAAGTGATCGTTGGTGGATAACCTTATTAAGTGGATGTGATTGTTGGCCTTGGGATAGGTTACAATGGCAGCAAAGTAAATCAGCATAAAAGAGAGAGTCATGGACCAGTTTAAACATATCGACGTTAAAGGCGCTCAAGCCCTCATTGAACAAGGCGAAGCTCGACTTGTCGATATACGTGACCCGCAGTCATTTGCGGTTGCTCACTCAAAAACCGCTTACCATCTTACGAACGATACGATGGTGTCTTTTATGGATGAAGTCGAGTTCGAACAGCCTATTTTGGTGATGTGTTACCACGGTATTAGTAGCCAAGGTGCCGCACAATATTTAGTGAACCAAGGCTTTGAAGAGGTATATAGTGTTGATGGTGGCTTTGAAGCTTGGCATCGTTCTGAACTTCCAGTGATCGCTGGGTTATAGCCTTTAGTACTTTAACCACTTTAAGCGTCTCTAAAGCATGAATAGGAAATAACAATGATTAGATTGATGGTGTTAGACAATCCGCGTCTTGCTCAAGCATTTATTGATTACATGGCTTCTCGCCAGATCCCTATTCAAATGTTTCCTGAAGGTGAGGGGCGTTTTTCTCTTTGGCTGACAGATAGCCAGCATCAGGTTGAAACAGAGTCAGAGCTCAATCGTTTCCTATCAGAGCCAAACCATAAGCGCTACCAAGCGGCATCTTGGGATATGGTGGAAACCAGAAAGAGTAGCTTTCATTATCATACCCCTAGCTTCATGGGCATGATAAAAGCCAAAGCTGGCCCAGTGACACTCGGTATCATGTTGCTATGTGTGGTTATTTTTGCTCTGCAGCAGATAGGCTTCGGTCAGACGATTTTCAATGCCTTACATTTCCCAGCGCTTGATGGCCAACAATGGCAGTTGTGGCGTTGGTTGAGTCATGCTGTTTTGCACTTCTCTGTTATGCACATCGCATTTAATATTTTGTGGTGGTGGCAGTTAGGAGGAGACATAGAGAAAAAGTTAGGCGGCTTCAAGTTACTTCAGATCTTTGCTGTCTCTTCTGCGCTTTCTGGCGCTGGGCAATATTGGGTTGAAGGTGCGAACTTCGGTGGCCTGTCTGGTGTGGTATATGCTTTGGTTGGTTATCTCTGGGTTGTTGGTGCGAAGGCTCCACAATTTGGTTTGGGTATCCCAAGACAGATCGTCGGCTTTATGTTGGTGTGGTTGGTGCTTGGGTACATGCAGCCGTTCATGGCGATCGCAAATACTGCTCACTTAGCAGGTTTAGTCGCAGGTGTGATTATCGGTTTAGTTGATTCCATGAAAGCGCCTAGTTCAGCAAGGAGCGAGTGATTAGTTACCGACAACTGATAGATACCAAAAAGCGGCCAGGTGAGCCGCTTTTTTATTGGGATTCGTTTTTACATCATTACTGATAAAGATATTTGGTAAACAGTAAGTCAGCAATGAGGGTTTTCCCCGTCTCAGGAAGTAAAATCTTGTTAAGATGTTCAACCAAGGTTTTTCTTAAATCTTCCCTACCTGATAGCGATTTTATGGTTTCTTCATTCTGCTTGCCGAGTAACTCAATAACAGCATCACGGATTAACGGCTGATGATGTTCAATGGTCGCTAAGTCATGACTATCGGCCACCATGATGTCGAGGCGTACTTGGATATAGCCCAGTTTTTTACCTTTAGTATAAAAGTTGGTTGTCAGGTCTGGTTCTAGCGTGAAGTAAGCGAGTTTAGATATAGACTCCTCTTCAGCAAAACTTGATGCTGAAAAGAGCAGGCTAATCGCAAGAAATACTTGGGCTACATAACGTTTGTGCATATTTGTGACTTTTCTTTAGTTTATTCGCGATATTCGAAACGCGTTTGTCTTGTTACAATGAGCGGTCTAAATCTAAATACATTTACAATTCAACAGCGCTTTGAGTTTGTTCGAAAATTGAAGCTTTATTGTACGTGTAAAGTCACCTATTGAATACTAGTATGAATCAGCCAATATCGCTGTATCTTAATTCGTTAATGAATGTAGATTGGCAAAACACAGAAATATTTGATTTTCCTAATGAAACCGCCAAAGAGTGGCTTATGGAGCAAGGATCTCTTTCTCGCAAATTAGGAAGGAGCTGCCAGCACTTATCGGTTGAGTTGCTTCATAATCAAGTTGTAGAGCGATCAATGCTGCAACCCGATGAGGAACAGCTTTTATCATCGTTTGATTGCTTACTACGTAAAGTAATTTTAAAAGGTGATGACGCGCCGTGGGTACTAGGTCGAACCTTAATTCCCAGAGTGACGTTAGAAGATAAACACTCAGACTTATCTCAACAAGGGAACGTCCCGCTCGGTCTCACCGTGTTTAATGCCGAAAACGTAAAGCGAGATGCGTTGCAAGTTGGTTGGGTTATTGTAGGCGAAGAGCGATTGCTCGCTCGTCGTTCTCGTTTATGGATGAATCACAAGCCTATGCTCGTCGCAGAACTGTTTTTGCCAACATCCCCCATTTACTCTAAGGAGAGTGTGTAAATGCTTGCTACCAAAGCGAAGGCGTACTGGCAATTAACACGAATGAATCGCCCAATTGGTACTTTGTTACTTCTTTGGCCGACCTTGTGGTCGTTGATTATCGCCGCGCAAGGCATGCCTGACCTTGATGTTTTGATTGTTTTCGTATTAGGTGTGGTGCTGATGCGCTCAGCTGGTTGTGTGATTAATGATTTTGCTGATCGCAAAGTAGATGGCCACGTAAAACGAACCAAGCAGCGTCCATTACCTTCAGGTTTGGTTTCCAGTAGAGAAGCCATATTACTTTTTTTAGCACTGGCTGTGGTCTCATTCTTGTTGGTGCTAACTATGAACCCTCTTACTATCAAATTGTCTTTTATCGGAGTTGGCTTAGCTTTCATTTATCCGTTCATGAAGCGCTTTACCCATCTTCCACAATTGTTCCTTGGGCTGGCTTTCAGCTGGGCAATACCAATGGCTTGGGCGGCACAAACCAATGATCTACCAAGTGTTGTTTGGTTTATTTTTATAATGAATGCATTTTGGACGATTGCCTACGACACACAATATGCCATGGTCGACCGCGATGATGACCTTAAGATTGGCATTAAGTCGACAGCTATTTTGTTTGGCCGATTCGATAAGCTTATCGTTGGCTTTTTGCAGTTAGTAACACTGACGATGTTGATTGCAGTGGGCATGCATTACCATTTGGGTGATATCTTTTACTGGGCTTTGTTAGCGGTAGGGGGCTTGTTTGTGTACCAACAGCACTTGATGCGTCATCGCGACCGAGACCTATGCTTCCAAGCCTTCCTCAACAACAACTATGTTGGGATGGCAGTAACTGTCGGTTTGTTCATTACCTTCTGGTAGAACTTAGCTTTTTGAGTTGCTTGACTCAAAATGAAAAGGCACCTATTTGGTGCCTTTTTTGATCGTTTCAGTCTAGTGATTAAAGCGAATATTAGCTGAAAGATTACTCTACTTGGTGGATGCTCTCTTGAATCGTAATACGCACTTCTGGGTAAAGCATAGAGTAAAGAAGCTTAGCGAATTGCTGAGTCTTTTCTAAATCACAGTTACCATCGTTGTCTAGGTATTGCTGCTGTTTCAGTGTCGCGAACATCGATGCGAATACACCTTTGTCGAAGAACTCTGGAGCGTTGATACCATGTAAGCGACCAAGGCGCTGTGCAATGTCTTGGCTCTTTGTTTCCAGATCAGATTTATCCAGTTCAGGGTTTTCTGCCAATAGGTTTAGAGCAATAGAGTAGCGCTGCAGCGTTTCTGTAATCGTACGACCTAATAGCATCAGTGCTTGGCTGTTTGATTGGTTGATGGTGACTTCGTTGTTTGACACAACAAGCATACCTTGGCTGACTAGCTCTTCAATGATGTTTGAAACTACACCTTCAAGCTTGTCTTCGTCGTAGCTTAGGAACAACTCTTTCTTCAAGAACGGGTAGAGTGCCGCAACATTCTGTTGAATAGCTTCAATCGATAGACCACGTTGACGAATCGTCATTTGAGCAATTAACGACGGTAGAGCGAACAAGTGAATGATGTTGTTACGGTAGTACGTCATCAGAATGGATTGGTGACGATCGAGTGAAACTATATCGCCCATTGAATCTGATTCGATCAGGAACTTGTTTAGTGATTCAGCGTGTTTGACCAGATCTTCAGCGCTCTCTTTTGGTACCGTGAATGTATTAGAATAAGGTACATTTTTCAGTAAAGACAGGTAACAGTTGATCTGAGAAACCAAAGAGTCACGAGATAATGCACGTTGTCGTGAAGCGAGTAGAGCGGTTGCACAAAGAGTTAGAGCGTTGGTCGCTGCTGCATCATTAATATGCGTCATCATCTTAGTTGCCAAACCATTAACCACAGGGTTCATCCATTGTGGTTTACCAGCCCCCATTGGGTCTATATCTTTGGTCCACTCAGGTGCGTGTTCGTTTAGATATTGGTTCAGTTGGATCGGCTCACCGAAGTTGACATAACCTTTACCAAAGTTGCGCAGTTTACGCAGAGTTCGAATCACAAGGCTCGCGTTTTCTTTCTCTTTGCGCTTACCACGAAGCTCTTTGGCGTAGGTCGCTACTTCCATAACGTGTTCGTAGCCGATGTACACAGGAACCAAAGTAACTGGGCGGTTCATACCACGCAGCATGGCTTGGATTGTCATTGCTAACATGCCGGTTTTCGCTTGCAATAGACGGCCCGTACGAGAACGGCCACCTTCACTGAAGTATTCTACCGAGTAACCTTTTGCAAATAGCTCTGCTAGGTATTCACGGAAAATAGTTGAGTACAGCTTGTTGCCTTTGAAGCTACGACGAATAAAGAACGCACCACCATGGCGGAAAATAGGGCCAGCAGGGAAGAAGTTCAAGTTGATGCCCGCTGCGATGTGTGGAGGCACCATGCCTTCATGATATAAAACATAAGACAACAGTAGGTAGTCCATATGGCTACGGTGACAAGGTACATAAACGATTTCGTGGCCATCTTGAGCCAGCTTACGAACCGTTGAAGCGTTGCTGATATGCAGGCCTTGGTACAACTTATTCCATAGCCAACCAAGCACTTTCTCTCCACGCTTAATCAGTGAGTAAGAGAAATTAGCGGCAATCTCATCCATGATGTCTTGAGCTTCTTTGCTCGCTTTCTCGACCGAGATGTTCTTTGATTTGGCTTCATCTTCAATTGCCTTCTTGATCGCTTCTGACTTCAGTAGGCGGTTAAAAAGAGCTTGGCGGCTGGGTAGGTTCGGTCCTGATGCTGCTAACTTTTGGCGAGAGAAGTGAATACGCGCCACGCGCGCTAATTTATGCGCGATGGTGCTGTCGGTACCGTGAGAGTTAGCCATGTAACGTAAAGAAACCACAGGGCTAAATCGAACTAGGCAGTCACGGCCTGCCAGTAATACAGCTTTTGACTTCTCTAAGCCATTCATTGCTTGTAGGTAAGGCTTCTGGTTATTCTCTTTACCGGGTTTACGTCCCCACAGCACAGTGGCAGGGATAACTTGAACATCAAGCTCAGAGTCGTCGGCATGCAGTGAAAGCAGCTCCGAGAAAACTTCAATTGAAGAGCTTGGTACATAATCATCGTCTTGCAGTAAAGTTTTGCGAGAAGAGATAAAAACGTAGCGTTGCAGTGATTTACCGTTGATTTCAAGCTTGCTCAACGGATCAGGTAGTCCCAGTTCAAGTGCATGTTTTTGCAATGTAAGCATGTCTACACTTGAGCGAAACGGTAAGGCGTATACAATCGGTTTGCCTAAATCAATGTTCAAATCCTCAACTGGGTTTGAAGGGATTGATGTGCCTTTTACCAATAAGGATAAAGGTAGCTTCATTAATGAACGTGAAAAAGATTGTCCAGAAGACATATAGGTTCACTGCCTCAATAGTTATTTCAATGTGCTTAAGCGTATCGCTATTTCTATGATGAAAGGATAAATCCTATGAGTGAAATAGGGGGAAGCCTAGGCGTAAATTTAATCGATGCAAGAATACCAGAAACTGGTCTAACCTTTTAATGGAAATAGTCATATTGACGTTAAGTTTGTGGAAAATCATTCATCGACTGATTGAGTATAGAGTTAAAAATGACAAAGAAATCAAGTACAGGATTCAAACGTATCATCAAAGCTGCAGGCTTTTCATGGCAGGGCATCACGAGTTCGTTTAAAAACGAAGCTGCATTTCGACAAGAAGTGTTGCTGGCAGCTGTACTCATCCCACTGGCGTTTTACCTAGACGTAAGTCAGGTTGAGCGAATCTTGATGATCTCTGCCATCGTATTGGTGATGGTTGTCGAGCTAATAAATACTGCGATTGAAGCGGTCGTTGATCGGATTGGCAGTGAACATCATGAGTTATCTGGAATGGCAAAAGATGTCGGTTCGGCAGCGGTTTTTATCTGTTTAATGTTAGCGGGTTACGTCTGGCTAGAGGTATTGTTTTTGTAATTCGCTAAAAATGAACTAAAAACAACCAATTGCTTTGCTTTTGTTCAGTTACTGGATATACTCACAGTCAACTGTATAAAAAGACAGGTGAATCATGAAGCCGTTAACGCCCCGCCAGCAACAAGTCTTTAACCTTATCAAAAGTAAGATCGAAGATTCCGGAATGCCACCGACGCGTGCAGAAATTGCACGTGAATTAGGCTTCCGTTCTGCTAATGCAGCAGAAGAACATTTGAAAGCTCTTGCTCGTAAAGAAGCGATTGAGATTATCCCGGGTGCGTCTCGCGGTATTCGTATTTTGCTTGAAGATGCAGCAAACGAAGAACAAGGTTTACCACTCATCGGTCAGGTTGCCGCTGGTGAGCCTATTTTGGCTCAAGAGCATGTAGAAATGCATTACCAAGTTGACCCTGGCATGTTTAAACCACAAGCTGACTTCTTACTTCGTGTAAATGGCGAAAGTATGAAAGACATCGGTATTATGGATGGTGATTTATTAGCTGTTCATAAAACACAAGATGTACGCGATGGTCAGGTTGTCGTGGCTCGTGTCGATGATGATGTAACGGTAAAGCGCTTAGAACGTAAAGGTGCAACGGTTCTGTTACATGCTGAAAATGAAGAGTTTTCTCCAATCCATGTCGATCTAGAGTCTCAACACTTATCTATTGAAGGGCTTGCGGTTGGTATCATTCGCAACACCGACTGGATGTAATCAATGCAAATATCTTATTGATATTTATTCTCAATAACTTGTTATTGTAATTGATATTCATTATCATCTTCTTTGTCGAGATACAAGGAAGATGATGATGCCAAATCCAACCAAACCTCAAATTAAGCCGCTTATTCGTAAGCCGCGCTCCTTTGATCAAAAGGCTTATTCTGATCAAGGGTTTGCACATCAAGAATTTCAAGTTCCGACGAATCTCGTTCAACATCTTTGGTTTCGCAGCCGCGAAAGTCTTGCCGATGATGGTTTGGTTTATGATCCTATCGGAGCGCAAGCCTGTAAGCGTTGCCAATTGGCACCAGAATGTCTTACCGGTGAACTCGACCAACAACAACTCCTTTATGCGACGCTGACTCAACTTTGTGACTCTCAAGTTCAACAGTTCTTATCTCACAATCCAGATGCTTGGATTATTAACGTGGGAGCGGGGCTTGATACGCGTTTCTACCGTTTAGATAATGGCCGCTGTCATTGGGTAGAATTGGATGTAACTGAAAATCTAGTTTGGCGGCAACGCTTGTTCCACAAAAATGAACGCTATCGCTTGGAGTGTGGTTCTGTCGATGACCTAACTTGGTTGGATGAACTTAATATTCCAGAACAAGCCTCGGTGATGGTGGTGTGTGAACATGCTCTGCTCGATTGCAATGAACAGCAGGCGGCGAACTTCATTCAGTCTTTGAGCCGCTACTTTACTCATGCACATGCGTGTTTAGTGTTAGCTGGAGATAAAAGCTCAAGTACGTTGGGACAAAAGCTTGGTTCAGGAAAGTATGCTCATGGGTTGTCTTCACCAATAGACAGCGTTCTTAATTGGCTGCCATGGGCACAATGGGTAAAAGCGTTTTCTCCCCTAGACCAACAATGCAATCGTTGGAAATTGTGGCAGCGGCTTCTTTGTAAAATCTCTCAGGTCAAAAAGCGTTTAACGCCACAGTTAGTGCTCGTGAAATGGTAACCCTAGCGGTTCTGTATTTCGAGTAACTGAGCACATAGCCGGTATAAGTAAAATTCCACAACATAGTGAAAGCCCACCCACTAGGTTAAACTATCGCCTCTAATCTAAGAGGTGATCGTGAAGCTATTTAATCCCCAAACTATTTTTCAAACGCTATCCAATCAGGCGATGCACAAAAAAGTGTTGTTGCTCGCGATCCCGATGGTTCTCTCTAATATTACTGTTCCACTGCTGGGCTTAGTCGATGCGGCGGTTATCGGTCACCTCGAGCACTCTTGGTATTTAGGTGGTGTGGCGCTGGGCGGCACAATGATCAGCGTGACCTTTTGGTTGCTTGGTTTCCTGCGTATGTCGACAACAGGGCTAGCTGCACAATCTTATGGTGCGAATGATGGCAAGAAACTTGGTTTAGTCTTCGTTCAAGGCGTGACCATGGCCTTAGGGTTTGCTGGTGTCTTTTTGCTTTTACACAGTCTAGTCGCCGATTTAGTTTTCTCATTGAGTAGCGCCAGTGATCAAGTTAAGCACTATGGTCAGCAATATTTTTCAATCCGCGCCTGGAGTGCACCAGCCGCGCTGACTAACTTTGTGATTCTAGGTTGGCTGCTCGGGACTCAAAATGCCAAAGCGCCAATGTGGATGGTGATCATTACCAATATCACCAATATCGTTTTGGATATCGTTTTTGTTATCGGTTTAGGGTGTCAAGTGGAAGGTGCAGCATTGGCATCTGTAATGGCCGATTATGCCGGTCTAACATTTGGCTTGATTTGTGTTTACCGAATCTGGGCGAAGAAACAGTTACCATCGCCATGGGATCTGCTTAAGAAAACCAGCCAAGGTTTGAGTCGCTTCGTAAAACTGAATCGCGATATCTTCCTTCGTTCACTATGCCTACAAGCGACTTTCACTTTCATGACCTTCCAAGGTGCAAGCTTTGGCGATGATGTTGTTGCGGCCAATGCCGTGTTGATGAGTTTCTTGATGATCATCTCTTATGGGATGGATGGCTTTGCCTATGCAATGGAAGCGATGGTAGGTAAGTCGATAGGCGCGAAAGACAAAGATGAACTGAACCAGTCATTGATTGGTACTTTCTTCTGGAGCTTCAATATTTGTTTGGTACTGACCATAGCGTTCGCACTCGCTGGCTCGAGTTTGATTAATATGATCACTACCATTCCTGACGTGAAGAGCCAAGCCGAGGTGTATTTACCATGGTTAATCGCAATGCCATTGGTGTCTATGTGGTGCTTCTTGTTGGATGGTATTTTTGTTGGAGCAACCAAGGGCAAGGATATGCGCAATAGTATGTTTGTTGCGACCTGCAGTTTCTTCGCGATTTTCTATTTAGCATCAGGTTTAGAGAACCATGCACTGTGGTTAGCGATGCTGAGCTTTATGGCAATGCGCGGAATTGGTCTTGGTGTGTTGTTTGTTTCTCAGTGGAAGAAGGGGGAGTTTCTCGCTTAGCTCTGAGGGCTCTGTTTGTGGAGAGTAAATGAGGTTGTACAGGTAAAGGGGTATTTAGAACATCATGATCTAATTACGATCAATACCTTACTATTCAATACCTTAAATAAAAACAGCAAGCGCATGGCTTGCTGTTTATGTATTTGGCCTATGAGTGGTCAAATACTCCTATTGGTTCTTTATCTAGAATAAACGGTTGAGCCCGTTGAGTGCTGCAACACGATAAGCTTCCGCCATCGTTGGATAGTTAAAGGTCGTATTCACAAAGTACTCGATGGTATTTGCTTCACCTTTCTGTTCCATAATCGCTTGTCCGATATGGATGATTTCAGCGGCACGCTCACCAAACACGTGGATGCCTAAAATCTCTTTGGTTTCGCGATGGAACAGAATCTTCAAGCTACCAATGTCTTTACCCGCAATTTGAGCGCGAGCTAAGTGTTTGAATGAAGAGCGTCCCACTTCGTACGGCACTTTTGCAGCGGTTAACTCTTGCTCGGTTTTACCCACAGAGCTGATCTCAGGGATGGTGTAGATCCCTGTTGGGATGTCTTCAATCAGGTGGTGTTCTGCTTCACCTTTGACGATCGCTTGTGCGACAAATCGACCTTGGTCGTAAGCAGCACTCGCTAAGCTGGGGTAACCAATCACATCACCTACCGCGTAAACATGGTCAACGCTGGTTTGGTAATTGGTGTTTATGGATACTTGTCCACGAGAATCGGCTTCTAAGCCAACCGCACTAAGGTTCAGTTTATCGGTATTACCTGTTCGACCGTTGGCATACAGTAGGCAATCCGCACGCATTTTCTTGCCAGACTCTAGGTGAATGATAACGCCATCGTCCGTACCTTCAATTTTCTCAAAGGTTTCATCGTTACGAATCACAACACCGCTGTTCCAGAAGTGGTAAGAAAGCGCATCAGACGTTTCATTGTCTAGGAATGAGAGTAGGCGGTCACGAGTATTGATGAGATCGGTTTTTACACCTAAACCGCGGAAGATTGAGGCGTATTCACAGCCAATAACACCAGCGCCATAAATAATGATGTGTTGCGGGTCGTGCTTAAGAGAAAGAATCGAGTCGCTGTCATAGATACGTTCATGCAAGAAATCAACATTATCTGGCTGATAAGGTCGCGAACCCGTTGCGATTACAAACTTGTCAGCACTGTAATGTTCTTCTGTCCCATCGCTTTGCATGACAGAGATAGTGTTGGTATCGATAAAACGTGCAGAACCAAACACCAATGTACATTGGTTGCGATCATAAAAGCCCTGGCGCAGTCGAGTCTGTTTATCGATGACTGATTTAGCATGGCCCAGAATACTGGAGAAGGTAGAGTGGATGCTTTTGTTATTTTGACAAAACAGCGGGTTGCTGTTGAATTCAATAATACGACTTACAGCATGACGTAGTGCTTTGGAAGGAATGGTTCCCCAATGGGTGCAACCACCACCAACGCTGCTCTCTTTCTCAATGATCGCAACATTCAACCCTGCTTTGGTTAATCCCATCGCTGCCCCTTCTCCTCCGGGGCCACTACCAATTACGATTACATCAAAGTGGTTGGAGTGCGGCATAGATATCTTCCTTGTTATATTTAATTAACATTGCTTTAGTGAGATTTTAACTGATTCTGTTCTTGGGTACATGAAAAGGACATCAGAGAGTCGGTGGGATCACGCAGTGTTCTCAAAAAAATAACATTTGGTATGTTGTATGTCTCCAAATCACAGTGTGGAGATTGAAATTTTTTGTTCGAGCGTATTTACTTCGGTACGTGAACAAAGAGGTATGTTGAGTGCCTTATATAAATAAGTGATTCGCGTTATATTGAAGAGAGTATTAGACATGCCTGTTTAGGCTGTAAAAGAAGAATTTGATAAAGTATGAAACCAATGGGCATTCGCGCACAGCAAAAAGAAAAAACTCGTCGTAGCTTAATTGATGCAGCATTTAGCCAACTCAGCGCCGATCGTAGTTTTTCCAACCTAAGCTTGAGAGAAGTTGCTCGTGAGGCTGGAATAGCCCCAACTTCCTTTTATCGTCATTTCAAAGACATGGATGAGCTTGGCTTAACCATGGTTGATGAAGGTGGCTTACTGTTGCGTCAATTAATGCGTCAAGCTCGTCAGCGTATAGTAAAAGAAGGCAGTGTGATTCGCACATCGGTTGAAACCTTTATGGAATTCATTGAAAGCAGTCCAAACGTATTCAGACTGTTATTACGAGAGCGCTCAGGAACTTCATTTGAGTTTCGTGCTGCAGTAGCTCGTGAAATACAGCACTTCTCTGCTGAGTTAACCGAATATTTGATTACGACTGGCATGACAAGAGATGAAGCTTTTACTCAAGCTGAAGCCTCCGTCATATTGGTTTTTAACTCAGGGGCAGAAGCACTAGATTTAGATCGACGTCAGCGAGATGAATTGGCTGATCGCTTGATCATGCAATTGCGAATGATGGCCAAAGGGGCTTTTTGGTATCGTAAAGAACGTGAACGTAACCGATTAAAAGGCGGGATTGAATAATGTCGAATGAAAATAATACTGTAAACCGTGGTTCTGAAAGAAAAACACTCGTACTAGCTGTTGTTGCCGGTGTGTGTGGTGATGCGCTGTTATCTTGGGTCACAATGAGCGAAGTGGGCTTCTCTATTTTCCCGCTTATTGCTTTAGTGTTGACTGTACAAGCACTTTACCAGGAGTATCTAACTAACCCAGTCTCTGAAGATATTCCATTGGTAGGTTTAGCTTGCTTCTTTGTTGGTGCATTTGGCCACTCGGCTTTTGTCAAAGCACAACATCCTGATGCGGGCTCAAACTTTTTTGCGATTATTGTTGCGATGTTGCTGTTAGCTTGGGTAGGAAAAAAGCTCGGTTTTATCGGCAAAGCGACTTAAGCTGAATAACCTCAGCACTTCGCTTGGTAAATAGTGAAGGAAAGGCTTGGCTTTATCGTCAGGCCTTTTTTGTAGCTGGTGGTTAAGTCTTGCGGCACCGAGTTTGGTTTGTATTTAATCCCCTCATTCCCGCTTCGACCAACTCTCGGGGGCTTTCGATACGCCTGCGATACGTGATACATCTGAAATTGTTGCCATTGGTACTTCCTAAATACTTATAACCAAGTGTGACATAAAGAGTCTTAACAGTAACGGTTAACCGTTTTGAAAAGAACAATGTAGAACTAGAAGCCCACTGAAAGGAAAGGCTTTATTTACAATTAGATATCACGATTTAGCCCAGTAGTTTACTTATCCATTGTGATTTTTTTGTACGTAATGTTACCTATACTAGGGGAGTGTGCGTGTTACAAGGAGAAGCTGCATGATAGAGATAAAGGCCATTGACCATATTGTATTGCGGACTTCAAACCGTGAGGCGATGCTCTATTTTTACCAGCAGGTGCTGGGTTGTCTTATTGAAAGGGAATTGCCAGACTTAGGGTTGACGCAATTAAGGGCGGGGGAGTCAATCATTGACTTAGTCGTCGTCGATAGTGAGCTAGGAAAACTTGGCGGCAAGGCGCCGCAACAAGACGGGAGAAACCTCGACCATTTTTGTCTGCAAATAGCGGCTTTTGATGATCGAGAGTTGATCAATTATCTGCACAAACACGATATTAAAGTTAGCGAGTTTGCAGAGCGCTATGGTGCTCAAGGTTTTGGTTATTCTGCCTATATAGAAGATCCAGAAGGCAATGTGGTGGAGCTCAAACCACGGACTTGAAATTGGCGGTATAGCGATATCAAAAAAAAGCGCTCATCACGAGCGCTTAGAGGTTTGAATCATGATTTACGCTTTGCGTTCCAACATCACGCCCGCTTCCATATGGTGGGTGTAAGGGAACTGGTCGAACAGAGCAAAACGAGTAATGTCGTGTGTTTCGCTTAGAATGTCTAGGTTCTCTTTCAATGTCTCAGGGTTACAAGAGATGTACATGATGCGCTCGTAGCCTTGCACCATCTTACAAGTATCAACATCCATACCTGAACGCGGTGGATCAACAAAGATAGTGTTGCAGTTGTAGCTCTTAAGATCGATGTTCGCCTGTTGCAGACGGCGGAATTCACGCTTACCTTCCATTGCTACGGTAAAATCTTCCGCAGACATACGAATGATCTGAACATTATCAATCTTGTTCGCCGCAATGTTGTACTGAGCAGATTCAACAGATGGCTTCGCTAGTTCAGTTGCTAGTACACGCTCAAAGTTTTGTGCCAGTGCTAATGAGAAGTTACCGTTACCACAGTAAAGTTCTAGCAAGTCACCTTTGCTGTCTTGAGTACAGTCGACAGCCCATTCCAGCATTTTCTCTGCTACTTTACCGTTTGGTTGAGTAAAGCTGTTTTCTACTTGTTGGTAGATGTAGCTGTCACCATTCACGTCTAGCTTTTCAATTACGTAGTCGCGGTCTAGTACGATTTTCATCTTACGCGCACGGCCAATCAGGTTTAGGTTAAAACCTTCATCGTTCAATTGCTGTTTTAGCGCTTTAGCATCTTGAATCCATTGCTCACCCAACTGACGGTGGTAAAGCAGTGACACCAAAATCTCACCGCTTAACGTAGAAAGGAAGTCTACTTGGAATAGCTTGTGGCGTAGAGAGTGGTTGCTCTTCATTGCATCCGTTAATAGAGGCATTAGATCGTTGATAAGACGACTAGCCGCAGGAAACTGGTCTACGCGGTATTTTTCTTTGGTTTCTTGATTGAACATGACGTAATACATATCGTCACCTTCATGCCACACGCGGAATTCAGCACGCATGCGGTAGTGTTGTTCTGGAGATTCATACACTTCCAGCTCAGGCACATCATATTGTGAGAACATTTCAGTAAGACGTTCAGTCTTTTCTGCGAGCTGTTCTTGGTAGCGTTGCGGGTTTACATCTAAATTCGCCATTGTTATGCCTTTTGCTGTCGTGCTTTTAAATCAAGAGCGCAGATTTTATTCAATCACAGGCGCTTGTCCAGTGTTGAGAGCTATTCAATATAAAATCGACCTTGAAAACTATAGCTTATAACTATCTTAGACTAGACAAATGATTCATAGGTTAATACTATCTCCGACAAGCTGGTGCCATTTGGATGTATAGATGGCTGAAGAGGGAATCTGGTGTGAATCCAGAACTGACGCGCAGCGGTAAAAGAGAACGAATATTCATAAGACACTGCAAATAGCTTTTTGTGGGAAGTCGAATATTAGGTAACCATAAGGTTGTGCTCTTGAGTCCGAATACCTGCCAGCGGCTAAGCCACACAATGTGGTTTGGTAGGACTTTACGCGATTTAGGATCACAACATGAACAAATCCCTTTTAGCGGTTGCTGTAGCATCGCTGCTTTCACCTATCTCCCCGTTACACGCCCAAGAAGCCTCTGCCGATGAAACCATGGTGGTTACGGCTAACCGTTTTGAGCAACCTCTAAGTGATGTTATTGCTTCTACTACCGTTATTTCAAAACAAGAAATAGAAGAAACCCAAGCTAAATCTTTAGTGGATGTTTTGAAACGAGTACCTGGTGTTGAAGTTTCTCAAAATGGCGGACGTGGACACAGTGCCTCTGTTTTTATGCGCGGATATAATAGCGATCAAGTATTGTTTCTTGTCGATGGTGTTCGTATTGACTCTGCAGCGGGCGGTATTAGCTTCAATCACATCCCTGTAGGTATTATTGAGAGAGTAGAAGTGATTCGTGGCTCTGGTGGTGCTTTATATGGATCAGATGCGATAGCGGGTGTGATTAACGTTATTACTGAGTCTGCTCATTCGACTGAATCGACAATGATAGCGGTTGGAGCTGGCAGTGATGCTCAAAAGGAAGCTAATTTCTCAACGACTCGAAAATTGTCGAACGGCGGAACATTGAAACTCGCTGGCGGTTTTGATGGGACTGAAGGTTACGATATTAAAGACCCGGCCACTGGTCTTAATTATGGCTATGAAAGCCAAAATCTTTTTGCGTCATACTCACAGCCGATCAATGAGGCCTTTACTGGCACAGCATCTGTACGTTGGTTTGATAGTCTAACTGAGTATGACTCGGGTGGTAAGAACTACGGCTACTCTGAGAACTTGAGCGTGACAGCCGCTGTTGATTATAAAGGTGATAACTTAAGTTCTACCTTTAGAGCTAATCAGCAGGCAATCGAAAACCTAGACTATTCACAAGCTCAAGGTAAAGACAATGCTGGTACAAAGAAGAAAATAGATCTGACGAACCTGCAGTTCTTAAATCAGTATTACTTTAATGAGAACGTATCTGTTGGTGCTGGTGCCGACTGGCGTAGAGAAAAACTTGATGATGATGCTCTGTCATATGGCTTTCCAGATGCACTAGCAGGAGAATCTCGTGATACGACGGGCGTCTACGTTTCTTCTGAACTTCGATTTGGTGATGTTCAAATTGTAGGTAGTGTACGTAACGATAAACACGACACATACGACAACCACACTACATGGTCTTTAGGTACTCGCTATTACCTAACAGAAAATCACTCACTTAGAGCGGCTGCTGGTACATCATTTAAAGCTCCGAGCTATTCTGATCTGACAACAAACTCAGACCTGAAGCCTGAAGAAGCCGAAAATCGCGAAATTGGATACACCGGTGAATTCGATTTATTCAAGCTGGATGTGACTGCATACGATAATGAAGTCTATAACTTAATTATTTGGTATGAAGGTAGCCCATCTTGGTATCCTCAAAACGTAGATGCAAAACTTAAAGGTTTAGAAATCACAGGTAATTTTGACACGTGGTTTATCCATCACACGGTTGTTGCTGAGTTTAAAGATCATAAAGACTCTGCGGGCAACAAATTAGCGAAGCGTGCTGATGAAAACTACAAGTGGTTGATGGATGCTTCATATGAAGATTTTGATGTGAACCTTACTTATACATACACGGGTGATAGAGCGGGTAATCCAAAAGAAACAACCGATCCAGATAATATTTTGCCATCAGTGAGCTTGTGGGATGTTTCTGTGGGGTACTGGATCTCCCCTGAGCTAGTTGTCCGTGGTCGAGTTGATAACTTAACTAATGAGAAATACCAAACAACGCTAGGATATAACGCTCCTGAACGCAGGTACTTTGCTAATCTAGCTTACCAATTCTAATTTACACCTAAACCGCCTCCGGGCGGTTTTTTCTTATTGGGTATATCAATGAAAAAGAAAGTCGTCATAAGTTGGTCGTCAGGTAAAGACTCGACATTAACGTTAGAGCGTCTACTTGAAAGCTCCGAATATGAAGTTGTTGCTCTCTATACGACGTATGTTGGAGATGAAGTTCCTTTCCAAGTAACTCCAATCGAGGTTGTCGAAATGCAGGCAACATTGATTGGGGTGCCATTAATCACGATTGAGCTTCCAGAAGTGTTTCCTAGTAATGAGATTTATCAAAGTACTATTGTCTCCGCACTTAAAGGTTCTGGTTTATCAATTGATGCAGTCGCGTTTGGAGACATGTTCTGTAATGGCATTGCCGATTATCGAAGAAGCTATATAGAACCAGCGGGTTGGGAGTGTGTATTTCCTCTAATGGGAGAGAGCAATCAGGCACTTGCGAGTGAAATAATAGACAGAGGAATCGAAACCTTTCTCGTCACAGTCGATAACGATGCATTGGACATGGGCTATTGCGGGAAAGAATACACGCTTGAGCTAATAGACAGCTTACCGAGTTATGTCGATCCATGTGGCGAAGATGGCGAGTTCCATACCTTAGTAACGTCAGCGCCATGCTTTAAAGGAAAGCTTAAGATAGAGCTAGAAAATGTAGAGCAGGGTGAGCGCTTTGTGCATCAACGCTACCGAGCTTGCATTATGTAGAGTGATGATTGGCGAAAACTAAGTGAAGAGGTATCATTGCTGCGGAACTTATTACAGGTAATGGTTGTGTCGGAAAGCATACAAAAAAACATATTGGTCTTTGATTCTGGAGTTGGCGGTCTGTCTGTATATAAAGAGATAAGCCAGTTACTACCCGATCACAACTATATCTATGTATTCGATAACGAGGCTTACCCATACGGTGAGCTTGATCAACAAGTACTTATTAGCAGAGTTCAAAGTATCGTTACCAGTTTTGTGGCTAGCCACGCGATTGATATTGTGGTGATAGCTTGTAATACAGCAAGTACGATTGTATTACCTACACTTCGTGCTAGTAACCTAATCCCTATTGTTGGGGTTGTTCCGGCAATCAAGCCAGCCTCGTTACTTGCTAATAAAGCGGTTGGCCTTATTGCGACACCCGCGACGATTACTCGTGAATACACACACGAGCTCATCGACAACTTCTCGAGTAATAAAAGAGTAGAGCTATTGGGTTCTACTCGGCTGGTGGATATGGCCGAAGATAAACTCAGAGGTGAGGAGGTTAGCCTTGAAGAGTTACAGCAGATCCTTCAACCGATGATCAATACCATTGATGTGGCTGTATTAGGGTGTACCCATTTCCCACTGATCAAATCAGAGATTCAACAAGTACTAGGTGAAAGTGTAGTGCTGATAGATTCTGGTAAAGCGATAGCTAAACGGGTTCAAGATTTGTTGGGTTTGGAAAGCATTACTAAAGAAGGGGGAATGCGTGAGGTTTTTTGTAGTGCACTTCCTAAAAAAGAAAGTGCACTAAATAGTATGTTAAAGCAGTTAGGGTTTAGCTCAGTTCAGATTCGTCCGCTTCAGGATGTTTAGGATCATTTGCAACGCGTACTTTTAAAGTTCGTTGCATGTAATCTTTATCGTTAAGTGCAGAGATTGCATGATTCACATCATTACTTGCCATAACAACAAATCCAAAGCCTCTTCTTTTACCAGTACGTTTGTCTTTCATTAAACGTACTGCAAATACTTCACCATGCTCAGAGAATAATTCACGTACATGTGATTCGTTCGCTTTGTATGGAAGGTTACCTACATAAAGTGTTTTGGTTGAAGCCTTAGGTTCTGAATCTGATTTTGAGTCGGTGCTTGAAAAGTTAACAACAAAAGCGGAAGCCAAGACACCAAGGATAAAGGTAATTGCAGGCGATATATCTACCTGAGAGAAAATAATGCCACCTAGAACAGCTAGTGCGACAATTAACAACATCGATTTTTTTGAGTTCATATCGGAATACTACATATTAATAAACGAAATAGACACATCTACTCTTAACAAAATAGATACATGAATCTTACGTTCATGGCTTCCATTTTTCCAATGTATTGCTGTGATACGTCTCAAATGTTTAGTTTTTATTCGAAAAATGCGGATCTGGTGGCTTTTTAGGCGAACAAAACTTTTATTTAAAAAAGCCCTTGTGCTCTATGTCGATCTCTCTATAATGCCGCCTCACCGACACGGAGTGAGACGAAAGTCACACAGTGAAATCGGTAGAGAAAGAAGAGTTTAAAATAACCCTTGACTCTCTAAGTGGTGCAGGTATAGTACGCACCCCTAGCGATTGAGATGTAAATCACAAAACGCTAGCGCTCTTTAACAATTTAAACCTATCAATCTGTGTGGGCACTCGTTGATGAATATC
>NZ_JBGOOM010000028.1:0-66947 GCF_041439575.1 Vibrio sp. 5S239 | reverse complement strand
AGATGTTCGGTTTCACTACTGAAAACGTAGTAAACACAGCGAAAGAGCTGCTAGCGTAACTGCTAGACTGCCCCAACAGTCGAACGTAAAGGACGACTGTTAGATGCTAAATTTAGAAAGGCCATCATTGCGATGGCCTTTTTTAATTGTGTCAGGTTTTCCAACCTTGTGGAATGCTTTGGTAAATGCGCTCTAAAAGTACGGATAAGCGCAGTGGTGGTCTTCCTGCTGGCGTATAGCAGTTAATGGATATGGGCTCCGAAAGCCAACCTTCTAAGCAAGGTGTGATTCGACCCGGGTGATGTTGCTCATAACCGCTTGCAGTCCAAGTTGGCAGCAACCCAATACCATGACCATTCGCGATGCTGTCGATCTGCATGGCGATGTTGTCACTGTATAAGCGACTAATAAATGGCTCTAAGAAGAACTCACCGTGTTGAGAGTGCGTGAGCATCAATCCGTTTTCTTGTACCGAGCCAAAGTCTATCCAAGGGTGCGCTTCAAGTTCTTTGGGGTGTTGGAGCGAACCATGTTGTTCTAGATAAGCTGGAGAGGCAAAGGGCGTGTAACGAAATGAGCCTAATACTTCTTTGCGCCAACCGAGATCCTTACGCTCACCGAGCCAGATGAACAAATCTGGGTCATGATGCGCTTCAGAAAAGTCGCTGGTGAGTTGGACCCTGACGTCAGGGTTACCGGCGAGAAAGCCATTGAGCACACCGCCTAGCCAACTTCTAACTAATGCTGTGTGACAAACAATATGCAGCGGCCCTGAGACCTGGTTCGTTAAACCTTGGAGCGCATCATAACTCTCTTCACTTAGCTCAAGAATCTGGCGACTGTAGTGGGCAAAAATTTCTCCTGCTCTTGTTAGAACTAATCGGTTGCCTTGTCTTGCTGTTAGAGCTTGACCGAAATCTTCTTCTAATTGTGCCAAGCGACGACTCAGCGTTGATTTAGGTTGGTTAAGGGCTTTGGCAGCGGCGGTCAAGCTCTTATGCTGATTGAGCGCATCAAAGGCTCGAATTGATGCTAAGTCGTGCATATTTCATTTATTCCTTACTGAGTTATGTATGGTTCCATAAATGGGAGGAACCGTTCCATAACTATCACTATGCATCTCACTCTATTTGTGAATAATTTGCGTTTGAAAATAATAATCATTATCAATTATGGAGATGTAGATGTCTACTCTTAGACTGCCAGTTATTACTGCAACTGGTATTTTTGCCTTTGTCAGTGTCCCTCATGTTTTTGCCAATGATGCGGTTTCTAGAATGGAAACAGTGGTTGTAACTGCATCAAGTTATGAACAATCTCAAGCGGACGCACCTGCAAGTATTAGTGTGATTTCGCGTGAGGAGTTGGACTCGCGTTATTATCGTGATGTTACTGATGCACTAAAAAGTGTGCCTGGTGTTGTCGTGACTGGTGGTGGCGATACTACCGACATCAGTATTCGTGGTATGGGTTCTAAATACACCTTGATACTCGTCGATGGTAAGCGCCAAGGCACGCGTGAAACTCGCCCAAATAGTGACGGCCCTGGTATCGAACAAGGTTGGCTACCCCCTCTTCAAGCGATTGAGAGAATTGAGGTCATTCGTGGCCCAATGTCGACGCTTTATGGCTCTGATGCGATTGGTGGTGTGATTAACGTGATCACACGAAAAGACGCGATGGAGTGGACGGGTAACGTTCAGCTAGGCACGGTTTTGCAAGACAACAGTCGCTCGGGCGGAGAACAGAGCGCGAATTTCTTCGTCAATGGGCCGCTAGCCGAAAACCTATCTCTCCAAGTATACGGTCAGTATACCGCAAGAGAAGAAGATGATATTGAATACGGTTATGAAGATAAAGATATGCAAAGTATCTCGTCAAAACTGACCTACCAGGTTAATGACCGCCATTCTGTGCAACTAGAAGGGGGCACATCGGCACAAAGTCGTCGTGGGAACGTTGGACTCTCCGTACCCACGACGGGTTGCCGAAGAGGTTGTGAGGATTCGCTCAACGAATATAGTCGTAATTACGTCACACTGAGTCACAACGGCGATTGGGACTCGGTTGGCCTATCAGATACTTACTTGCAACGTGAAGAGAGCGAAAACAAATCTCGTGAGATGATGATCACCAATACCACGTTCAAGTCGAGCTTAGTGACTGGTATTGGAAACCATACGCTGACGACCGGTGTGGACGCCACTCATGCGGAGCTTCAGGATTTTACTTCCAATAAAGCGTCATCGAAGACCGAAACATCGAATACGCAGTGGGCAGTTTTCATTGAAGATGAATGGAGAGTCGCCGATCCGTTTAGCGTTACGTTTGGTGGTCGTCTAGATCATGACGAAAGCTATGGCGCGCACTTTAGCCCACGTGTTTATGGTGTATGGCGTGTCGACCCGTCTTGGACTGTGAAAGGTGGTGTGGCAACCGGTTTCCGTTCTCCGCAATTACGTGAAATTACTCCTGGTTGGGCACAAGTCAGCGGTGGCGGTAATATTTACGGTAACCCAGATCTTGATCCTGAAACGTCGCTAAACAAAGAAATCAGCGTCTTGTATCAAGGTGACGCTGGTTTAGATGTCTCTTTGACTGCATTCCATAATGAGTTCAAAGACAAAATCACACGTGTTGTTTGTCCAGATACCATCTGTACTGATGGACCAAACCAATGGGGAGCAGACCCTACGTACCGTATCAACGTGGATGAAGCAGTCACACAAGGTATTGAAGCGACTTTAGCATCGCCGTTAACAGAAACTATTTATATCAGCTCGAGCTACACATTTACCGATTCCGAACAAAAAACAGGTGAATACAAAGGCATGCCGTTACAGCAGTTACCAAAGCATCTATTTAACGTTGATGTGGCTTGGCAAACAACAGTAGACCTAGAGAGTTGGGCTAAAGTTACTTACCGAGGTAAAGAAATGGATCCGGTTACGGGCCCATCGAGAAACAGTACCGTAGAGCCCGCTTATACCTTTGTGGACGCCGGTGTGACATACCAGTTAACCGATAACACTCGTATCAAAGGTGCGATCTATAACTTGCTGGACGAGGAAATCAGTTACGAAGAATACGGATATGTCGAAGATGGTCGTCGCTACTGGTTAGGTTTAGACGTCGCATTTTAATGATTGTTGTAGTAAGGCTGAGCATTGTCTCGGCCTTTTTACTAGTTCAAACTGAAGATATGTAATGATTACTCAAATTCATTGCCCCAGTTATCTTTCTCTTTATGACCACATACTTTACACGTGACATACCTGTCCATGGCATAGTATTTGCCGCCATTGATAAAAGTATGAATCATTAATTTGATCCTACCTAAAAGAGAAGTATCCGTATCGTAGCTGCTGGTCTTTCTTACAAGCACTTCACGATGAGGTGTTTTTTGTTCGCATTGTTTACAAAAGTGAGCTGCTGGGTATCCAGACATAGTCATTTCCTTTGGTTGATAAAACGAGGTTAGAAACAGCCAATAGAAAATGACACTCTCATAGATAATATGAACAGTATCTATGTATTAATCAAATTCATAAGGTAGGGTTTATACCCATTTTACTCAGTTCGGCATTCTAATATGTTGTTTTTATTAAACTATAAGGAGGTGCACATAAAGGTGAAGGCCTAAATTATCGGATGATAAGGGCAACCTATTTGTAACTTACAACTTACATTTAGGGTTTTGGACGCATTTTGTTACTAACTCTCTTGAAACTAATTATAAAGTGAGTAAATGTATTGATAATCATTTAGTGGCATAGGTTGGTTCATGGCTAATAAGATTATTTTGATTGTGGATGATAATCAGGAAATTCTCGATGCTTTAAGCGAATATCTAGAACGCTCAAGCTTCACTGTGGTTACTGCACTTGAAGGTAACTCGATGTGGAAACAGCTAGAAACTGTCACCCCAGATCTCATTATTTTAGACATCATGCTACCAGGGGATGATGGTTTAACTTTGTGCCAAAAGTTACGCTTACGATCTCAAGTCCCTATCATTATGCTAACCGCAGTAACTGATGATGCAGATCGTATTGCGGGGTTAGAAATTGGAGCTGATGATTACATAACCAAGTCGTTTAATCCTCGTGAGCTATTGGCAAGAATCAAAGCTCTACTCAGGCGTTCAACATTCAGTCACTGCACAAATGAACGTAAATTAAAGTTTATGGATTGGACGTTCGATACCCTAAAACGACAATTGAAACATGAAGATGGTGAGGCAGTCTCTCTTTCTAGTGCCGATTATAACTTGCTTACCCTTATGCTTGACTCTCCCAATCAATTATTAAGTCGTAATGACATTGCACAAGCACTCTGGGGGAGGGATGCAGAGCCACTAGAGAGAGGGATTGATGTACAAATTAGCCGGTTGAGAAGGCAATTGAGGGACGATGATAGAAATACGATTATGACGGTGAGGCATCGTGGCTACATGCTTGTGATCGACTCTCATGGACTTCAATGTTGAAAAAAAACTTCTTTCAGTCAATGGTCGTACGTATTACGTTGTCTACGTTCTTGGTTATTGTCATGGCTGAAGTTCTGGCAGGTGCAGCTTGGTTTTCCACGACCTCTGTATCTAAACGAGAATCGGCGAGCCATGCTATGTTTGCGATAGCCTCTGCAGCTTCGGACACTATAAATTACTTTTCAGGGCTTCCAGTCAATTATCGTCATTTGGTTCTCGATCAATTACGAAATATTGGGGGAACACGATTCTTTATTTCCATGAATAATCATAGGCTTCCTGTTCCTTCGCTTAGTCATCACTCTTTAGTGCCTCAAATGCAGGTGCAAGCATCAGATCTTTTAGAACAACAACTTAAAACGTCACACTCAGTACATGTCACTTTGACCAAGCGAGACGATCTTCTATTGTTCAACTCAGGTATCAAGCTGAATGAGCTGCCTGCATTGTGGAAAGATTACAGCTTAGTGTTAGGCAAACTCGATCTCCCAATAGCTGTTATTCAAGTTCAACTAGAAAATAATGAGTGGCTCTATTTAGCGACCGTTATTCCGCTGTCTTTCGATAGCTTGACCGATAATTTTATAGATAGCCGCCAGATCACCTTTCTTTTAATTGTCACTTTTATGCTCATGGGGGTCTCATACGTTGTGCTACAAAAAGAGATTCGTCCTTTTCGATCTCTTGCTCGTTCCGCAACGCTTATGGGTTCGGAAATGCAGATTGAAGAAATCAAAGAAGAGGGCAGTTCAGAAACCAGAGCTGCGATCCATGCTTTCAATAAAATGAATCGTCGCATTAAAGCGAACTTACGTGACCGAAATATGTTCTTTAATGCCATTTCACATGACATAAAAACACCTTTAGCCTGTTTAAAGCTTCGTACAGAAATGCTCAGCGACAATACGACAAGGCTTAAATTTGAAAAACTTTTGAATGAAATTGAGATGATGTTAAACGGAGCATTACAGTGCATGCGAGATAATGATATTCATGAAGAATTTGAGTGGATAGACATGAATGATATTTTTGAACAATGTGCGGCTATTCATAACAAAGATAACTTATGCGTAAACCTTATCGATATGCCAGATGTTAAATTCTATGGTAAACCATTAGCAATTAAGCGTTGCCTCTTTAACTTAGTGGATAATGGCATTAAGTATGGGAATGTCGTGAATATCAGCATGTTTGTTAACTCTGACTCTATCCATATTGTATTGCGAGATTCAGGTACAGGGATTGACGAAAGCATACTAGAAAAAGTATTTGAACCTTACTTTAGAGGTAGCTATTCAAGCGTGGATGGATCCGGTTTAGGCTTGGCGATTTCCCGAAGTATCGCAAGGAGCCATGGAGGGGATATTAAATTATCTAATGCACCAGAAGGAGGGCTAGAAGTCGACATTATTTTGGTAAGCAGTTTATGAGAATATGGGTCTTCTTAGTCACTCTTTTTGTTACACAACCTATATTATCTAACCCCTCTGTAGAGATGCTGCATTGGTGGACGGCAGAAGGTGAAGATTCTGCATTGTCGGTGATTGAAGACCGGTTTCGCCTGCTGCCTTTTTCACTAAAAAATGATCCAATTGCAGGAGGAGGAGGAGGGCCTGCTAAATCTATCCTTCAAGCAAGAGCGATTGCTGGCTATTCACCAGACATCGCGCAAATGGAAGGACCTGCTATTCAGTCGTGGGCGGCACTAGGGTTCTTAATGGGCATGAATGAAGTCGCTAAATTGAATCAGTGGGATCAATCGCTGTACCGTGATATTCAAGCCATTCACAAATACAATGGAAATTATGTCGCCATCCCTCTCAATATTCATAGATTAAACTGGATGTGGGTAAACAAAGAGGTATTAGCTAAACACCAGTTATCACTCCCTAATGATTGGGATTCATTATTGCTAGTATTGAATGTACTAAAAAACAAAGGCATTACGCCACTTGCTTTGGGGGAAGAGCCTTGGCAAGTCGTTCAAATTTTCGAAAATATTGCATTCGGAGTCGGTGGTGCTCACTATTATCGCCAGGCTTTTGTTGATTTAGCCCCTGAAGCTTTGAACAGCCCAGAAACACTAGAAGCACTAGATCGCTTTCGATCTCTCGCGAATATTGTTGGAAATGACTTATCAAAAATAAGTTGGGATCAAGGAACGAAAGCACTACTCAAAGGGGAATTCGCATTTCAATTTACAGGTGATTGGGCTCTAGGAGAAATGCTAAGCTCAGGCTCTAGCATTCCTGACTACATTCAATGTAGCCCATTTCCTTCTACAGAAAATGGGTTTATCTACAATGTAGATAGCCTAGCCTTTTTTTCCACTCGTTCAAATGAAGATCAGAATATAACCTCAATTATGGCCGCGCTATCTGCCCCTAAGTTTCTTTTAGAGTTCAGTAAAAAAAAGGGCTCAATACCAGCACAAACTAATATTCCTATTGATGACTTATCGCGGTGCCAACAGAAATCTTATGATGACTATATACGAGCGAGTCGGAATGGTTCGGCAATGCCAAGCTTGACCGATTCAATGGCTGTTAACCCCGTAATTCAGAATGCAGTTTCGAATGAACTTTATCGTTATTTTATTGATTCATCGATAACGTCTAAAACCCTTATCGGTCACCTTAATGCCATTAATAATGAAATATTTCGATAGTTAAGGCCTATAAAATTCTCGTGATAAAGTTATTTAGATATTGTTATTTTATATCTTTTATAAATTTTTACTTACAAATAAATTACAAAATAAAACCTAGAGTTTTGTAAGGAGAATAATATTGATGAAGGTTTAAATATAAAATAATGGAAATTAGATTATGAAATCACTCCCCATAATAGCTACTTTTACCTCTTTAATTATTTCTGTACCGGCTATGGCTGAATAATATAGGATCGTTAGTCCACATCATGATGATGCATTATTGGTTTTCTCTGGATATATATCTAGTTTGAATTTGGCTAATGAAAATGATGAGATAATTGTCGATGTGATGTTTGGTGCTTCTAACTATTCAACAAACCATCATGACGTATTAACAAATGAACGAGTTTTGACGATTACAAAAAATCGTTATAGTGAAGACTATGATGCATTAACCGATCTTTTTACTAGTTGGGATAAATTTAAATTTCGTAGCTATGGGTACTATGATGCTCCATTGCGAAAGTACGTAGGTGATCAAACCGCAGGGGGAGGTCCTGGAGGAACGTTTAAAAATTTTCGACAATCAGAAATAAAGACTTTTAATAGTATGGTTGATAATTTCACTACAATTTTAAAATCTGACAACTGTACGCTATTAGTCCCTATAGCTAATGGAACTCATATTGATCATTTTATGACAAAAGAAGCGGTTATTACAGCAGCTTATAAGTTAGGTAATGAAGCTAAATGAAAAATAATGTTTGGTCAAGACCAACCTTATACAGATGCAAACCCACAAGAATCTGACATTGAAGTTGAAGCATTAAGAGATAGAAGATAGATTACCTCTCAATTCAATAAGTGAAGAATTTCATGATATTCCGCTAGAGCCAGGAACTACTGAGACGATTAAACTTAATAAGTTAAAAAATACTACGTAACTCAATATGACCAAGGGTATATTGACCCACTGACGTCGAATGTACGAGAGGTGTTATATGTTTGGGATCCAAAGAGTTACGGTAGCATAAGGTCACATATTGATTGTGATGGTTCAGATTACTGTCGTTTAGCTAATTAACTAATAATGATTACAAAACAAGGGCACCTAAAGGTGCCTTTTTTCTGTTGATATTTAGTTTGTAAAAATCGGGTTACAAACTACTTGCTATTTGTAACCTTGAGATTCAATTAGCTTGATAAAGTTCATTGGTATTCTAACGATATTAAAGGACTTTATTATGCTAGATAGTTTTAAAAGCGGCTTATCTAAGCTTTCCTTAATTGGTAAAGCATTGATGTTGCCCATATCTATATTACCCGCAGCGGGGTTATTACTTGCCTTCGGTGCTAAGCTCGACATTCCCCTAATGATGCGTGCTGGTGGTGTTATATTTGATAACTTAGCCTTACTGTTTGCGGTAGGAGCAGCGGTTGGTTTGACTAAGGAGTCAGGGATTGCCGCTTTAGCCGCGATTGTCGCCATGGTCGTGATGAATGCGACAATGGGGGTGGCGCTCGGCATTACACCTGAGATGGCGATGGGAGGTGGCCGTTATGCAATGGTGATGGGTATTCCTTCATTGCAAACAGGTGTCTTTGGCGGACTCATAGCCGGTATCCTCGCAGCCGTTATGTATCAACGTTTTTATGATACTAAGCTGCCTGATTTCCTTGGTTTCTTTGCCGGAAAACGCTTTGTACCTATTGTGACTGCATTTTCTGCGTTTTTAATTGGTTTAGTGTTACCCCATATTTGGTCATATATTCAATCTGGTATTGATGCGCTATCACATATGGCGAATGGCGGAAACATGTACGTCTCAACGTTCATCTACGGATTTATGGAGCGCGCTTTAATTCCAGTTGGTCTCCATCATATTTTTTATAGCCCTTATTGGTTTTCTTTCGGTGAGTACACAACTACCGCGGGTACCATTGTAAATGGCGATCATACTATTTGGTTTAAAATGCTTGAAGATGGAGTAAAAACGTTCTCAACCAGTGAATACCAAGAAGCTGGCAAATTCCTATCGGGTAATTTTGCTATCTACATGTTTGCTTTCCCTGCTGCATGTTTAGCTATGTATCATGAAGCGAATGACAAAAATAAAAAAATAGCAGCGGGTATTTTGGGATCTGCCGCTCTCACCTCTTTTGTTACCGGTATTACAGAGCCTGTTGAATTTGCATTTATCTTTGTAGCGCCTTTGCTTTATGTGTTTTCTGCTATTATGGCAGGGGTATCTTATGCCGTAACTTATGCGTTGGATGTCCACATAGGAAAAACCTTCTCTGCGGGTATTATTGATTTTGTTTCATTTGGGGTGCTTCCTGCTATGGATGGTTTTAAGACCAACTGGATCAATGTGATTCTTTGGGGACTGACTATGGCTGCGATTTACTACACTGTTTTCCGTTTTGCGATTAGAAAGTTTAATTTAAAAACCGTTGGGCGTGAGGATACTCAAAGTAAGGCGATCACTTTGGATAATGAAGATTTAGCTAGTGAAATCACAACCTTGATTGGCGGTGCTGCTAACATTACTTCTATAGGTGCATGTATTACGAGGTTACGTTTACAGATTAAAGATCAGGCACTTGTGAATGAGCAAGGAATCAAAGACCTAGGTGCAATGGGAGTTATAAAAGTAGGTTCAAATGGCTTGCAAATTATTTTGGGCTCAAGAGCACAATTTGTGGCTGAGCTTATGAATGAAGGTACTGCTGAGTCATCAAGTGCGTTATCTGCTAACCCAAGTTAAAAGTGCGGGCTACTTCCGATAAAGCTGACGACAATAAGTTATAGTCTCTGATACATAAATAATAACGCTATCAACGCTATGGTTGGTGGCGTTTATTTGTATCTAAAGTTATGTGCTTATGGCAGCTTTAGTATTCAATTAATGCGCTTTGAATAGGATTCAGTTATCATCTGTGACACGAAATTTTGGTTAGATGTACGGAACTATGCTAAAAGTCGCGATAAATGGATTTGGACGAATAGGGCGTAATGTATTGCGCGCTGTCTATGAAAGTGGCAAAAGCCAACAAATCAAAGTAGTAGCTGTCAATGAGCTTGCTCAGCCTGACGCTATGGCTCACCTATTGCAGTACGACACCAGTCATGGCCGCTTCGGCAAGAAAATCTCTAACGATCAAGAGCACATCTATGTTCATCATGGCATTGGTGCTGAAGATAAAGGCGAGTTTGATACCATTCGTATCTTACATCTGGCTGATATTGAACTGTTGCCTTGGCGTGATCTTGAAGTCGATATTGTTCTCGATTGTACTGGTGTTTACGGCTGCCGAGATGACGGCCTTGCGCACATCGCTGCTGGCGCGAAGAAAGTGTTGTTTTCACATCCAGGTGCTAGCGACCTCGATAACACCATTATCTATGGTGTAAATCACGATACTATCGAAGCTGACCACCGAATCGTTTCCAATGGTTCATGCACCACTAACTGTATTGTCCCTATCATTAAGGTTCTTGATGACGCCTTTGGCATCGAGTCCGGTACCATCACGACTATTCACTCTTCAATGAATGATCAACAAGTGATCGATGCGTACCACAGCGATCTTCGCCGTACTCGAGCGGCGAGCCAATCCATCATTCCTGTCGATACCAAACTGCATAAAGGTATTGAAAGAATCTTCCCGAAATTTTCTAACAAGTTCGAAGCGATATCTGTGCGTGTGCCGACGGTAAACGTAACCGCGATGGATTTAAGTGTCACAATTAATACAAATGTGAAAGTTAATGACGTAAATCAAACCATTGTTAATGCATCCCAGTGTACATTACACAATATAGTTGACTATACTGAAGCGCCGCTCGTTTCCATTGACTTTAATCACGATCCCCATAGCGCAATCGTTGATGGTTCGCAAACACGAGTGAGCAATGGCACCTTAGTGAAAATGCTGGTTTGGTGTGACAATGAATGGGGCTTTGCGAACCGAATGCTGGATACGGTTCTTGCAATGCAAGCTTCTGAAGGCAAGAAGTAAGACCTAGAAGCAAATGTGTGGATTATTTATTTTTTAGCTTGAAATAAATACAAAGTATCCACATATTATGAGTAGTTAAAAATTACCAGTTGAATAATTTATAGGCTTAGCAGGGTTGCTGAGTTTCCAAAACTTTATATTTATTTAAATTTGAGAGGACAAAACATGTCTGTGATCAAGATGACTGACCTGGAACTTGCAGGTAAACGCGTATTTATTCGTGCTGACCTAAACGTACCAGTAAAAGACGGTAAAGTAACTTCAGATGCACGCATCCTTGCATCTCTACCAACTATCAAACTTTGCCTAGAAGCTGGCGCAAAAGTTATGGTTACTTCTCACCTTGGTCGTCCTACTGAAGGCGAATACAACGAAGAGTTCTCTCTAGCACCTGTAGTTAACTACCTAAACGACGCACTAGACTGCGACGTTAAGCTAGCGAAGGATTACGTTAACGGCCTAGATCTAAACGCTGGTGAACTCGTTGTTCTTGAAAACGTTCGATTTAACAAAGGCGAGAAGAAAAACGAAGAAGCACTTTCTAAGCAATACGCTGCACTATGTGACATCTTCGTAATGGATGCATTCGGTACAGCTCACCGTGCTCAAGCTTCTACACACGGTGTTGGTACTTACGCTCCTGTAGCATGTGCTGGCCCTCTTCTTGCTGCTGAGCTTGAAGCTCTTGGCAAAGCAATGGACAACCCAGAGCGTCCGCTAGTGGCTATCGTTGGTGGTTCTAAAGTTTCTACTAAACTAACCGTTCTTGAGTCGCTATCTAAAATCGCTGACCAACTTGTTGTTGGTGGTGGTATCGCGAACACATTCATCGCTGCTGAAGGCCACAACGTAGGTAAGTCTCTATACGAAGCAGACCTAGTTGAAACGGCTCAGAAGCTAATGAAAGAGTGTGCTATCCCAGTAGCGACTGACGTTGCATGTGCGAAAGCATTCGACGAAAACGCAGAAGCTGAAATCAAGCACGTTTCTGAAGTTCAAGACGACGACATGATCTTCGACCTTGGCCCAGATTCAACTGCAGCACTAGCTGAAATCATCGGCAACGCGAAAACTATCCTTTGGAACGGCCCTGTAGGCGTATTCGAATTCAAGAACTTCGAAGCGGGTACTGCTGGTATCTCTAAAGCAATCGCTGAATCTGCAGGTTTCTCTGTAGCAGGTGGTGGTGACACGCTAGCAGCTATCGACAAGTTCGGTATCAAAGCTGACGTTTCTTACATCTCTACTGGCGGTGGCGCTTTCCTTGAATTCGTTGAAGGTAAAGTACTTCCTGCAGTAGCAATGCTTGAAGAGCGTGCTAAAGCATAATTGATTTAGAAAGGCGAGATGTGAATCTCGCCTTTTAACGTTTGCTGCATATCACACTTTTTTGCTAGAATGGCATAAGTTGTGAGCAAACGATTGCAAGTTTTTGAACTTAAGTTTTTTAATCTTAAAACGATAGAATAAATAGGACTATTTCCATGTCTAAGATCTTCGATTTTGTAAAACCTGGTGTGATTTCTGGCGATGACGTACAGAAAGTATTTGAAGTAGCAAAAGAAAACAAATTTGCTCTTCCTGCTGTAAACGTTGTTGGTACTGACTCTGTAAACGCAGTACTAGAAGCAGCTGCTAAAGTTAAATCACCAGTAGTTGTTCAGTTCTCTAACGGCGGCGCTGCATTCTTCGCAGGTAAAGGCGTTAAACTTGAAGGTCAAGGCGCACAAGTTCTTGGCGCTGTAGCTGGTGCAAAATACGTACACGCTGTAGCTGAAGCTTACGGTGTTCCAGTTATCCTGCACACTGACCACGCTGCTAAAAAACTTCTTCCATGGATCGACGGTCTACTAGACGCTGGTGAAGAGTTCTTCGCACAAACTGGTAAGCCTCTATTCTCTTCTCACATGCTAGACCTTTCTGAAGAGTCTCTAGAAGAGAACATCGAAACATGTGCTAAGTACCTAGAGCGCATGGCTAAAATGAACATGACAATCGAGATCGAACTTGGTTGTACTGGTGGTGAAGAAGACGGCGTAGATAACTCTGATATGGACGCATCTGAACTTTACACTTCTCCAGAAGACGTAGCGTACGCTTATGAGAAACTAATGGAAGTTAGCCCTCGTTTCACTATCGCTGCTTCTTTCGGCAACGTACACGGTGTTTACCAAGCTGGTAACGTTGTACTGACTCCTACTATCCTACGTGATTCTCAAGCATACTGTTCAGAGAAGTTCGGTATTGCACCTAACGCTCTAAACTTCGTATTCCACGGTGGTTCTGGCTCTTCTGAAGCAGAAATCCAAGAGTCTATCGGTTACGGTGTTATCAAAATGAACATCGATACTGATACACAGTGGGCGACTTGGGACGGTATCCGTCAGTACTCTGCTGACAACTTCGATTTCCTACAAGGTCAAATCGGTAACCCAACTGGCGAATCAGCTCCAAACAAGAAGTACTACGATCCACGCGTATGGTTACGTGCAGGTCAAGCTTCAATGGTTGCTCGTCTAGAGAAAGCATTTGCTGACCTTAATGCTGTAGACGTACTATAATTCTTTGAATTAAGTACTCTTTGAGTTTTAAGAAACCCGCTTAATGAGCGGGTTTTTTTATACCTGATGAAAACTTGTATTAAATATGTGAAAACCCTAGCCTACCGTGCATAAATTTCGTAGTCTTTTAGTTATCGGTATTTGTGTTTATCGGTAAGTTTTATTTTTCAAAAGCTTACATAAATATGACTTTGCAATCTGTCAAAGATAGGATATCGTGCCGAAAAACTGGACTTGGTTCAGTTTATAAAAAGGACTTGGCTTTTATTTACTTTTAACACAATAACTTAACAGGAGTTAAACTGTTTGCTTTGTTGTCTAGTAAGTTTGGCTTAAGGCAGTTTAGCCCATAGCATATTATATAGAGGATGCACATTATGGCTGATAGTTCGACATCAATTGAAACCCCACTTGTGGACAGCTTGTCTCACGCAGAGAAGTGGTTAACAAATAATTCAGATCTATTTATCCAATATGGCGTAAATATTATTTCAGCACTGATAATTTTATTTATTGGTAACCTTGTTGTTAAAGCGGTAGCGAACAGCGTGTCCAAGGTTCTTGAGAAGAAGAAGATGGACCGAGCCGTTGTTGAGTTTATCCACGGTTTAGTTCGTTACTTGTTGTTTGTTATTGTCTTAATTGCTGCTCTTGGTCGCTTAGGTGTTCAAACTGCATCTGTAGTCGCTGTAATTGGTGCGGCAGGTTTAGCTGTAGGTCTTGCGCTGCAAGGCTCACTATCTAATTTTGCTGCTGGTGTACTTATCGTTGCGTTCCGTCCATTTAAGTCTGGTGACTATGTGGAAATTGGTGGTGTAGCAGGTTCGGTTGATTCAATTCAGATCTTCCAAACGGTTCTAACAACGCCAGATAACAAAATGGTAGTGGTGCCAAATGGTAGCGTTATCGGTAGCCCAATTACAAACTACTCTCGTCATAATACTCGTCGTATTGATTTGATGATTGGTGTTTCTTACAATGCTGATCTTCAGAAGACAAAAGCACTACTGACTAAGATCTGTGAATCTGATGAACGTATATTAAAAACGCCAGGTGTGAAAGTTGGTGTCCATACGCTAGCTGATTCTTCAGTAAACTTTGTAGTTCGTCCATGGGTTAAAACTGCAGAGTATTGGGATGTTTACTTCGACCTGATGCAAGAAATCAAAGAAGGCTTGGATAAAGAAGGTATCGAAATTCCATTCCCGCAAATGGATGTACACATGAATAAAGTAGAAGCTTAATTTCTAGTTAGTTTTTTATAGCTATAAGCTTTTATAAGGAAAGGCGGATAACTTAGGTTATCCGCCTTTTTTTGTGGGTTCTCAATATTAACCCTTCTACTCGTTAATCGTTCTTATCGTTTACTGCCTTAATGCTCAGCTTTCTTTTTTGATTAGACATCGGCCACAATGATGTTTTCAACATCGCATATAAGGGCTTCCTTACTTCTTGCCCTCCCAAAATCGCCAATAAACATAAACCGCCGGGAATCAGAATTATCATCAGTAGTGGTCGAAGTAGGTAAGAGAAGCAAAAGATCGTGGGCAGAAAAATCAGTACTTGTCCCAGTCGGTTTAAAATATTCATCATGTCCGTATCTCCAAAATTATATTGAGCATGCTCATTTTTATAATTGAGCGCGCTCAATTTGTCAAATTAAAGCACTAAGAGTATGATCAAGCTTGATTTGAGAAGGGTGTATTTTCGTGAGTAAGAGAGAGATAACGAAACAGAAGATCTTAGCGTCTGCTTGGGAGTTGTTTGGGGAGAATGGTTATGACAACACCACAACTCGTCAGATCGCTCGTCACGCGAGTGTGGCTGATGGCACGGTGTTTAGTCATTTTGAAACCAAGTTGACGATTCTGCGAGAAGGGATGCTATCGCAGTTGGAAAAGATTGGTCAGGAAGTGTTAGCCACTGAGCAAGATAAGTGTACTGTGGATGTTGGGATCTCGCTGATTGAACGCTACTACCGCTATTATTTTGATAATGTTGAGTTAAGTCGAGCGTTACTCAAAGAGGTCATTTGGGATCTAGACTATTACCGCACCTTTGATCAGGCACTCTTTCAGACGGTTAATGTCGGTGTATCTATTTCTGAAAAAATGCCATTGATTATGGATAGCTATTTCATGACCTTGATAAAGCACTTGAGCCAGTCTGAACCAAGCCTTGAAGCTGCGCTGAGTGAACTGAACAATAAAATTCGAGTCATTCTAGAGTAGCTTCATTATATTATTGGGTCACTTACGGCATGTCTGGCTTGGTCGGTAATCTCGGTTCTTTAAGCGGTTAACCAGTACTGTTCAATCAGCCCATTAACGAGCACAAGTGCAATGGCAAACATTATGGTTGCGACTGCGATATCGATACCTTTCTTAACATTCGGTTTAGATAGCGTTGGACCTAGCTTTGCTGCGCCCAATGACAAAGAGTAAAACCAAACGAACGAAGCCAAGATAGTCCCCATAGCAAAAGCAATTCTGTCGTTACCTTCAAACTGCCCGCCAATCGAACCTAGAATCACTACGGTATCCAAATAGAGGTGTGGGTTTAATACGGTAACCGCCAATGCACCCAAAATAACGGTGCGCTTACCACGAGCCAGTATCTCCCCTTTTGACTCCTCGTTTGAGGGCGCTTTAAAGGCACTGCGTAGCGACAACAAACCATACACGGTTAGAAAAGCGATACCGCCTAACGTTACTGAGGTGAGTAGCAATTCGTTTTGCGACAAAATCGCACCGCCACCAAAAATACCCAATGAGATAAACAGAGTGTCGAGCAGGCTACAAATTGTCGCAGTGGTTAAATGATGGTTGCGCTTTATCCCTTGATTTAAGACGTACGCATTCTGAGCGCCAATAGGGATAATCATGCTTGCCCCTAGACCAAAACCTTGTAATAAAACCCAAAAACTCATTTTAACCTCCACTGATTTAACGATATTTACGTGCTATATGGCGAAGATACTCTGACTTTTTAAATAAGTATAATTAATGATTTTAATCTATTATTAGAGTTGCTAATGTTATGTTGAGTTAGCTCAAAAAGGAAGCAAATTGATGCGTGGATTGGATTATAAGTGGATAGAAGCACTGGATGCTGTGGTGAAACAACGTAGCTTCGAAAGGGCTGCGGAGCAGTTATATATCTCCCAGTCTGCGGTGTCTCAACGTATCAAACAACTGGAAAAGTGGCTAGCTCAACCTGCTTTGGTGAGAGAAAACCCGCCAAGGCCAACCCCAGCGGGTAAAAAATTATTGGGTTTGTATCGCCGGGTTCGTTTGTTAGAGCACGAATTTGTCCCTGAATTAATGAATGAAGATGGTCATCATCCTCTGTCTATATCGATAGCAACCAACGCAGATAGTTTGGCGACATGGCTGTTACCAGCATTATCGGATGTGATGAGGTCTCGCCAAGTGGAACTGAACCTCGCGATTCATGGTGAGGCGAGAACCATTGATAAGATAAAAAGTGGTGAGGTTGCCGGCGCGATCAGTTTGGAGTCTCAAGCGATTCCAGGCTGCAGTGCTGATTATCTCGGCAGAATGGATTATGTATGTGTGGCGAGCCCTGACTTCCATCAGCGCTATTTTTCTGAGGGCGTAAACTACGCCACATTAAGCAAGGCACCAGCGGTCTCTTATGACCAATATGATGACCTGCATAAGAAGTTTCTTCATGACCATTTTAACGTACCAAGAGACAGTGTGATCAATCATACAGTAGGTAGCTCAGAAGCGTTTGTACGTTTGGGTTTATCAGGTGTTGCCTACTGTTTGATCCCTCGATTGCAGATCATTGATGAGTTAGAGTCTGGGGCATTGATTGATATCACGCCTGGTTTTCTGCTGTCTTATCGCATCTACTGGCACCACTGGCAGTTAGAAAGTGGGGTACTCAAAGAGATATCTCAAGCGATATTAAGTTATGCTCACAACCACTTGCCTCAGTAATCTGTCGATTTTTTCATCGTCAATGTTCTGTTAGAAATGAGATGTTAGGATTGGCTAAACGACAAATTGCTCTATGATGAAAGTACATTTGCTTAGCACAGGTCTACCTAATGAAGTTTGCACCAAAGATGTTAGTAACGTCTCTTACTCTTACTGCAGCGTTGAGTGCTGTGAGTTTTCCATCATTGGCAAACTCTCCCTCTTTTCCGCATATTTCAACGACGGGCTATGGTGAAGTAGTTGCGACACCTAATATGGCAACATTTTCTGTTAGAGTCGTAGAATCGACGATGACGGCTGAACAGGCAAAAAAAACCGTTGATAAAGTTGTAACGGGTTTCCTCAACAAGCTGCATCACGCTGGCGTCAAGGAAGAGAGTGTACACAGCTCTAATCTCTATCTGTCTCCTCAGTACCATTACCCTAAAGATGGCAAGCCTGAGCTAGTTGGCTATAGAGCTTCACGTAACGTGACGGTTCAAGTGAACGATTTAGCTAACTTAAATGAGTACATGGATATTGCTATTGGGCAGGGTATTAATCAGATCGATAATATTCAGCTTCAGGTTCGTGACGAAGCTAAGTACCAAGAACAAGCGCGCTTAGAAGCAATTAAAGATGCAAGGTTGAAAGCTAAGTCGCTAGCGAGTGGTTTTGAACGTGAGTTAGGTGATGTATGGCGTGTAGATTACAACGCACAATCTTCTCAGCCCGTGCTAATGCGCTCAATGGCGATGGATGCGAGAACAGAGTCGAACTCTTATGAAGATTCAACGATCACTATCCGCGATCGTGTTAATGTGATCTATCAACTAGAAGAATAGGGAACACACATCTGAGAGGTATTAGATCACTATGATCTAATTACCTACGATAGGCCAAATACTAAAAAGGCTCTCATTATGAGAGCCTTTTTACTAATGATCGAGTTTGATGATTAGTGAAGTAGACGAGCGCGGATTGTGCCTTCGATCTCTTTCAGTTTAGCCAGTGCTTCTTCTGAACGATTTGCTTCTACATCAATAACCACATAACCCATATCTGCCGCCGTCTGTAAGTACTGACCTGCGATATTGATGCCTTCTTCTGCGAAGATGGTGTTGATCTGAGTTAGAATGCCAGGACGGTTTTCGTGGATATGGAGCAAACGAGACGTTCCAGTATGCAATGGCAGTGATACTTCTGGGAAGTTAACACTTGATAGCGTTGAGCCGTTATCAGAGTATTTCGCTAGCTTACCTGCTACTTCTACACCAATATTCTCTTGTGCTTCTTGTGTTGAACCACCTACGTGAGGAGTCAAGATGACATTGTCGAACTGCATTAATGGAGACTCAAATGGGTCTGCATTGGTTTTTGGTTCTGTTGGGAAAACGTCGATCGCTGCACCAGCAAGGTGACCAGAATCTAGAGCACCACACAGAGCAGGGATATCAACCACAGTGCCACGTGCCGCATTAATAAAGATAGAGCCAGGCTTCATTCGCTCGAACTCTTCTTTCCCCATCATGTTCTTAGTTTCTTTGGTTTCAGGTATGTGCAAAGAGATCACGTCGCACTTGTTTAGCAATTCAGTCATGGTATGAACTTGCGTTGCGTTACCCAAAGACAGTTTGTTCTCGATGTCATAGAAGTAAACTCGCATCCCAAGATTTTCCGCAATAATACCCAGTTGAGTACCAATGTGACCGTAGCCAATAATACCTAAACGCTTACCACGAGCTTCGTAAGAGTTATCTGCACTCTTCTTCCAAATGCCACGGTGAGCGAGAGCGTTCTTTTCTGGGATACCACGTAATAGTAATAAAATCTGACCAAGAACCAATTCAGCAACACTTCGTGTATTTGAGAATGGCGCATTGAATACAGGAATACCGCGCTTCGCCGCAGCTTGAAGGTTTACTTGGTTTGTACCGATACAGAAGCAGCCGACAGCAACAAGCTTTTCAGCCGCATCAATAACTTCTTGAGAGATGTTTGTGCGAGAACGTATACCAATGAAGTGAACATCTTTAACAGCCTCAAGAAGCTCATCTTCTGGTAATGAGCCTTTATGATACTCAATATTGGTATAACCAGCGGCTTGCAGTACTTCTACAGAAGAAGGGTGAAGACCTTCTAGAAGTAGAATTTTTATTTTGTCTTTTTCCAGTGAAACTTTGGCCATTGTTCTCGTCCTTAAAGTGGAAAGGTGGGGCAAATGCGGCGCACGTGCAACAAAATGGCTGAGAGGGGAACTAATTCACCATTTTGTCAGGAGACAAACGTTTTCCTTGTGCGTCTTCTGAACAATAAAGTAACAAAAAAAAAATGTTTTGGGTAAGAAAATTACGGAATAAGACATAATTTTACGGGTACAAAGCAAAAAAACGGCGCCCTTGGGCACCGTATGTAATGAAGTAACAGAAAAACTCAATCTCTTGGTATTTATTCTTCTATTTTTGCACCTTCAGGCGTGCCAGTGATCACCACATCTGCGCCGCGGTGAGCAAACAGACCAACTGTAACTACACCAGCGATAGCATTGATATTATCTTCTAATTGTTTTGGGTTTTCGATCGCCATGCCGTACACGTCTAGGATCATGTTACCGTTATCTGTTGTACAACCGTCGCGGTAAACTGGGTCACCACCAAGTTTCACTAGCTCGCGAGCTACGTATGAGCGTGCCATTGGAATAACTTCAACAGGAAGAGGGAATTTGCCCAAAACATCAACCGCTTTCGTGTCATCTACGATACAAATAAACTTGTCTGAGATAGCCGCTACGATTTTTTCACGAGTCAAAGCAGCACCGCCGCCTTTGATCATGTCGCGTGAAGCGTTAATTTCATCTGCACCATCAACGTAAACGTCTAGTTTAAATACGTCATTACACTCAAATACTTTGATTTCTAGCGCTTCTAGTTTTTCAGTAGAGGCTACAGAGCTTGAAACCGCACCTTTGATTTTGTCTTTCATTGTGCCAAGTGCGTCGATGAAGTGATTTACTGTTGAGCCAGTACCTACACCGACAATGCTGCCTTCTTCAACATATTGAAGTGCTGCCCAGCCAGCCGCTTTTTTCATTTCATCTTGAGTCATGCCATTCTCCTGAATAAGGTCTTGCGCTTTGAATTAATCGTTCGCGTATTGAAGTTAACGTTTATATCTTGAGGTTAACGTTTGCGGCGCGATTATAGCGCTTTAATAGTTGTTTTCCCATTGCCAAGTTTTACTCGGAGTCACTATTTTAGGTAAAGGAATGTCCCATTCTTCAATCGGTAGGGAATCAACATGCTGGCAATCATGAGCCAAACCAATTGGCGTTGCACCTTCGCCAGTTTCAAACCATTGAGCCAAAGTACGATCATAATATCCGCCGCCCATGCCTAAGCGATGCCCTTGAGAGTCAAAGCCCACCAGTGGTGTAAGAATAAGGTCGAGTTGTTGGCACGGCTTAACGAGCAATTGATTGAGCTGAGGTTCGACAATGCCGTATTTATTCAAAACCGTGGGTGTGGTTGGTGAGTAGTGCAGGAACAGCAGATGTCCGGCAGAGAAAGGGTGCAATACTGGTAAATAAGTTTGTTTACCTTGCGCCCATAACCATTCGACTAAAGGCTGAGTATCGAGTTCGCCATCAATCGAAATATAAAGAGCAATATGCTGAGCAGACTGAATATCATCAAGCTGCATGCACTGCTTAACTAAGTCTATACCGGATTGAGTTTGTTGGTCGCCAGATAAGGCATTGCGTTTGATACGGATCTGTTTGCGAAATTCGCTGCGTGTGAGCGTCTTCATAAGAAGGGATACCCCAAAGTGCCGTTGAGAATAGATGGCCCTTGAACCAGCGAGTTCAAGGCGGATCAGCAATGATTACCGTAGGCTTCTCGGTCGGGCCGAGCATGCTCAATAGCACTCAAGTACTAACCCTTAGGGATTGCTTATCGGCTCGGGGACGTGAATCCTCTGACAAACACTCCAGGGTAAATTTTGTGTACGCTATTGCTGTCCGTGCTTAACTTTACTGAGGACATCCGAAAGTGATGTCGTGAGCTGTTCCATGCGCTCGGTCAGTGCGTTTTGTTCATCATTTGCTTCAAACTTCTTGGTTTGTAATTCGTAGCAAATGTTCAGAGCTGCGATAGTCAGCAGCTTTACTTCATTGGTTACCTTAGTACGTTCAGCCATCTCTTTCAATCGATTATCGAGATCGGCCGCCGCTGCAATCAATGACTCTTCTTGCCCTGGTGGACAATTCACTCGAGTCAGTTTTCCTAATATTTCAACGTCTACCGCTTGATTACTCATGATGGATGAACTCTTTAACGCGCTATTTTAAGGCTGTTGCTCTTTGCCATTTTTTGAGAAAGAAAAAGTGCAAGTACCGATGAGGAAGCAATCTCCTCTGAGGGAGAAACTATAGGTAAACCGCTATTAAGATTCAAGCTTTTCAGAGTGACTGTTTGTAAATGAGAGCTTGAGCACACAGTAATTCAGCAAATTGAACAATTGCTAGTCAGTCACCCTTCAATTGCTAGGGATCGATGCTTACCAGAATTGGGGTGAAGTGGTACGATTATACTATCGATATAAAGAATAACTGAGCGAGCTATCTGATGAGCGAAACTACTTTACCTGACTACCTAACGGTTGCGACTGAACTTCAATCGGCAAGTCTAGCCGTTACCCCTGCTGAGATGCACGGTTTATTAACGGGTATGTTAAGCGGAGGCTTAAACCTTGCAGATAAAAGCTGGCAACCATTGATCTTCGATTACACCAACGAAGGTATGGGCTGGCCAGATCGCGCGTTAACCTTAGCGGAAGCAACACTGAAAGTAACAACCAGCGAAATTACAGGCTCAGGCATGGAGCTGTCTATGTTATTGCCGGATGAGGACGCAAGCGCGAGTATTTTTGATCTGGCTGACGGCGTATCTGATTGGATTAATCATTTTATTTCAGGCTTGGGTCTTGTTGGCGCTCAATTAAACAAAGCGTCTGATGGCGCTAAAGAAGCGTTGGCGGATCTTGAAGAGATGGCGAAGCTAGGCATTGACGAGGACGATGATCTGGAAGAGCAAGCGCAGCTTCTAGAGCACGTTATTGAGCACGTAAAAGCGTGTGCACTAACGATTCATGCTGAATTTGGTGCACGCCCATCTGAAGATGCGGCGCCAACTATTCACTAATCGTTTGTCGATTTGAGGTTATGATGGCTCAGTATGATGTTGTAATTGCGGGTGGCGCAATGGCAGGGGCAACCTTAGCCCTTGCTCTGAATCACCTAAGCCAAGGTTCGCTATCGATTGCGGTTGTTGAACCTTATCAGGTTGATCATCAAGCTCACCCAGGGTTTGATTCTCGTTCGATTGCTTTGTCTTATGGCACGGTACAGATTCTCGATTCATTGCGCTTGTGGCAATCTATCGCTTCCGTGGCTTCTCCGATTAAAGATATCCATGTATCGGATAGAGGCCATGCCGGAATGACGGATATCTACAGTGAAGAACTGGCTGTAGATGCACTTGGCTATGTGGTCGAGTTAGCGGATGTTGGTCGAGTTTATCAGCAGAAGCTGGAATCAGAAGCGGCAATTACGATGTTGTGTCCTGATTCGGTTGCGAAAATCGAGCGCAGTGAATCACTGACGACTGTCGACCTCAATAGTGGACAAACCATTACGGCTAAGTTATTAGTTGCGGCCGACGGTGCAATTTCAACCTGTTGTCAGCAACTTAATATCCCACTGAGTGAGCATGACTTTGAACAAGTCGCTGTGATTGCCAATATCGTGGCTAGCGAACCCCATCAAGGCCGCGCATTTGAGCGTTTTACTCATCATGGGCCAGTTGCTCTACTGCCGATGAGCGATAATCGTTTGTCTCTGGTTTGGTGTATGCCGCCGGACCAAGCCGATAAAGTCATGACTTTTAACGACAACGAATTCCTTGAGCAGCTTCAGTGTGACTTTGGTTGGCGACTGGGTCGATTAGAGAAGGTTGGTAAGCGTGCTAGCTACCCATTGCTTCTTCGCCATCGACAGCAGAACGTGTCACATCGATTCGCCATTGTTGGTAATGCAGCGCAAACGCTTCACCCCATTGCCGGTCAAGGCTTTAATCTAGGTATCCGAGATGTGGCTTCCTTGGCTGAAGAGTTGTGTTGTCAGTTGGATGATGTAGGCCGTTACACAGGTCTTGTTAACTTTAGAAAGCGTAGAGAACAAGACAGAGACGCAACGATCACGCTGACATCAAGTCTCGTTCATCTGTTCTCAAACGAATTTTTAACCGCTCGTATCGGGCGTAATCTGGGGTTAGCTGTCATGGATAACCTTCCACCACTTAAAGGTCCACTTTTGCGTCATACGCTTGGCCTAGTAGAAAGATAAGGTAATAAATAATGATGCAAAGTGTTGATATCGCGATTGTTGGTGGTGGCATGGTGGGCCTAGCGCTCGCGGCTGCGTTGAAAGACAGTGATCTAAGAATTGCCGTGATTGAGGGCAAAGCACCTAGCGAAGGCCTGAACGAATTGCCGGATGTTCGAGTATCGGCTCTGAGTCGTTCGAGCGAATCGATTCTGCGTAATTTAGGTGCTTGGCAAGGCATTGAACAAAGACGCGCCGCACCTTATCAAGCGATGGAAGTGTGGGAGCAAGACAGCTTCGCTCGTATCGAGTTTGACTCAACACGCTTGGCACAGCCTAACCTAGGCCATATTGTTGAAAATCGAGTGATTCAATTAGCGTTGCTTGATCAGGTTAAGAAGCAGGACAACGTAAGCCTCTACATGCCAGCGACATGCAAAACGATGGCGATCGGTGAAAGTGAAGCTTGGTTAACATTAGACAATGGTCAAGCGCTGACAGCTAAGTTAGTTGTTGGAGCGGACGGCGCAAACTCTTGGGTTCGTAAACAACAAGATATTCCGCTGACGCATTGGGATTACGGTCACAGTGCGATTGTCGCCAACATTAAAACAACAGAGCCGCACCACAGTGTTGCTCGTCAAATATTTACACCCCAAGGCCCACTGGCATTCTTACCAATGCAGCCGGGCAACATGAGCTCGATTGTTTGGTCTACCGAACCTAATCGTGCCGAGAATCTTGTGTCCATGTCGGATGCTGAATTCAATAAACAACTAACGGCAGAGTTCGATTCGAAGCTTGGATTATGCGAAGTGGTTGGTGACCGTTTTGCCTTCCCACTGCGGATGCGTTATGCACGTGACTTTGCGGTAGAGCGTGTGGCTTTGGTTGGTGATGCTGCTCATACTATTCATCCATTAGCAGGGCAGGGCGTTAACCTTGGCCTATTAGATGCTGCAAGTTTAGCGCAAGAGTTGTTAAAGCTGTGGGCCGCTGGCGAGGACATTGGTGCCAAGCGCAACCTACGCAGTTATGAGCGCTGGAGAAAAGCAGAGGCGGCGAAAATGATCGCTTCAATGCAAGGCTTTAAAGATCTGTTTGAAGGCGACAATCCAGCGAAGAAGCTGATTCGTGGCATTGGTATGAAACTGGCCGGCCAACTACCTGGTGCGAAAGATGAAATAATGAAGCGGGCACTTGGTCTATCAGGAAATCTTCCTGAGTTAGCGAAGCGTCCAGTGACTCATCGGTAGTCGTTCAATGTTCTCACCTGAACTAACGCCAGAGAGTAACTCTCAGCGTCATGAGTACGAAAAAAGGGTTGGCACATGCCAACCCTTTTTGTTTTGAATTCTTTAGATAATCAGATTAGGCGTAAGCACAGCGCAGCTTCATGATTTCACTATTTATTTCTTTCACCGTTTGAAAGTGGCGTTTCTCTGCTCGATCTGGCAGGACTAGCTTGCCGTTATCAAACTCAAATTTCCCTACGCCGTAAATGTAGATTCGTCCTTTGAAAAGTCGACTTACATGTTTAGCAATCATACTCGGTGTATAGCGCTTAAACAGTCTCATTCTTAATTATCCTTATATTTACTTAGCCTGCATATTATAGAAAAACTCCGAGATCATAATTGTGATAAGAATGGAGTAATACGCAGTCGGTTTGACGTTAATTAGATATTTGTGCTGTTCGAAGCACTTTCTTCAGTAAATATCTTTTTTTACGTGAGCTCCTCCCCAAAATAATGCTGAGTAGTGAACTGCCGTAAACTTTCCTGTCCGGTATTAAGCAGTGACAATGTTACAAATATAAGAATAGGCGGGATTTTTTTGTTTGTGTAATCAAATTGTAAATTTTGGACAAAAAAAAGCCCGTCTAAAACGGGCGAATAGTCACAGATGCATTACACAAAAGTGGATACTGATATTACTCAGTGGATTCACTTATACTGATTACCTAAAGGCTAGTCAGCAAACTCACAATAACGTAAATCTTATCTTTTGACTACTTATGCTTTTATTTTGATTAACTATTTATTTATGGCGCGTTCTTATTATGATGAAGTTCACACTAAAAATGTACTCAATGAAATAATAGGATGAAGTTTGCGATCTATGACGCGAACGAGAGGATCATCGACTGATGTCTGAAACGATCGGTACGCATAGGGCCATAAGATCATTGAGTTCCATTGCTACACCAGCCATTCGATCACCTGAGCTAATAGTCACGGTTGAGTTGTTCTGAATGGAAGGATCAAAAATGATCGGCATATGTCTTTTTAGGACTAGAGGGCCAACACATCCAACTTTAAAGCCGGTGATGGCCTCAACATCATTGAGTGATACGCAGGTCATTCGGCGGTAATTCAGTAGCGAACGTACTTTCTTGGGGTCGACAGAGCGATTACCAGTAGTACAAGCCAACGCATACTGGTTACCCATATCTTTCAGCAGGATGCACTTCACCATTTGAGAGGTGTCGATACCTCGTTCTTGTGCTGTTTCTTCGATGCTGGTGGTTGGTTTGCTTTGCATCAGCAGGCGATAGTTCACCTGCTGTTGATCCAGCCATTGTGTAATCGGTGTTTCCACGTGATTACTCTTCGTCGAGGCTATAAGGCAATGGTAGGATGTTCCACGTTTGATCAGGTTGTGCAGTCAATCGAAGCTGAACATCGTCATCAAGGTTGTTTGGTAACACCATCAAACCAATCGCTTGGTTATCAGAAAATTGATATACGTTTAAGAGTCGGCCAGCACTACGCCAGTTCTCACCAACGCTACGCTCTAGTTCAATAGGACTTTCTAGAGACAACACGTCCGCTGTTGTGCCTGAAACAATACGCATCTCACGTTTGTTCATGCCACGATACTTGGCGCGAGCTACGGTTTCTTGACCTGTGTAACAACCCTTTGAAAAGCTAATGCCGCCAAGAGCATGTAGGTTCAATGCTTGCGGGATGTGTTCGTTTTGCTCTGCTTTCGATAGATTAGGCTGAGCATCAAGAATCTCATGATACTGCCATAACGCCTCTGATACTTTTTCCGCAGTGCTGCTTGATACCAAGGCTTCAGCGGCTTCTTCTGTAACAAGCAGAGCCCAACGGTTGTCTGATACTAAGACGGCTGTGCCGCCAGAGATAGCACGCACATTGCCTTGGCTTTCTGAAATAGAATCAATGTATTGATTCGCAGACGCCCCCATCACACCGATAACAACGTCAGACGTTTGTTCGATATCGACCTTAGAGAATACGGCATACTTCTTGATTTCAACTAATTCGATCTCAATAGCAGATTTAGGTTGCATGAGTGCGTAGCCACCATTGTGGTGGAATAAACGAAAGATGCTCCATACCTTTCCTTTTGCATCGCAGTGCGCGCCTAATGTGGATTCATCACTAGGAAGAGTGACGACATCACATGTAATTTGACCTTGCAAGTATGATTTTTTGTCATCGCCTACCATGGTAATGGCACTCCAGTCAGACACGTGTGTCATCATTAGTTCTGGAAGCGAATCATTTTGTGTATGAGCGAGCGGCTGAAATGTATTTTTCCAATCCATATTATCTTTCCTAAGAATTTTGTTTTCCTCTATGTTAATCCGGTTCTGTTTCTTTGTCAGCATAGGTTTTTTTGTGAGCTTAGATAGGGACTGTGACTCACATAGTAGTTGCAGAGCGCCTGACTTGTTACACTCTGAGAAAGCAAAATTATAGGTGAGGATAGCCAATGTACACTGCAGAGCAGAAAGCACGAATTAAATGGGGTTGCCGTCGCGGCATGTTAGAACTTGATGTAGTCATCATGCCATTTTTTGAAGAGTGTTTTGATTCATTGCAAGAGCAGGAGCAGCGCGAGTTTGTTTCTCTACTAGAGTGTGATGATCCAGATCTGTTTACTTGGGTAATGGGACATGGACGCAGTGAGAACTTAGGTCACGCATCAATGGTTGATAAAATTGTCGCACATAACCTCAGCAAGGTTCGTTAAGCTTCAGCTTAACCCTTCATATTCAGCATCATTCGCAAAAGGCACTATTTTTGGGTGCCTTTTGTTTTTCATTGTTCTTTCTTCCATTCCGCTCGTTATTAGCCTCTATTGCTTGCCTTTAATGATCAACTTGTTTCGAACAAATAATGTGATATTAAATTCCGCTTATGGGCATTTTGATTATAAAGACGATGGTGAGATAAAGCTGAATGACCAACGTTATAAATTAAAGTCCGTTGACAAAGCCTGGGCACAGTTCTTTGTCAAACTGCAATTCGAGTGTGGACACTCTGTCTTACTATGGCGAGACAGCTGTCGTGAGCGTGAGTATCGTCATTTTCTGGCACTCTTACAACGAGAGCGCTAGATAAAAAAAAGGAGCACTTGCTCCTTTTTATTTATCTGTTACTCATATTTACGATTGGGTTTTCTCTGGTGTAAGAATTGTTGGGCCACTGTCTTTTGCAAGCTCAGGGTAATCTAACGTGTAGTGTAAGCCACGGCTCTCTTTACGTTGCATTGCACAACGAACCATTAACTCTGCAACCTGTAGCAAGTTACGCAGTTCTAACAAGTTATTCGAAACCCTGAAGTAGCTGTAGTACTCATGAGTTTCTTGTTGCAACATCTGGATACGGCGTAGTGCACGTTCTAGTCGTTTATCGGTTCGAACAATCCCCATGTAATCCCACATGAATAGGCGTAGTTCGTGCCAGTTGTGCTGAATGATAACCTCTTCATCACTATTGGTGACTTGGCTTTCATCCCATGCTGGTAGTTCAGCACAAAGCTGAGACTGGTCGATGTTTTCAACGATGTCTTTGGCTGCCGCCCATGCGTAAACCACACATTCAAGCAGTGAGTTAGAAGCCATACGGTTCGCACCGTGTAGGCCGGTGTAGCTCACTTCACCAATCGCATATAGGTTAGTTAAGTCGGTTTGACCTTGCTTATTTACCATCACACCACCACAAGTATAGTGAGCAGCTGGTACGATAGGGATCGGCTCTTTGGTCATATCGATACCCAAATCCATCAAACGCGTGTGGATCATTGGGAAGTGCGTGGTGATGAACTCTTCAGGCTTGTGACTGATATCGACATACATGCAATCTGCACCTAGGCGCTTCATTTCAAAGTCAATTGCACGAGCAACTACATCACGCGGAGCCAATTCACCGCGCTCATCGAAATCTTTCATAAAGCGGGAGCCATCTGGACGACGAAGGTAGGCACCTTCACCACGTAGTGCTTCCGTTAGTAGGAAGTTACGCGCTTCTGGGTGGAATAAGCACGTTGGGTGGAACTGGTTGAACTCAAGGTTTGCTACTCGGCAACCCGCACGCCAAGCGATAGCAATACCATCACCGGAAGAGACATCTGGGTTAGAGGTGTATTGGTAAACCTTTGAAGCGCCGCCTGTTGCTAATACAACAAATTTAGCGCGCACGGTTTCAACGTGTTCTTGGTTACGGTTCCAGATGTAGGCACCGATAACTTTATCTTTCGAACCACCAACCTTATCTTCAGTGATCAAATCTAGCGCATTGTGGCGCTCGAAGATTTCGATGTTTGGGTGGTTGTTGACGTTATCTTGTAGCGAAGTTTGCATCGCCATGCCGGTGGCATCAGCAGCGTGCAGAATTCTGCGGTGGCTATGTCCACCCTCACGAGTTAGGTGATATTTTGGCTGACCTTCCGTGCTGTTCTCATCTTTATCAAATGGAACACCACCATCAATCAGCCATTGCACACACTCTTTCGCATTTTCAGCAATGAATTGAACGGTATCTTCTTCGCATAACCCGGCCCCAGCAATTTGAGTATCCTCTACATGAGACTCAATACTGTCCGACTCATCGAACACCGCGGCGATACCACCTTGTGCGTAATACGTCGATCCTTCGCTGCGTGGTCCTTTGCTTAATACAATTACTTTTGCATGTTCTGCTACGCGTAAAGCTAATGACAAGCCTGCCGCACCACTTCCTACCACTAATACATCACACTGATGTTCACGGTTTGCGTTCATAAAACTTATTAAATCCCGGGCTATAGTCGAATTGTCTACACTCAATTGACTTTGTCTTGTTTTAGGAGTTGCAGTAAGACTGTTATAATCTTCTGAGTCATCCTAAAACGCTATGCAAAATCAAGATATAGACAGCTATCTAGAAATATTTAATTGCTCAATACCATTGCTTTTGCTCAAGTTTTCCCAAATTGATAGGGATAGCTATTTTCATTACATCACATTGTGAAACAATAATGGCAAATAATTTTAAGAAAGTTGGAACTTTCAGTATTTGGCTTAGTCACAATAGTGCTCTTGTAGACGGTGGTGTCAATACTACATTTCGCATAATTAGTACCCATATCTGTGAAGGTAAGGGTTATAACAATAGGAGTACCCGCTCGAATGAACGAGCAGCTAACCGATCAAGTGTTGATTGAGCGAGTTCAGAGTGGAGATAAGCAGGCGTTTAACTTATTAGTGGTTAAGTATCAAAATAAAGTCTGTAATCTTATCTCTCGATACGTGAATAATTCCGGTGATGTACCTGATGTAGCACAAGAAGCTTTTATTAAAGCCTACCGCGCGATACCTAACTTTCGTGGCGAGAGTGCCTTCTATACATGGCTGTATCGAATTGCCGTGAACACCGCTAAAAATCATATCGTTGCCCAGGGCCGCAGGCCACCAGCAACGGATGTAGATGCAGAAGATGCAGAATATTACGAAACAGGCAGCGCGTTAAAAGAAATATCGAACCCTGAGAACTTAACGCTGTCAAAAGAGTTGAAACAAGTTGTTTTTGGTGCGATTGAAGCGCTACCAGAAGACTTAAAAACTGCAATGACGCTGCGTGAGCTCGAAGGTTTGAGCTACGAAGAGATTGCAGAAGTAATGGATTGCCCTGTAGGAACCGTACGTTCGCGTATTTTCCGAGCTCGTGAAGCGGTGGAAAAGAAAATTAAACCTCTTTTGCAACGCTAGAACTTGTAATAATTATGGTGAAAATAATGGCTGATAAAGAAAAGCTTTCGGCACTCATGGATGGTGAAACGATCGATAAAGCTCTCATAGTAGATCTTGAATCTGATCAAGAAAGCATGAATACCTGGCAGAGTTACCATTTAATTGGTGACGTGATGCGTGGGGATGCGCCAGAAACGAAAGATTGGAACATTGCTGACAGTGTGGCAGCGGAGCTTGAAGCCGAGCCTGCGCATAGTGCAATGCCAAACCTGCACCAAGTGAATGTTGAACCTACGGTTGCTCCAATCGAAGAGCAACCAAAGCCTCAGCAAGCGAAACGTCAGCTTCCTGCATGGCTACAACAGTTTGGACAAGTTGCCGTGGCAGCGTGTGTTTCATTAGCGGTTGTATTAGGTGTTCAGCAGTATGGTGGTAGCGATCCAGCAGCACCAGAGCAGTTACCTGTACTACAGACGATTCCATTTGCGGGCTCTGCGGAACCAGTAAGCCTAACGCGAGACTCTGTTTCTAAGCCTGTCTCTGAGGCTAATTTACAAGAACAACGTAAACGCGTTCATGCATTGCTGGAAGATTATGAACTGCAGTTAAGATTAAACGGTGACGCATCATCAATGGAAGATGCACATTTAGAATCGGATATTGAATGAAGAAAATCCTGGTCAGTGCACTGACACTGTTCAGCTTGATGTCTCCAACAGCCTTTGCAGAAGAACTCTCTGCAAAGGCGTTATTGCATCAAATGAATGAGGCCAGTCAGCATCTAAATTACGAACTCTCCTATATATTGATAAAGAAGAGCAGTATTGAGCCTCTGCTTTATCGTCATGCAGTTAACGATGATCAACAGCTCGCACACCTTGTTTATCTCAGTGGCCCTGTGCGTGAAGTCATTCGACGTGGCAATGAAGTTAGCTACGTCGAGCCGGGGACTGAGCCATTTACTATTTTGTCTGGTAGCATGGTTGCCCCTGTCATTCCGATGATTAATAGAGATATCGATTCTCTTAACCGGTACTACGACTTCGTAAAAGTTGGGCGATCTCGTGAAGCGGGGAGCACAACACAAGTATTACGCGTGGTGCCGAAAGATGGCCTTCGTTATTCTTACGTAGTTTGGGTCGACGAGAAAACTCATCTTCCTTTACGTGCCGATCTTTTGGATCGTGATGGCGAAGTGCTAGAACAGTACCGAACTATCTCTTACGTGGTGAATGATAAGATCGCAGAAGCAATGGGTGGCTTGAATCAAGTTAAACTGCCGAAGGTTTTGTCATTACCAGAAGGCTTGGTGAGTGAAACTAACTGGCAAGCTTCTTGGATTCCTGAAGGATTTAAGTCAAAAGAGCTTAGCCGTTATCAAATGGCGGTGACCGAAAAAATGGTTGAGAGTCAACTTTTCAGTGATGGGTTGTTTAGTTTTTCGGTGTATATAGCCGACAAAGATGAGCACTCATTGAAAGGGCAATTGGTACGTCAAGGGCGCAGAACCTTACATAGTTTAGTGATGGGCAACAGGGAAATATCTGTAGTCGGCGATATTCCGCCTGCAACGGCTAAGCGTATCGCTCAATCAGTAACGTTCAATAACTCGGTACCAGTGCAATGATGACCGCGCTGGCGACCGTTAGCTCAGTCGAGCAAAAAGGTAAGCAATATTTTGTTCAACTGAGCTGCGAACAGCAAACCAGTTGCAGTAGTTGCTCTTCTCAAAAAAGCTGCGGAACCGGTATCGTCACCAAGGCCGTTGGCAATAAAGCTTTGTTTTGGCAGTTTAAAACCAAAAGCCTTGTTAAAGCCGGACAAATTGTAGAGATTGGCTTCCCAGAAAAAAGTCTGCTTCAGTCGGCGGCTATTGTTTACCTCGTCCCACTTTTCATGTTGATAATTGGTGCTGGCCTTGGACAGCTCTTGTTACAACCCTTGCTCCAAGGGGGCGAAGGGGTTGTTATACTCTGTGCTGCACTATTTACCACTGCTGGTATTGCCTTGGCGAAGCGGTTAGCCAAACCAATGGAAGACAAATCCAAGCAAGAAGTCGTCTTGATTCGAATTCTAGGTGAGTCTCTCGTCTAATTTATGATGCGTCTTGCCCTTAAATTGGGTAGAATCTGCCAACTTGATTGAAATGCCGCCACCAATGCTAATATTAGGTTGGAAGCATAGCGGCTTTCTTATTATCCCTATACAAAGAGTTTAGTCATACCAAGCCTATGAAGCACATTCGTAATTTTTCGATTATCGCCCACATCGACCACGGTAAGTCGACCCTTTCTGACCGCTTAATCCAAGTTTGTGGAGGATTAAGTGAACGTGAGATGGCAGCTCAAGTCCTCGATTCTATGGATATAGAACGCGAACGTGGTATTACAATTAAAGCGCAGAGTGTGACTTTAGATTATAAAGCTAAAGATGGAGAAACTTACCAACTTAACTTTATCGACACCCCTGGACACGTAGACTTTTCTTATGAAGTATCTCGCTCTCTAGCGGCTTGTGAAGGCGCGCTACTTGTAGTAGATGCTGGCCAAGGTGTTGAAGCACAAACTCTAGCAAACTGTTACACAGCAATCGAAATGGAGCTGGAAGTGGTGCCAATCTTGAACAAGATTGACCTACCCGCAGCTGAACCAGAACGTGTTGCTGAAGAAATCGAAGAGATCGTTGGCATCGATGCGATGGAAGCGACTCGCTGTTCTGCGAAAACAGGGGTAGGTGTTGACGATGTTTTAGAAAACATCGTAACGGCTATTCCACCACCGGAAGGTGATCCAGATGCGCCTCTACAAGCCCTTATTATTGACTCTTGGTTCGATAACTACCTTGGCGTAGTTTCTTTGGTACGTATCAAAAACGGTAAGCTGAAGAAGAACGACAAGATTAAAGTCATGTCGACAGACCAAGTTTGGGGAGTTGACCGTCTAGGTATCTTCACACCTAAGCGAATCGACACCACTGAGCTGAATACTGGCGAGGTAGGTTGGGTTGTTTGTGGCATTAAAGACATTCTAGGTGCGCCTGTTGGTGATACCTTGACGCTTGCTAAAGGTGGCTGTACTGAACGTCTACCTGGTTTCCAAAAAGTGAAGCCTCAGGTATACGCAGGCCTGTTCCCTGTTTCATCTGATGACTACGAAAACTTCCGTGACGCACTAGGCAAACTAAGCCTGAATGATGCATCACTGTTCTACGAACCAGAAAGTTCAGCAGCACTTGGCTTTGGTTTCCGTTGTGGCTTCTTAGGAATGCTTCACATGGAGATCATCCAAGAGCGTCTAGAACGTGAATACGACCTAGATCTAATCACGACTGCTCCAACAGTTGTGTATGAAGTTGTAAAAACAGATAAAACCGTTCTGTATGTTGATAGCCCGGCTAAACTGCCAGCGGTTAATGACCTCGAAGAAATTCGTGAACCAATTGCACGCTGTAATATTTTGGTACCTTCGGACTACCTAGGTAACGTAATCACACTGTGTGTTGAGAAGCGTGGCGTACAAGTAGATATGGTTTACCACGGCAACCAAGTTGCTGTGACGTACGATCTTCCTATGGCAGAAGTGGTTCTAGACTTCTTCGACCGTCTGAAGTCAACGTCTCGCGGTTACGCATCATTGGATTACAACTTCCAACGCTACGAGCCATCAAACATGGTACGTGTAGATGTATTGTTGAATGGTGAAACGGTTGATGCACTAGCGATCATTACGCACAAAGACATTGCTCAGTCTCGTGGTCGTCTACTGGTAGAGAAGATGAAAGAGTTCATCCCTCGTCAGATGTTCGATATTGCGATTCAAGCTGCGATTGGTAACCACATCATTGCTCGTTCTACAGTGAAGCAACTGCGTAAGAACGTAATCGCAAAATGTTACGGTGGTGATATCAGTCGTAAGAAGAAACTTCTTAAGAAACAAAAAGAAGGTAAGAAGCGTATGAAGCAGATCGGTAACGTTGAACTGCCTCAAGAAGCTTTCCTTGCCATACTTCACGTTGGAAAAGACTAGGTATCAATCGCACTAACTATCTGCTGAACATTACTGGTTAAATCGTTTATTTCTTTGTTGCAAAGATTGCAATTAGGTCCACTAGTCACTGCACTTTACGCCTAGAACTAAGCGATGTTTCCTGCGTAATCTTCCTAGCATTTAGTCAGCATGATTGATACAAATTAGAAATATTAAGTAGAGTGAAAGGGTTATACTCTTTCACTTTCGTTATTTTTAAAGAAATGAAATTTAAGGGATATCAATGGCTAATACATTTTCACTTATCTTAGTGATCGTAACTCTAGTGACTGGCATTGTATGGGCGTTGGAAAAGTGGTTGTGGGCAAAGAAGCGCCAGCAGAAACTGGCTGCCGTTGAAGCACAATCGACAGGCCTAGACGCTGAAACGAGCGCAAAAGTTACGGCTCAGCCTTGGTGGGTTGAGAACAGTGTTTCCATTTTCCCGGTCATTGCATTTGTTTTGATTCTGCGTTCATTTATTTATGAACCGTTTCAGATCCCGTCTGGCTCGATGATGCCAACCCTTTTGGTGGGTGATTTTATCTTGGTAGAGAAGTATGCGTATGGTCTAAAAGACCCGGTATGGCGTACTCAACTGGTTGAAACGGGCAAACCAGAACGTGGTGATTCAATCGTATTTAAGTACCCACCTCAGCCTAATATCGACTACATCAAGCGTGTTGTTGGTATGCCAGGTGACACCATTCGTTACAGCAGTCGAAAAGAGATTTGCATTCAAGCGAAGGGTACAAGTAACTGCGATCCAGTGAAACTAAGTCACGTTGAAGAAAGCCAATTTGTTCAAGATGGTGTGCCTCTTATTCAGCTGAATGAACAGCTTGGAGACGTAGAGCACCAAATTTTAGTTAACCCATTACGTCGTGATCGTGTGCAAGCATATCAGCCCCGTAATGGTGTTAACGAGTGGGTCGTTCCAGAAGGCCAGTACTTTGTGATGGGTGATAACCGTGACAACAGTGCCGATAGCCGTTACTGGGGCTTTGTCCCTGAAGCAAACCTTGTTGGTAAGGCCGTTGCGATTTGGATCAGCTTCGAGTTCGAACGTGGTTCAGACAGTGTACTTCCAACATGGATTCCTACTGGTGTGCGTTTTAATCGCATCGGTGGGATTCATTAATCGATCAATTAACACATCGAGAGAGCATGAATTCTCCAATTGATAAACTAGAGAGAAAGATTGGCTATCAGTTTAATGATGCCGATCTTATCCACTTGGCGCTGACTCACCGCAGCGCCGCAGGTAAACATAACGAACGTCTTGAGTTTCTGGGCGATTCAATTTTAAGTTTTGTTATCGCTGATGATCTTTACCACCGTTTTCCTAAGGTAAACGAAGGTGACATGAGCCGTATGCGTGCAACACTGGTGCGTGGTCATACATTGGCTGAACTAGGTCGTGAATTCGAACTAGGAGATTACTTAAAATTAGGTCCAGGTGAGTTGAAGAGTGGCGGTTTCCGTCGTGATTCTATTCTAGCGGATGCGGTTGAAGCGATTATTGGTGCTGTCTATTTAGATAGTGATACCGAGACGGTTCGTCGCATTATTTTGAGCTGGTACCAATCTCGCCTAGAAGCTATTCAGCCTGGAGTATCTCAAAAAGATCCCAAAACTCGCCTTCAAGAGTTTTTACAAGGTCGAAGAAATCCTCTACCTGTCTACACAGTGACTAATATTAAAGGTGAAGCACACAACCAAGAGTTTACGGTTGAGTGTGAAGTGGCAGGTGTGGATAAACCTGTTATCGGTAAAGGCACTAGCCGCCGCAAGGCAGAGCAAGCGGCTGCTGAAACAGCATTAGAGCAACTAAGCAATGTCTGATAACAACCAAGATTTCGATATCGATGCATTTTTTTCATCGGATAGCAAAAAAACGGGCCTACCGGAAAACCAACACTGTGGCTTCATCGCTATTGTCGGTCGCCCAAACGTAGGTAAATCGACGCTTCTGAACCATATTCTGGGGCAGAAGATTTCTATTACATCACGTAAACCACAGACGACACGTCACCGTATTATGGGCGTTGAAACTGAGGGTGATTACCAAGCGATCTTTGTTGATACTCCTGGACTTCATATTGAAGAAAAGCGTGCAATCAACCGTTTGATGAACCGTGCGGCGAACAGTTCTTTGAGTGATGTGAACCTAGTCTTCTTCCTTGTGGATGGAACACACTGGACTGACGACGATGAAATGGTTCTGAACAAACTGAAGAAGACTGACTTCCCAGTTGTACTTTGCATTAACAAAGTTGATAACGTTCAGGATCGTACTAACGTCATGCAGCATATGATGGAAGTCTCTAAAAAGATGGAATTCGTTGATGTTGTGCCAATCTCGGCGAAGCAAGGTAAAAACATTGATGTACTGCGTAAGCATGTACGTGAGCATTTACCAAAAGCGACCCATCACTTCCCTGAAGAGTACGTGACGGATCGTTCGCAGCGCTTTATGGCGTCTGAGATTATCCGTGAAAAGCTGATGAGATTCACAGGCGAAGAGCTACCTTATTCGGTAACGGTTGAAATAGAGCGCTTTGATTACAACCCAGACAACGATGGCTTCCACATCAACGCCCTGATTCTTGTTGAACGAACGGGTCAAAAGAAAATGGTGATTGGTAAAGCGGGCGAGAAGATCAAAACAATTGGTCGTGAAGCGCGTATTGATATGGAAGATCTATTTGGCCGTAAGGTTTACTTAGAAACTTGGGTCAAGGTTAAATCGGGTTGGGCTGATGATGAGCGTGCACTTCGCTCATTAGGTTACATCGACGATCTATAATATATTGAACGTCACTTTCTGATATCACGAAAGTTGAACTTAATATAATTTCTAGAGAGAGTGCGAACTCTCTCTTTTTGTATCTGTAAGAAGGGTAAGTGATTGAGCGAAGGTTTACATCGATGCTTTGTGTTGCACCGTCGACCATACAGTGAGTCGAGTCTGATCTTGGACGTCTTCAGCGAAGAGTTCGGTCGGGTGACCTTGATGTCTAAAGGCGCTCGAAGCAAGCGTTCCAATTTGAAAGGTACATTACAACCTTTTACGCCGCTATTGCTAAAGTGGTCTGGCAACAGTTCAATGAAAACCTTACGTCAAGCTGAGCCAATTAGTTTAGGGCTTCCTCTTACGGGGATAAACTTGTATTCAGCGATGTACGTGAATGAGCTGATTGGTCGAGTGTTGATGGCCGAAGTACCAATGCCTGCACTTTTTCATGACTATCTTCATGCTTTAACAGAACTGGCCCATAATGAAAATCCGGAGCCAGCATTGCGTCGTTTTGAGTTGGCTCTACTATCCGCGATGGGATATGGCGTCGACTTTTTGCATTGCGCTGGTAGCGGTGAACTGGTCGCGCCAAACATGACTTATCGATACCGAGAACAGAAAGGTTTTATTGCTTCAGTGCGTCGAGATAATCTGACATTTATGGGCGATGAACTTATCGCAATCAGCGAGCGTAGGTTTATCACTAAAGAACAGTTAAAAGCAGCAAAACGCTTTACACGCATAGCCTTAAAGCCGTATCTTGGCGGCAAACCATTAAAAAGCAGAGAGCTATTTATGCCAACAATAGCCCTCTCTAGAGCACGGAGTATTGGAAAATGAGCTCAATCCTTTTAGGCGTTAATATCGATCATATTGCAACACTACGTAATGCACGTGGGACTAAATACCCAGATCCCGTACACGCAGCTGAGATAGCTGAACGTGCAGGTGCTGATGGCATTACTATCCATTTACGTGAAGATCGTCGCCATATTGTTGATCGTGATGTGCGTATTCTGGCTGAAACTATTCAAACGCGAATGAATTTAGAGATGGCTGTGACGGACGAAATGGTTCAAATTGCACTCGATACTAATCCTGAGTTCGTTTGCTTGGTTCCTGAGAAACGTGAAGAGCTGACCACTGAAGGTGGTTTAGACGTTGTCGGCCAACTTGAAAAGATCAAAACGGCGACGGAAAAACTGTCAGCTGCTGGTATTAAGGTGTCGCTATTTATTGATGCGGATCGTCAGCAAATCGATGCAGCTAAAGTATGTGGTGCGCCGTTCATTGAGCTTCATACTGGTCATTACGCTGATGCGAAAACAGAAGAAGATCAGCAAGATGAACTGAAAAAGATTGCAGCTGGCGCAAGCTATGCTGACGATCTTGGTATCACAGTCAATGCGGGTCATGGCCTGACTTACCACAACGTAGCACCTATTGCGGCGCTTCCTGAGATTTATGAGCTGAATATTGGCCACTCGATCATGGGACGTGCTGTCTTTGATGGCTTGAACAGAGCCGTTGCAGATATGAAATCTGTTATGGAAACAGCACGTAATAACAAGTAGTTAGGTAAGCGGTAACTTAGGTAAGCGGTAACCATAAGCGACAAATTGAGTCGTAGCATGTTGAGTAGTAACGAGTTGAGTAGTAAAGGTTAATAATGGCTGTTGTTGGATTAGGTACCGATATCGCAGAAATTGAACGCATAGAGAAGGCACTATCACGAAGTGGTGACGCTTTTGCTCAGCGTATTTTGACGAGTTCTGAATTTGAAGTATTTCAGAAAATTAAGCAAAAAGGGCGCTACCTTGCAAAGCGTTTTGCCGCAAAAGAAGCGGCATCTAAAGCGTTAGGTACGGGGATTGCCCTTGGTGTGACCTTTCATGACTTCGAGATTTCAAATGATGAACATGGTAAGCCAGTATTGATCCTACATAAGAAAGCTCGTGAAATCGCCGATACGAGTGGAACCAGGTCGATCCACCTCACTATCTCGGATGAGCGCCACTATGCTGTGGCAACGGTATTACTCGAATCCTAAACCTGTTGCCGCTAATCTAAATCTAGTGCCTAATTAATCAGCAAACATAAAAAAGCAGAGTCCATGAGCTCTGCTTTTTTATTGGTTTGTATTCTTAGTCGTTAAACGTTAAACGTTAAACGCTAAATCGCTAACTAGATATCAGATGCTAGATGGTTTTAAATAATGAACCGCGGTTGCTTGAACCTTATCTAACTCATCCTGAAGTTCAAAAAGTTCCGGTTCAATATCTTCAACGGAAATGCCAGATCGCAGCTCTTTCTCTATCGTTGCACATACCGATTTAAGCCTTGGTACACCACTATATGAGCTGCTGCCATGCATCTTGTGGATAATGTGTATTAGTTCTTCAACAGGGTAATCACTATCTTCTATCGCTTTCTCTGTTGCCTCATAAACCTCAGGAATAAAGTCCACTAGCATTTGCAACATATCTCGTGCAAGGTCTTCTTTATTGGCTGCTTGCTTCATTGCAGCTTGCCAATCTATGATGATGTTTTTGTGCACACTTATTTCTCTTTCTGATATTTGGCTATGATCGATTTCGACTGAAACTGCTGGGTGGTCTGGGTCTATTTTTTCGATATGCTCAACCTCAGAGGTTGGGCTCCAATGAATCAGAACCTGTTGTAATATATGTTCTTCAATAGGTTTCGTTAGGTAGTCATCCATGCCCGCTTCAAGCAACCGGTCACGTTCGCCAATCATGGCATGAGCGGTCACTGCAATGATCGGCGTATTCGCATTATTCGCTAGTTTTTTGATATTCTGACAAGCGGTCACACCATCCATTTGTGGCATTTGAATGTCCATGAAGATGATATCAAATGGTGTTTCTGTCGCTTTGTCGATTGCCTGCTGACCGCTAGTGCAACTGATGACGGTTTCTACGCGTTCTTTCAGTAGTGCGGTAATCAATTTAAGGTTTGCAGGGTTGTCATCGACAGCCAATACGGTAAATGGAAGCTTCTCTTCCGAGTGCGTTTCAATCGCCGGTGCAATCAAGGTTGGAGCTTGGTTCGATACTAGGGTTTGCAGCAGTTTCTTACGAGAAAGAGGCTTGGTGATGCACTGAACATCCACCTCTTTCATCAATTGTTCACCTAACGCTAATTCGGTACTTGGTGTACCAATAATTACGTTCTGAGCTATTTTTTTAGCGCCAATAGCCCAACCACTTACGGTATCAAATTGGTATTCTTGGTTTGATGCAAGGTTTAGCAGAACGTAGTCATACGAGGGTGACTCGTCAGGCATCACCGAGCGATAAGTGACCACAAGCCCTTCTTGGGTTAAGATCTGTTGGGTAATTGACGCTGCTTGCATGTTTGGTTCGATCAACAGTAGTTGTTTGTTTTGCAGGCACTGAGTTTCAATCAGCTCCGTCATCGGCATATCAGTGGTAGAAAGCCTCAACGTAAACCAGAAGGTTGAACCCTGGTGAAGGCGACTGGTTAGACTGATTTCACCACCCATTTGGCTCACCAATTTTTGGGTGATAACCAGACCTAAACCTGTACCACCATAACGACGAGAAATACTTGCATCTGCTTGGCTAAAGGCTTGGAAAAGCTGAGCTTGTTGACGTTCAGATATACCAATACCAGTATCGCGAACCATGAATTGAAGCTCGATATTGTCTTCGCTTTGTGAGCGAAGTTCAACGCTGATATCAATGTTGCCATGCTCAGTAAATTTGATGGAGTTACCCACTAGGTTAGTCAAGATCTGCTGGATACGTAGTGGATCACCAACAACGCCTGGCGGTACTTTAGGGTCGATCTTGAGGGTCAGTTCTAAGCCTTTTTCATGAGCATTAGTTGCTTGAAGGTTCACAACTTCTTCGAGGCTGGATTGGAACTCAAATGGGATGTTCTCTAAGGCTAGCTTGCCAGCTTCAAGTTTCGAGAAATCCAAGATATCGTTAATAATACTGAGTAGGTTGTTCGCCGAGCGTTCAATAGTTTGCAAGTAGTCAGTTTGGCTGTTCGATAGATGGGTTTTGAGCATTTGGCGAGTAAAGCCAATCACACCGTTGAGCGGCGTTCTTAATTCGTGAGACATATTCGCCAAGAATTCAGACTTAACACGAGCCGCTTCTTGAGCACGCTTTTTCGCAATGTCTAATTCAACGTTTTGAATCTCTAACTGTTCAAGTGTTTCACGTAGATCGGAGGTCGCTTGGTCAATACTGTGTTGCATTTCAACGTGATATTCCGACAGCGATACTGCCATCGCGTTGATACCGTTTTTCAGCGAGTCTAGCTCACCATGCATTTTGCCTTCGATACGTACATCGAGATGACCACGACGTATTCGGTCGACCATGTTTTTCATGTGTGTGATCGGCTGGGTCACGTCGTGCATTAAGCGGAAGGCAAACACACCTGAAAGCCCAAGCCCGAGAACCAACACTAAGAATGCAGAAAACACCTCTTGATATTGTTGTAATCGAAGTGACGAAAGGTCTAACTCTATCGCGATATAACCGATCGCTTGATTGGCTTGAGATTGGCCATTGGCTGAGTTTATATACTGACCTTCAGCAATAATCGGCGTCCGAAGAATCAGCGTGTTATCGAGCAGGTTCGATGAGCTTAAATGCGGAATCGGTTTATCTTTGGGGTAGGTCAGGCTTTCAAAGTCAGGGTGGAAGTTTGAGGTTACAAACAGCTCGTGACGTTCATCAAACACCGCGATACTGCGCACCAGCTTAGAATTTTTTCGATGCGCATAGCTAATCAGCTGTCGAACAGACTCTCGGCTTTCGAGCTGCATGCCTGATTCACTCGCAATAGCCAGTGGTTCAATGATGCTAGTACCAGTGTTCACTACTTGACCCTCAAGGTCTTGATAGCGGTTAAATGAGAAAAATGCACTCAATAGCAACCCAATAATCAATGTTGGAGCTAGAGTTAAGGTAATTACACGGGCTCTTAAGCCATATCTGGTCATGTTCTTTAATTACATCGAGGTCTGGATATGGGAAAATAACGCACACAATGGCGGTTAAGTGAACGGTAAGCTTAATCAAAGCCGTGACGTTCGACAATGATTCCAAGGCAGAATAGTGAGCCCTGGATACCAATTACTAATTAAAAGATACATTAGGCATAAGCAATGGCACGTTTTTTCCAACCAAAAAAGAAAACTCAATTCGAGACCAAGCATCAATCGGTTTTGGTTGAACGAATGGATCACAATGGCGCTGGCATCGCTTATCAGAAAAACAAACCTGTTTTCATTGATGGGGCATTGCCCGGTGAGCAGGTGGTCATTCAACTGACTGAGAGTAAGAGTAAATTTGCACGCGCGAAACTAATCAAATTATTAAAGCCAAGCGAGCAGCGCCTAAAGCCGTTTTGTAAGCACTTTAATCAGTGTGGTGGCTGTCATCTTCAGCATTTTGGTTACGCCTCTCAGGTTGAGCACAAAGCACAGTCTCTTTCACATCTGATGAGCCAATATCAAACCGTTGAAACCGAAGTTGCCCAACCTATTGTGGGTAATGAAACGGGTTATCGTCGTCGCGCGCGTATCAGCCTATTTGTTGATAAAAAGACACAGCAGCTTCAGTTCGGTTTCCGTAAGAAGCAAAGTAAGCAGATTGAAAACATCACCGACTGTGCCGTGCTTGAACCTCGCCTTAATGTATTGCTACCAAAACTGAAAAATTTACTGAACACTTTCAACAACCTTACCTCTTTAGGACACGTAGAATTGGTACTGGGCGATACTGGCCCTGTCATGGTGCTACGTCACCTTAAGCCTTTGGTTGAAAAAGATGAGCAATCTTTGATTGAGTTGGCTCAGGCAGAAGGCGCTACGCTGTATTCTATGCCAGAAGCTGATAAGTTGATTCGTTTGGTGGGTGATACGCCAGCTTATAATGAAACCGGTGTGACTTTACCGTTTGAGCCAAATCACTTCATTCAAGTGAATCAAAAGGTCAATCAACAGATGGTGGCTCAAGCGATCGAGTGGCTAGAACCTCAAGCGGATGAACGGGTGCTTGATCTGTTTTGTGGTTTAGGTAACTTCAGCTTACCTATCGCACAGCAGTCGGCGTTTGTGGTCGGTGTGGAAGGTGTTACTGAAATGGTACAACAGGCCACGTCTAATGCAGCATTAAACCAGTTAAGCAATACGGAATTTTACCAAGCCAACCTTGAAGAAGACTTATCCTTACAGCCTTGGGCAAAAGAGAAATTCGATAAAGTATTACTTGACCCAGCACGTGCGGGAGCGAGTGGGATCGTTGATCAAATTTCAGCGTTAGGCGCGAAGCGTGTGGTTTATGTTTCGTGTAATCCTGCTACTCTAGCTAGAGATTCTGAGAGCTTAGAAAAACAAGGCTATCAATTAGCTAAGATTGGTATGTTGGACATGTTCCCCCACACCAGTCATCTAGAATCGATGGCTCTTTTTATCAAGGCTTAGAGGCCCTTAAACAAGGCTTAAAAATGAATCACAAAGGCGCAGTTAAGACTGCGTTGATATCAATATGAGTCGAACTAACTTGGAACCAGTTAGTCATATTGAATTGGGTATAAAACATAATAACTAGGAAGACATGATGGTTGCGGTACGAAGCGCACATTTAAACCCAAGCGAACAGTTTGAGCTAGAAAGTTGGATTGCGTCATTGAATCAAGATGCAAAGACCTCGAATAAACTGATCAAAGTTTATCTTCACTGTGAAGAGCTTTTAAAAGATCATGAACAAGCTTCGCTCTTGCTTTGGCGTGGGCGCGAGATGATCGAAATTTTGGTCACCTTGTCTATGGATCGTGCCACTTTAGTGGCAGCACAACTTTTCCCCGTCGTCTCAAGTGGTGTTTTTGAGCGCGAAGCGTTTGAAGAAAGCTACGGCAAAGAAATCGTAAAGTTGATCGATGGTGTTGAAGAAATGGCGGCCTTAGGCCAGTTAAACGTGACCCTTGAAGGTAGCGCTGCCTCGGGTCAAGTTGATAACGTTCGCCGTATGCTACTGGCGATGGTCGACGACTTCCGCTGCGTAGTCATCAAACTCGCTGAACGAATCTGTAACCTTATCGAGGTAAAAAAAGCGCCTGATGCTGTGCGTCGTGCAGCGGCAAAAGAGTGTTCTAACATCTACGCTCCGCTCGCTAACCGTTTAGGTATTGGTCAGCTTAAGTGGGAAATCGAAGATTACGCATTCCGCTACCAACAGCCAGACACCTACAAGCAGATTGCTAAACAGCTGTCTGAGCGTCGCATCGTACGTGAACAATATATCACAGACTTCGTTAACGACTTAACGGCAGAAATGAAGCGTTCAAGCATCAATGCTGAAGTCAGTGGCCGACCAAAACACATCTACAGTATCTGGCGAAAAATGCAGAAAAAAGGGTTGGCCTTCGATGAGCTTTTTGATGTGCGTGCTGTACGAATTATCGCCGATCAACTTCAAGACTGTTATGCCGGCCTAGGTGTGGTTCACACCAAATATAAACATCTACCCAGTGAATTTGATGACTACGTGGCGAACCCTAAGCCCAATGGTTACCAGTCGATCCACACCGTAGTTCTTGGCCCTGAAGGCAAGACCATTGAAATTCAGATCCGTACCAAGCAAATGCACGAAGACTCTGAGTTGGGTGTAGCTGCGCACTGGAAGTACAAAGAAGGTGCTACAAGCGCTCGCAGTGGTTACGACGAGAAAATTACTTGGTTGCGTAAACTTATCGATTGGCAAGAGGAGATGTCGGATTCTGGTGAGATGCTAGATGAAGTTCGTAGCCAAGTGTTCGATGACCGTGTCTACGCCTTTACACCTCGCGGTGACGTGGTCGATTTGCCTATGGGGGCTACGCCTCTCGATTTTGCTTACCACATCCATTCGATGGTAGGTCACCGCTGTATTGGTGCCAAAGTAGCAGGACGTATCGTACCGTTTACCCATAAACTATCGATGGGCGACCAAGTAGAGATCATCACGCAGAAAGAACCGAATCCATCGCGTGATTGGCTAAACCCAACCACAGGTTTCGTTCACTCAGGCCGTGCTCGTGCGAAAATCAACGCATGGTTCAGAGCACAAAGCCGCGAGAAAAACTTAGAAGCAGGTCGAGATATCCTTGAAGTTGAACTCGCGAAAGTGGGGGCAACCCTAAAAGATGCCGACCAATATGCGCTAAGACGCTTTAACGTCAACACGCCTGATGAGCTTTATGCCGGTATCGGCAGTGGAGACTTACGTATTAACCAAGTGGTTAACCACATCAATGCACTGGTCAATAAACCAACGGCGGAAGAAGAAGATAAAAAAGCGCTAGAGAAGCTGCTTGAGTCGGAAAATAAGCCTGCACAACAGAGTCGTCCAAATAAAGACGCGGTAGTGGTTGAAGGTGTTGATAACCTAATGACACACCTCGCTCGCTGTTGTCAGCCTATTCCAGGCGATATGATTAAAGGTTACATCACTCAAGGTCGTGGTATCTCTGTTCACCGTAGTGACTGTGAACAACTAAGTGAACTTAACCTACATGCTCCAGAACGTATTATCGATACTGTTTGGGGGCATGGATTTGTTGGCTCATACATCCTAACGTTACGCGTCGAAGCATTAGAGCGTAATGGTTTGTTGAAAGATATCACCTCACTGTTCTCGAATGAAAAGATCAGTGTGACCACAATGAAGAGCCGTATCGACTATAAACGTCAGTTGTCGGTAATGGATTTTGATTTGGAAGTGACCAATATTGAAATTCTGAGTCGAGTGACGAGCCGAGTAGAACAAATCAAAGATGTCATGTCGGTTAAACGCCTAGGCTAGTTTTTACGTCGTACTTGGCCTTCTAACTGTGTTAACTGCACTATACTCGCTTCATCACATAGGCAAGCTATGCTCAGAAGTCTCGTAAGTTTGTTGCCTTGTTAGAAGAACCAAGTACTTAGTAAAAACCGAACAATGCATTGAATGACGCGTTGTTTAACAAGAAAAACAGAAAGGTGAGTGGTTTTGGCTGCTCACCTTTTTTAGTTCTAGTATTTTTTTAGTTTGAGAACCTTTTAGTTTCAGTGAAGCTATAAGTTTAAAAATCAAAGACAGTAATAGGAAGAAAACGATGGATCACCCGATTGAACACCTTGAACAGATTATGACTAAGCTGCGCGATCCTGAGGGTGGCTGTCCTTGGGATTTAAAACAAAATTTTGAAACAATTGTGCCGCATACTATCGAAGAAACCTACGAGGTGGTGGACGCGATTCACAACAAAGACTGGCCGAACCTACAAGAAGAGTTGGGTGACTTGCTGTTCCAGGTGATTTTCTACAGCCAGTTAGCTAAAGAACAGGGGTTGTTTGAGTTCTCTGATGTGGTTGATGGTATCAATGAGAAGCTAACACGTCGCCATCCGCATGTGTTCTCTGATACCGAGTTTGCCAGTGATGAAGAAATTAATGCCAACTGGGAAGCTGAAAAGGCCAAAGAAAAAGCACAAGCAGGCAAAACTCAAGAAAGTATTCTAGACTCAATACCAAACTCGCTACCTGCACTTTCGCGTGCTACAAAGATTCAAAAGCAGGTTGCGAAATTTGGCTTTGATTGGGACGCTATTGGCCCGGTGGCAGATAAGGTTTTAGAGGAAGTTGACGAAGTGTTGGAAGAGGCGCTGAAAGTAACACCGAACGAAGATTTGATTGAAGAAGAGTTGGGAGATCTGTTGTTTGCGACGGTTAACTTGGTGCGACATTTAGGTAAAAACCCAGAAACGGCGCTGAACAAAGCTAATCTAAAGTTTTCTCGTCGCTTTAAAGGGGTGGAACAAAAAGTTCGTCAGCAAGATAAAAATTTAACCGACTTTTCTCTACAACAGCTTGATTCTATGTGGGATGAGGTCAAAGTAGAAGAGAAAAGATAATCAAAGCTTTTATCATGAATTGATTTGAAGCAAAAAATAAAAAATTGCAGTGTGATAGATTTCACGTTGTGGCGATAAGGGGCTTCTGGTATATTTTCATCCCGTCCAGAAGTAATCCATTTCCCTCATTCAACCAATTTCAGGTTAAACATGACGACAAATTACATTTTTGTTACTGGCGGGGTTGTATCCTCTCTAGGTAAAGGTATTGCAGCAGCGTCTCTTGCTGCTATTTTAGAAGCTCGTGGTCTTAAAGTGACTATGATGAAGCTTGACCCTTACATCAACGTTGATCCAGGCACTATGAGCCCAACTCAACACGGTGAAGTGTTCGTTACGGAAGATGGCGCTGAAACTGACCTTGACCTTGGTCACTATGAGCGATTCATTCGCACCAAGATGACTAAGCGTAACAACTTCACTGCAGGTCGTGTTTACTCAGACGTACTCGCTAAAGAGCGTCGCGGTGATTACCTAGGTGCAACTATTCAGGTTATCCCGCACATCACTAACTCTATCAAAGAGCGTGTTATTTCAGGTGCATCTGGCCACGATGTTGCGATCGTTGAAGTTGGTGGTACGGTTGGTGATATCGAATCTCTACCATTCATGGAAGCGATTCGTCAGCTAGCAGTTGAACTAGGCCGTGAACGCGCAATGTTCATGCACCTTACTCTAGTGCCATACCTAGCAGCAGCGGGCGAAGTGAAAACTAAGCCAACGCAACACTCTGTAAAAGAGCTACTGTCTATTGGCATTCAGCCAGACATCCTAGTTTGTCGTTCAGACCGTAACATTCCTTCGAACGAGCGTAAGAAAATTGCCTTGTTCTGTAATGTGCAAGAAAATGCGGTTATTTCTATGCGTGATGTTGACTCTATCTACAAGATCCCTCAGCTTATTAAAGCTCAAGGCACTGATGAACTTGTATGTAAGCGTTTCGGCATCACGGCTCCAGAAGCTGACTTGTCTGAATGGGAACAAGTTATTTACGAAGAAGCTAACCCAACGGGTGAAGTGACGATTGGTCTGGTTGGTAAATACATTGAACTACCGGATGCCTACAAATCAGTTAATGAAGCGCTAAAACACGCGGGCTTGAAAAATCGCCTAAGCGTTAATATTAAATACGTAGATTCACAAGACCTTGAGTCTCGTGGCGTAGAGCTTTTAGAAGGCCTGGATGCAATCCTAGTGCCTGGTGGCTTCGGTGATCGTGGCGTTGAAGGTAAAATTCTTGCTGCTCAATACGCTCGTGAAAACAAAGTACCGTACCTAGGTATCTGTCTAGGTATGCAAGTCGCGCTTATTGAATACGCTCGTAACGTTGCGAAAATGGAAGGGGCACACTCTTCTGAGTTCTGTTCTGAAACTAAGTACCCAGTAGTTGGTCTTATCACTGAATGGACTGATGGTGAAGGTAAAGTTGAAGAGCGTACAGAATCATCTGACCTAGGCGGCACGATGCGTCTTGGTTCACAGCTTTGTCACCTAGCGAAAGGGACGAAAGCTTACGAATTATACGGTAGCGCGACGATCCATGAACGTCACCGCCACCGTTACGAAGTGAACAACAATCTTCGTCCACAAATCGAAAAAGCGGGCCTGAAAGTATCGGGTCTATCTGCGGACAAGAAGCTGGTTGAAGTAATTGAAAACCCGAACCACCCATGGTTTGTTGCTGCTCAATTCCACCCAGAGTTCACTTCAACACCTCGCGATGGTCACCCATTGTTTGCAGGTTTCGTGAAAGCGGCTGGTGAGTTCCAGCGTGGCGAATTAGAGAAATAAAAGGAATACAGGTAGCTGCGTAGGTTGTGCTGCTACCTTTAAATTTGACATTTATATATTCAACGAGAAGGAAACATTCAATGTCTAAGATCGTTAAAGTTCTAGGTCGTGAAATCATCGATTCACGTGGTAACCCAACTGTAGAAGCTGAAGTACACCTAGAAGGCGGTTTCGTAGGTATGGCTGCTGCTCCATCTGGCGCATCTACTGGTTCTCGAGAAGCTCTTGAGCTACGTGACGGCGACAAATCACGTTTCCTAGGTAAAGGTGTTCTTAAAGCTATTGAAGCTGTAAACGGCCCAATCGCTGAAGCTCTAGTTGGTAAAGATGCTAAAGCTCAAGCTGACGTTGACCAAATCATGCTTGACCTAGACGGTACTGATAACAAGTCTAAGTTCGGCGCGAACGCTATCCTAGCTGTATCTCTAGCTAACGCAAAAGCTGCTGCTGCTGCGAAAGGCATGCCTCTATACGAGCACATCGCTGAGCTAAACGGTACTGCTGGTCAGTTCTCTATGCCTCTACCTATGATGAACATCATCAACGGTGGTGAGCACGCAGATAACAACGTTGACATCCAAGAGTTCATGATCCAACCTGTTGGCGCTAAAACTCTTAAAGAAGGTCTACGTATCGGCGCTGAAGTATTCCACAACCTAGCTAAAGTTCTTAAGTCTAAAGGCTACAGCACTGCAGTTGGTGATGAAGGTGGTTTCGCTCCTAACCTTAAGTCTAACGCTGAAGCTCTCGAAGTTATCGCAGAAGCTGTTGCAGCTGCTGGTTACGAACTAGGTAAAGACGTTACTCTTGCTATGGACTGTGCTGCATCTGAGTTCTTCGACAAAGAAGCTGGCATCTACAACATGAAGGGTGAAGGTAAAACTTTCACTTCTGAAGAGTTCAACCACTACCTAGCTGAACTAGCTAACAACTTCCCAATCGTTTCTATCGAAGACGGTCTTGACGAGTCGGATTGGGATGGCTTCAAGCACCAAACTGAACTTCTAGGCGACAAGCTTCAAATCGTTGGTGACGATCTGTTCGTTACAAACACTAAGATTCTTGCTGAAGGTATCGAGAAAGGCGTAGCTAACTCTATCCTTATCAAGTTCAACCAAATCGGTTCTCTAACAGAGACTCTAGCTGCAATTAAGATGGCTAAAGACGCTGGCTACACTGCAGTAATCTCTCACCGTTCTGGCGAAACTGAAGATGCAACTATCGCAGATCTAGCGGTAGGTACAGCTGCAGGTCAAATCAAAACTGGTTCTATGAGCCGTTCTGACCGTGTTGCTAAGTACAACCAACTAATCCGTATCGAAGAAGCTCTAGGTTCTAAAGCTCCTTTCAACGGTCTTAAAGAAGTTAAAGGTCAATAATTCCTAGCGAATTATGCACTAATGCTTTTAAATGCCTCGCTTATGCGGGGCATTTTTTTGCCTAAAATTCGTCATTCTTGAGACTGGCGGAGAAAGGAATTGGGATTCTCACATAGGTTTCGAATTACAACAATTCCCCGACTTATTGATTCCCTGGTACCACATATCTCGCACCAATAAACGCATTATGGTATATATGTGCCTTATTCTAGTTCCTTCTTTTTCAACCGGCGAAAGGTGTTATGCGAATTTTTGCTTTAGTTTTGCTCATAGTGTTTGGCTGGCTACAACACACACTGTGGTTTGGTAAAAATGGTATCTCTGATTACTACGGTGTGAACAACGAAATTCAAGTTCAGCAGCAAGTGAATGAAAAGCTGCATATTCGAAATGCTGAGATGTTTGCAGAAATCGACGACCTCCGACAAGGCTTAGATGCTATCGAAGAACGCGCACGTCATGAACTTGGAATGGTCAAAGAAGGCGAAACGTTTTATCGCATCATTGGCGAGGAATCCCATTAATGTCGACTCAACTTCAAAGCGTGATTGCCGTTGTACCTGCGGCGGGCGTAGGTAGCCGAATGAAGGCAGACCGCCCTAAGCAATATCTCAAGATTCACGGCAAAACAATTTTAGAGCACACCGTTGAGAAATTATTGTCTCACCCACAAGTCGCTCAAATTGTCGTTGCGATCAGTGATGATGACCCATACTACCCTGAGCTAGCTCTCAACCAGAACCCACAAGTGATCCGGGTATCTGGCGGAAGCGAGCGAGCGGACTCTGTACTCTCTGCGCTAAACTATATCGCTGAGCAGCAGCTTAGTGATTGGGTAATGGTTCACGATGCGGCAAGGCCGTGTGTTCAGCTAAGTGATATCGATAAGCTAATTTCCGGCGCGATGAGCCATGATGTGGGCGCTATTTTAGCCGCTCCAGTTCGTGACACCATGAAGCGAGGTGCCCAAGGGCAGATCGAGCATACCGTTGAGCGAGCGGATTTATGGCATGCACTTACGCCGCAAATGTTCAGAGCAAAGCCTCTGTGGAAGGCATTAAGTGACGCGTTGCAACAAGGCGCTTCGATTACTGATGAAGCCTCAGCCTTTGAGTGGAAAGGTTTATCGCCCGCTTTAGTTACAGGGCGCTCAGATAATTTTAAGATTACTCAGCCAGAAGATTTAGCCCTTGCTGAGTTCTATTTAAGTCAGAATAAGGAATAATGATGATTCGTATTGGCCATGGCTTTGATGTACATAAGTTTGGCGGTGAAGGCCCGGTAATTATTGGTGGGGTAAGCATCCCTTACGAGCAAGGTCTTATTGCACATTCAGACGGTGATGTTGCCCTTCATGCGTTGTGTGACGCTTTACTAGGTGCGATTGCTGCGGGTGATATTGGTCGTCATTTCCCTGATACCGATGATGAATGGAAAGGTGCAGATAGTCGTGAACTACTGAAAGATGTTTACCGTCGAGTAAAAGAACAAGGTTACATGATTGGTAATGCGGATATTACTATTATGGCGCAAGCTCCAAAGATGGCGCCTCATATAGACTCTATGTGTAAAGCTATTGCTCAAGACCTAGAAACCAGCATTGGCAATGTGAATGTAAAAGCGACGACCACTGAGCGTTTAGGTTTTACAGGTCGCAAAGAGGGCATCGCATGTGAAGCGGTGGTCCTAATTACTAAAAGTGCGTAAGCACCAACACGAAAAGAACAGCATGTCAGATATTTTATCTTCATTGGCTTATCTAAACGGTAAACCAACTGCGAAAGCAAAACTAAAAGCAAAAGCCGAAGACTTTGTCGTTAATGAAGACCTAGGTTTTGAGTTTACTGGTGAAGGCGAGCACCTAATGGTTCGCATTCGTAAAACGGGTGAGAACACGAGCTTCGTAGCAAACGAACTGGCTAAAGCGTGCGGTGTTAAATCGAAAGATGTGAGTTGGGCGGGTTTGAAAGATCGTCACGCGGTTACCGAGCAGTGGTTGAGTGTCCACCTACCTAAAGGTGAGCCTGACTTTTCAGCGTTCTTAGCACAATACCCAAGCATTGAGATCTTGGCGACAGCACGACACAACAAAAAGTTACGCCCGGGTGATTTAGTTGGCAACCAGTTCGAGCTGACTTTGTCTGAAGTAACAGACTGTGATGATGTCGTAAAACGTTTGGAAAAAGTCGCTCAAGTTGGCGTGCCAAATTACTTCGGTGCTCAGCGTTTTGGTAATGAAGGTAACAACTTATCTGAAGCTCGTCGTTGGGGCCGTGATAACGTTCGTACTCGTAACCAGAATAAGCGCAGCTTGTACCTTTCTGCGGCTCGCTCGTGGATTTACAACCTGATCCTATCAGACCGTATTGAGCAAGATGCGTTTGCATCGGCATTGCTTGGCGATATTGTCATGAAAGACGGCGCTCAACTAACGGTAACTGCGGACAATATCGAAGCAGTAAACCAAGACATCGCGAATGGCGCTGCATGGGTTACTGTTGCTTTGGCTGGCGATAATGCTTTGCCAACGACTGATGAGTCTCAAGCGTTAGAGCAAAAACATCTTGATTCTGAACCTGACCTAATGGCGCTGATTCGCGGTAACCGTATGCGCCATGATCGCCGCGAAGCGTCACTGAAACCAACGGATTTAACTTGGGAAGTGAACGAAGATAATGTCACGCTTAAGTTCTCTCTTGATGCGGGTTGTTTCGCAACAGCGATTGTTCGTGAATTGGTTGAAGAAGTACACGTAGAAAGAAGCTACGAGCAATAACGATTCTGCTTGGAGCTAAGTCACTTGATATTGGAATTTAGTCACTTGGCATTGGAACAAAAGAAAGGATACAAGATGAAGATTTTACTCAGCAACGATGATGGTGTGCATGCTCAAGGTATTCATGAGTTGGCAAATGAATTACGTGATCTTGCTGAAATTATCATTGTTGCACCTGATCGTAATCGCTCGGGTGCTTCAAATTCATTAACTTTAGAACAACCTCTGCGTGTTCAAGAAATTGCTGAAAATACCTATTCAGTACAAGGAACACCGACCGACTGTGTGCATTTTGCGTTAAATGAACTGTTAAAGAACGATATGCCCAATCTGGTTTTAACGGGCATTAATCACGGTGCTAACCTTGGTGACGATGTGCTTTATTCAGGCACAGTTGCAGCTGCAATGGAAGGTCATTTCTTGGGCGTTCAATCGGTAGCGTTTTCACTGGTAGGTAAAAAACATTTTAAAACAGCGGCAGAGATTGCTCGTCGTATCGTCGAGCAACATTTAGTAAACCCAATACCCACTAACCGCCTGTTAAACGTCAACGTTCCTGACCTGTCTGTAGAACAGTTGTCTGGAACTCAAGTAACACGCCTTGGCGCTCGTCACCATGCTGAAGATATGATTAAGCAAAAAGACCCCCGCGGTCATGATATTTATTGGCTTGGTCCTCCGGGCAAAGAGCAAGATGCAGGCGAAGGTACCGATTTTTACGCTATTGAACATGGCTTTGTATCGGTAACACCGTTACAAGTTGATCTGACGGCGCACGAGTCGTTAGGTTCGATGACAACATGGTTAGGAGAGAAGTAAGTGAGCAACCCACAAGCCGAGCGCTTAGTTACTTTTTTGATTGAAAATGGTATTCAGGATCATAAGGTTCTCGATGCTATTTACCAACTGCCGAGAGAGAGCTTTTTATCACAGGCAATGTATCATCAAGCTTATGATAACAATGCGCTGCCTATTGGACAGGGACAAACAATCTCTCAGCCATACATCGTTGCTAAAATGACAGAGTTACTTGAGTTACAACAAGACAGTCGCGTTTTGGAGATCGGAACCGGTTCTGGTTACCAAACCGCAGTATTAGCTCAGCTTGTTGACCATGTTTATTCGGTTGAAAGAATAAAGTCGCTACAGTGGAATGCTAAGCGTAGGTTGAAGCAACTCGATTTCTACAATATCTCAACCAAACACGGTGATGGCTGGCATGGGTGGTCTTCAAAAGCCCCTTTTGATGCGATTATTGTCACCGCTGCTGCTGAGTCGATTCCTCAAGTGCTTTTGCAACAACTTAAAGATGGTGGTCGTTTACTGATTCCTGTCGGTGATGATGAACAGCAATTGTTGAAGATTGTTCGCCATGGTGACGAGTTTTTATCGAGTGTTATCGAGGTCGTGAGATTTGTACCTCTCGTTCCTGGTGAGTTAGCTTAATCAAAATACTACTGGTGTAGGTGGATAGAGAGTCGATGGGTTCAAAGTTGTTAAAAGGAAGTACTTTACTGCTTGGCTGTGCACTTGTTGGGTGTGCAGCGAATTCGCCTGCGCCCGTTTCAAGCCTTAACAAGAATTACTCATCGATCGACCGTGGTAGTTATCGCGGCAGTTATTATGAAGTGAAAAAAGGCGATACTCTTTATTTCATCGCTTATGTCACTAATAAAGACGTTAATGATCTTGTGAGTTATAACAAGCTTTCTGCCCCTTATACTATCCACCCAGGACAGAAGCTTAAGTTATGGCGCCCGAGCTACAGCGCGCCAGCGTATGGTAAATCAACGGTGGCGGCAGCAGCTGTTGCTGCGCCTGTCGCGGCATCAACCACGTCATCTGCGGCAAGTAACCCTAAAATCATACCTAAACCGAGTAAAAACTCTAAATTTTCCCCTGCTCAAACTACCACCAAAGTGGTTAAAAAAGATTCACCAAAGAAGGTTGAACAATCCAAATCAAAAGAGTATGTTGGTTCTAAAGGTAAACAAAATGTTACACCGACCACCAAACCAACAAGTGATAAAGTATCCAAATGGTTATGGCCAACAAAAGGGAGAGTGATTAAGAACTTCTCTGTAGGCGAACAAGGAAATAAAGGCATAGACATAGCAGGACAGCGAGGTCAGCCAATAGTATCTACTGCAGGGGGAACGGTTGTTTATTCGGGTAATGCATTGCGAGGCTACGGCAATCTAGTGATTGTGAAGCACAATGATAATTACTTAAGTGCATACGCGCATAATGACCGGTTATTAGTATCTGAAGGGCAAAGTGTGAAACCAGGGCAGAAGATTGCAACAATGGGAAGCTCTGGAGCCAGCAGTGTTAGGCTGCACTTTGAGATTCGTTACCAAGGCAAATCAGTTAATCCAAAACGATATCTGCCTTAAATACAAGGTCTCTTAATAGGACATTGTATGAAGTGACATAGTCATTTAGCGACATATGAAGTTGTAATGTCATGCTAATTTCGCCAGGGGGAGGCGTTATGAGTATAAGCAATGCAGTAACCAAAGAAGAGTTCGATCTTGTCCAAGTAACCACGGAACCGGAAGCACTTGGAAAAGCAAAGCGAACAGTCACTAAGAAAACCGAAGCGAAAGAAGAAGTTGAAGTTACGTCTAAAAGCCTAGATGCCACTCAACTTTATCTAGGCGAGATCGGTTTCTCACCACTATTAACCGCAGAAGAAGAAGTGCTTTATGCACGTCGAGCTCTACGCGGTGATGAAGCAGCACGTAAACGCATGATAGAAAGTAACCTGCGTTTAGTGGTAAAAATTTCACGTCGTTATAGCAATCGCGGTTTAGCACTTCTCGATCTAATTGAAGAAGGCAACTTAGGTTTGATTCGCGCCGTAGAGAAGTTTGACCCAGAACGTGGTTTCCGTTTTTCGACTTACGCGACATGGTGGATTCGTCAAACTATTGAACGTGCGTTGATGAATCAGACTCGGACTATCCGTTTACCAATCCATGTTGTGAAAGAGCTGAACATCTACCTACGTACTGCAAGAGAGCTATCACAAAAGCTTGACCATGAACCAACGGCAGAAGAGATCGCTTCTAAGCTAGATAAACCCGTTGGTGATGTGAGCAAGATGCTTCGTCTAAACGAAAGAGTGAGCTCTGTAGATACGCCAATTGGTGGTGACGGTGAGAAAGCACTGTTGGATATTATTCCAGACATCAACAATTCAGATCCTGAGGTTTCAACTCAAGATAGCGATATCAAGAATTCGTTGATATTCTGGCTTGATGAGCTGAATCCGAAGCAGAAAGAGGTGCTTGCACGTCGATTTGGATTGCTTGGTTATGAACCGTCAACACTAGAAGAAGTTGGTCGTGAAATCAGCCTGACTCGTGAGCGTGTTCGTCAAATTCAAGTTGAAGGTTTGCGCCGTTTACGTGAGATTCTGATCAAACAAGGTCTGAACATGGAAAACCTGTTCAACGTTGAAAACGACTAAACGATATTCCACGATATCGAAATAAAAAAACGCTGACTAATGTCAGCGTTTTTTAGTTTTGGCTTCTGATTTAGCTTTTACTTCAACTAAAAACTACAGCGCTGGCTATTTAAACTAAAGTAGCTTCTTCAAGCGGTAGAGCTCTTCTAATGCTTGTCGAGGTGTTAGATCATCAGGATCGACATTCGCTAGTGCTTGTTCCACTTCACTCGGTTCAGGGATCAAACTCAGTTGGTTTGCGATATCAACGTCGCTTGATCTCGACATCGGAGCCCCGATACTGAGCGCTTCTAGTTGCGTTAGTTTAGCACGAGCATTTTTGATCACCACTTTAGGAACACCCGCTAAGCCGGCAACCGCTAAGCCATAAGATTTACTCGCTGCACCTTCTTGTACTGCATGCATAAAGGCAATGTTGTCGCCATGTTCAACTGCATCTAAGTGTACGTTTGCCAATGTTGGAAGTTGGTTCGGTAACTCGGTTAGCTCAAAATAATGCGTGGCAAACAACGTCATCGAATTAATTTGATTTGCTAGCCATTCTGCACTTGCCCAAGCCAGCGACAAACCATCATAAGTACTGGTACCACGGCCGATCTCATCCATTAATACAAGGCTATTTGGTGTCGCGTTATGCAGAATGTTAGCGGTTTCTGTCATCTCAACCATGAAGGTTGAACGGCCAGAAGCCAAATCATCCGATGCGCCAATACGAGTAAAGATACGGTCGATAGAGCCAATCGTCGCGCTTTCGGCTGGAACGTAGCAACCTATGTGGGCCATCAATGCTATGAGAGCCGTTTGGCGCATGTAGGTCGACTTACCACCCATGTTTGGACCTGTGATGATCAGCATTTTACGCTGGTCGTTAAGGTCGATAGGGTTGGCGATGAAAGGTTCGTCCATCACTTGCTCTACTACTGGGTGACGACCCGCTTGTATCTGTATACCGGCCGCTTCTGTCATAGTTGGACGACAGTAATCAAGTGTATCTGCTCGCTCAGCTAAGTTTTGTAGTACATCAAGTTGAGATACTGAAGAAGCGATGTTTTGTAGTCGTTCTAGGTATGGCAGTAGTAAATCAAACAACTCTTCCCACAACTGCTTCTCGATAGCCAGTGCCTTCGATTTAGAGTTAAGCACTTTGTCTTCGTGCTCTTTCAGCTCAGGAATAATGTAACGTTCAGCATTCTTAAGCGTTTGGCGACGAACATAATGTGGCGGCACAAGGTGGCTCTGTCCGCGGCTCACTTGAATGAAGAAACCGTGTACGTTGTTGTAACCAACTTTTAGAGTGTCGATGCCGTGACGTTCACGCTCTTCTTGCTCAAGTTTATCCAGAAATTCGGTTGCACCCGCAGCAAGGTCGCGCCATTCATCGAGTTCTGCGTTGTAGCCTTCTGCAATCACACCGCCATCTCGGATAACTACGGGCGGGTTCTCTTTGATTGCACGCTCTAGCAGCTCCGACACCTCATCCACAGGAGACGCATACTGAGCAAGTTGAGTCAGGTATGGGTGCTTAAGCTGAGTCAGTGTTTCAGCAAGCTCTGGTAAGTATTCCATTGCTTGACGAAGTCGAGCCATATCACGTGGGCGAGCAGAACGAAGTGCAAGACGAGCAAGGATACGCTCGATATCACCGATCTGTTTTAAGGTCGGCTGGAGCTCTGCAAAGAGAGCTAAATCTTTCATTTCACCAATCGCATCTAAGCGTTGATCAAGTGCCGAGATATTGCGCATTGGTTGATGTAACCAACGCTTAAGCATGCGACTGCCCATTGCCGTAGCAGTGTGATCTAGGACTTCAGCCAAGGTGTTATCTGTGCCACCGCCAAGATTTTGCGTGATCTCTAGATTGCGGCGAGTCGCAGCATCAAGGATCACCGAGTGATCTTGCTTGTCCATGGTCAGTGAACGGATATGTGGAAGCGCTGTACGTTGAGTATCTTTTACATACTGAATAAGACAGCCGGCTGCACACAAGCCAAGTTTCGCACCTTCAACGCCAAAACCCACAAGGTCGCGAGTACCAAATTGTTGGTTCAGCTGCTGCTTCGCGGTATCTAATTCAAATTCCCATACTGGACGGCGGCGATTGCCGTTACGACTTGCCATCAAATTAACAGGTTCGAAGTCTTCAGGGAACAACAGCTCACGTGGAGAGGTTCTCTGTAGCTCAGCGGACATCGCTTCTTCAGTTTCTGGCTCGCAGAGTTGGAAGCGGCCAGAGGTAATATCAAGCGTCGCGTAACCAAATTTACCGTTGTGGTAATAAATAGAGGCAATCAGGTTATCAACACGCTCAGAAAGCAGTGCTTCGTCGGTTACGGTTCCCGGAGTCACAATTCTTACGACAGCGCGATCAACCGGGCCCTTTGAAATTGCTGGATTACCAATCTGTTCACAAATCGCTACGGACTCGCCCAACTGCACTAACTTCGCAAGGTAACCTTCAACGGCGTGGTATGGAACACCAGCCATAGGAATAGGCTCACCGTTTGAAGAGCCACGCTTGGTTAGCGAAATATCGAGGAGTTGAGAGGCTTTTTTAGCATCATCGTAGAAAAGCTCGTAGAAATCTCCCATGCGATAGAACAGCAAAATTTCTGGATTTTCTGCTTTTAGTTTTAGGTACTGCTGCATCATAGGAGTATGTTTTTGATCGGCTTTCACAGTTAACTTCTTTCGTTTATTTCTATTGCGGCTTAGGATACGTGAAAGCGTTTCGTGCGAAAAGCGACACATGCGAAAAGATGCAAATCCAAATGATATACATCTAGATAAGGGAAGCCAAAGATGCAGACGACTCAAGCTCTTAGTGAAAAACTCGGACACTTACTTGCGAAACATAAACATGTATTAGTGACGGCTGAATCTTGCACTGGAGGTGGCGTTGCTAGCGCGGTAACCGATATTGCTGGTAGCTCGGCTTGGTTTGACCGTGCTTTCGTGACCTACAGTAATGAAGCAAAACAAGAGATGATTGGTGTTCAGCTTGAAACCTTAGTTGAGTTCGGCGCCGTGAGTGAGCCTGTCGTAATCGAAATGGCGAGCGGGGCATTGCAACACTCAAACGGGACGATCTCTGTATCAATTAGTGGCATTGCCGGGCCAGGTGGTGCGACCGAAGATAAGCCTGTTGGTACAGTATGCTTCGCGTGGAAAGCGCTAAATGGCTGGGATAAAGTAGAAACGCATGTATTTACAGGCGACAGATCACAAGTACGCCAACAAGCCACGCACCATGCCCTGCAAGTTATTTATGATTACCTATCAATGGAAGGTAAGTAACATTTGTACAAATTATTTTCATACAGGTATGGACACTGTATGAATCAACAGTATAATAAAAGCCAATTAGTCACCCCTATGTGGGTTAGAAATAGATTCTAGATCGCTTGTTGAGACAACCGATTATGTGGAGATAGAAATGGACGAGAATAAACAAAAAGCGTTAGCCGCAGCCCTTGGTCAGATTGAAAAGCAATTTGGTAAAGGTTCGATCATGCGTCTTGGTGATAACCGCACAATGGACGTAGAAACTATTTCTACAGGCTCTCTATCTCTAGATATCGCACTAGGTGCTGGTGGCCTACCGATGGGACGTATCGTAGAAGTTTACGGTCCAGAATCATCAGGTAAAACAACGCTAACGCTTGAGCTTATTGCTGCAGCACAGAAAGTAGGCAAAACGTGTGCATTCGTTGATGCGGAGCACGCACTAGACCCTATCTACGCTCAAAAGCTTGGTGTTGATATCGATGCACTTCTTGTTTCTCAACCAGATACGGGTGAGCAAGCGCTTGAAATCTGTGATGCACTGGCTCGTTCAGGTGCAATCGACGTTCTTGTTATTGACTCAGTAGCAGCACTAACACCAAAAGCAGAAATTGAAGGCGAAATGGGTGACAGCCACATGGGTCTTCAGGCTCGTATGCTTTCTCAAGCAATGCGTAAGCTGACGGGCAACCTTAAGCAGTCTAACTGTATGGCTATCTTCATTAACCAAATTCGTATGAAAATTGGTGTGATGTTCGGTAACCCAGAAACAACAACAGGTGGTAACGCACTTAAGTTTTACGCATCTGTTCGTCTTGATATTCGCCGTACTGGTGCGATTAAAGATGGTGATGAAGTTGTTGGTAACGAAACTCGTATCAAGGTCGTTAAGAACAAGATTGCTGCACCATTCAAACAAGCTGAGACTCAAATCCTTTACGGTAAAGGCTTCAACCGCGAAGGTGAGCTTATCGATTTAGGTGTTAAGAATAAGCTAGTAGAAAAAGCGGGCGCTTGGTACAGCTACAAAGGCGATAAGATCGGCCAAGGTAAAGCTAACGCTGGTAAATACCTACGTGAAAACCCAGAAGTTGCTCTAGAGATCGATACTAAACTTCGTGAGTTACTACTGACTCCTGCTGTTCTTGAAGAGAAAGACGTAGAGAAAGAAGAAGAAAACGAAGAGCTATAAGCTAACGTTTTACAGAGTGGATGTTTGAAATAAACACCCGCTTTGGAAGAGCTTAATAAAGCCTCGCATATTTTATGTGGGGCTTTTTTATTGAAGCTCTTCCGTCCTAGTCTGTGTTTACTTGGCTTACCTTAGTGGTTAGGTTGAAAGTGTAGTTCTGTTTTTTCTTTGCTCAGCTAGTGGAATATTCTCCACTTTACCTGATTCTCAATAAAATCTTGCCCAAGGGTGTCTTTTCTACAAGAAAACTAGTCGAAGCCTTAACCATGATCTACAATACGGCAAAATTCTAACTCGACTATTTTCAGGAAGAGCTGCATGTACATGAGCACTGATGAGGTTCGCAACGCGTTCCTTAAGTTCTTTGAGAGCAAAGAACACCAAATCGTAGACAGTTCATCGTTAGTTCCACATAACGATCCAACCCTGCTATTCACTAACGCAGGTATGAACCAATTCAAAGATTGCTTCTTAGGCGCCGAAAAGCGTGCCTACACTCGAGCAACTACGGCTCAGCGTTGTGTACGTGCGGGTGGTAAGCATAATGACCTTGAAAACGTAGGTTTCACGGCTCGTCACCACACATTCTTTGAAATGCTAGGTAACTTCAGCTTTGGTGATTATTTCAAAGAAGATGCGATTGCGTTTGCTTGGGAATTCCTGACAGAAACTCTTCAACTGCCAAAAGAGCGTCTACTGGTAACGGTATACGAGACAGATGATGAAGCATTCGATATCTGGAACAAAAAAGTAGGTGTTCCTGCTGACCGTATCGTTCGCATTGGCGACAAAGAAGGCGGTAAACAGTTCGAGTCCGATAACTTCTGGACGATGGGGGACACAGGTCCTTGTGGTCCATGTACTGAAATCTTCTACGATCACGGTGAGCACATCTGGGGCGGCCGTCCTGGCACACCTGAAGAAGATGGTGACCGTTTCATTGAGATCTGGAACAACGTATTCATGCAGTTCAACCGTCACGCTGACGGTACAATGGAACCGTTACCTAAGCCTGCTGTAGATACAGGTATGGGTATTGAGCGTATTTCTGCAATCATGCAGGGCGTTCACTCTAACTACGAAATTGATGTATTCCAAAAGCTAATCAAAGCGACAGCGGAAGTTGTGGGTCATGACGATCTATCTAACCAATCGCTACGCGTTATTGCGGACCACATCCGTTCTTGTTCATTCCTAATCGCTGACGGCGTTATGCCTTCAAACGAAGGTCGTGGCTACGTTCTACGTCGTATTATTCGTCGTGCAGTTCGTCACGGTAATAAGCTTGGCGCACAAGGCGTGTTCTTCCACAAACTAGTGGGTGTACTAGCTGAAGTGATGGGCTCTGCGGCAGATGAACTTAAGAAACAGCAAGAGCTTGTTGAAAAAGTACTTCGCATTGAAGAAGAGAACTTTGGTCGTACTCTAGAGCGCGGCATGGTTATTCTTAATGACGCACTAGATGCACTTGAAGGCAAAGAGCTTGACGGCGAAACCGTTTTCAAACTTTACGATACATACGGCTTCCCAGCTGACCTTACTAACGATGTAGCTCGTGAACGCGACTTTACTATCGATGAAGAAGGCTTTGAGAAAGCGATGGAAGTACAGCGTCAGCGTGCACGTGAAGCAGGCCAGTTCGGTACTGATTACAACGCGACTATCAAAGTAGACACCAATACTGAGTTCTTTGGTTACACAGGTACTGAAGGTTCAGGTGAAATTTCTGCGCTATTCGTTGACGGCGAAGAAGTATCTTCACTATCAGCCGGTGACAAAGCAATTATTATCCTTGAAGATACGCCATTCTACGCTGAATCTGGCGGCCAATGTGGTGATGCGGGTACGCTGAAAACAGTATCGGGTCTATTCGAAGTACAAGACACTCAGAAGCTCGGTAACGCATTTGCGCACCACGGTGAGCTAGTTGAAGGTGTATTGGCTAAGGGCGATAAAGTAGAAGCAACGGTTGACGCTGAGCGTCGTGCTGCTATCTCACTAAACCACTCTGCAACTCACTTACTTCACTCTGCACTGCGCGAAGTGCTAGGTGAGCACGTTGCTCAGAAAGGTTCTTTAGTTAAGCCAGACAACCTGCGTTTTGATTTCTCTAACCTTGAAGCGGTAACACCGGCACAGATTAAAGAAGTAGAGCGCTTGGTTAACGCACAAGTTCGTAAGAACCACGTGATTGAAACCAACATCATGGACATCGAATCAGCGAAAGAAAAAGGTGCAATGGCACTGTTTGGCGAGAAGTACGATGATGAAGTTCGCGTTTTATCTATGGGCGATTTCTCTACTGAACTTTGTGGTGGTATCCACGCAAGCAATACGGGCGATATCGGCCTATTCAAGATCACTTCTGAAGGTGGTATTGCTGCGGGTATTCGTCGTATTGAAGCGGTAACGGGTGAAGCTGCTCTAGATGCAGTAGAAGCTCAGGCTAACGCTTACGAAGAGAAACTTGCTGAATCAGCTAAGAAAGCGAAATCTCTAGAGAAAGAAATCCAACTGCTTAAAGAAAAGATGGCTGCTGCAGAAAGCGCAAACATCATGGGCAAAGTAGAAGAGATCTCTGGTACTAAAGTTTTGGTTGCTGCCATTGAAGGCGCAGACAACAAGAACCTACGTACTATGGTTGATAACGCTAAAAACCAAGTAGGTAGCGGCATCATCCTGATCGCGAACGTAGCAGACGGTAAAGTTGGCTTGATTGCTGGTGTAACCAAAGACCTAATCGGCAAAGTAAAAGCGGGTGACCTCGTTAAGATGGTTGCTGAGCAAGTTGGCGGTAAAGGCGGCGGTCGTCCAGATATGGCTCAAGCGGGCGGTACTGATGTTGAATCACTACCTGAAGCGCTTAAATCTGTACGTACTTGGTTAGAAGAACGTCTTTAAACTTAAGTAATTGATACAAAGATGCCCAATCAGATGATTGGGCATCTTTTATTTTGCCTATTGGAAGTGTGTAAAAGGCTGGATTGAGATAAACCAAGAAGTCTAATGGTAAGTTAGACTCCTTGGTTAATTTTTTATTGCTTCGCTATGACGCGAAGCATGTGTTTTTTTGTCATATATAGATGTCGGTCTTGGGAAGGTGAGGACGGGTGAAAATGCCTCTTATCGTACAGAAATTTGGTGGAACGTCGGTGGGTTCAATAGAGCGCATCCATCATGTAGCAGATAAAATCATTGAAGCGAAAAATGAAGGTAACCAGATCGTGGTTGTCGTTTCTGCTATGTCAGGTGAAACAAATCGATTGGTTAACTTAGCCACACAAATTGATAGCGTCCCCAACGCTAGAGAACTGGATGTGCTGTTAACGGCTGGAGAACAAGTTTCCATGGCCTTATTGGCAATGACGTTGCACAAGTTAGGTTATGAAGCGACATCGATGACTGGCTATCAAGCAAAGATACACACCGATTCCAATCATAATAATGCGACGATTGAGCATATTGATACAGCTCCTATTCAAGCGCTGCTCGATGATAACCAAATTGTGATAGTGGCAGGCTTTCAAGGCGTCAATACCAAAGGTGATATCACGACATTAGGCCGTGGCGGTTCAGATACCACTGCGGTAGCGCTCGCTGGTGCACTTCAGGCGAAAGAATGTCAGGTTTATACTGATGTAGATGGTGTTTACTCTTGTGACCCTAGAGTCGTAAAGCAATCTCAAAAGTTAGATACATTAGATTTTCCTTCTATGGAAGAGATGGCTCGCCGAGGTGCTAAGGTATTGCATCTGCCGTGCGTTCAGTGTGCCTGGCAACACAATGTGCCATTGCGAGTGCTTTCAAGTTTTGAAAAAGGCGAAGGTACATTGATCACGGGCAACCAGTGTTTGAATGATATTACTGGAATAGCGATTGAAAGAGATATGGAGCGGATTGAGTGTTTGAATGAAGATTTACCGTCTTTTATTTCTCATTGTCAATTGTTAGGGATCGAAGTCTGTAGTGTGATCGAGGAAACAGAACGAGCAGCACTCATTATTAAACAAGACATAAGTGCTAAATTAAAACTAGTTTTTGCTGCACAAATCCGTAATAGTGAACAGGTTAGTTTGTTAACTGTGGTAGGAAGCCGAACACGAGAAATTGTGGTCAGTTCACATGGATTGTTGTCTGAAGGCGAAATTGATGTACAGCATCACTTATTGCAGCAGCAGTCTTTAACTTTGGTGATATCACCAACGCAAGTCGATATGGCTGCTAACATATTACACAATGCATACATCGTTACGCGTGAAACACAGGGTTATCTTAAAAAAGAAGTGCATTTTGGTTAAATAAAACCAATCGATAGCTTACGAAAATATAACTTTTGTTGGATAATGCTCACGTAGCTAGATAAATTTAGAGATTACTCAAGGAGCAAAGAATGCTAATTTTGACTCGCCGCGTTGGCGAAACACTGATGATTGGTGATGAAGTAACAGTTACTGTATTGGGCGTGAAAGGTAACCAAGTACGTATTGGTGTTAACGCACCTAAAGAAGTATCTGTTCATCGTGAAGAGATCTACATGCGCATTCAAGCTGAAAAAGGTAATGGTAACGTTGCACCTGGCAACTACTGATATTTTTTGCGTAGAGAAGAGGCTAGCATTGTCGCTAGCCTTTTTTGATCTTGGGGAGCGAGAAATATTGTGTGAATGAAAATGGGTTTAATAACAGATTTTTTGATGCTGCGAAGCGAACATGTCATAAAACTGTGAAATACAGACATGACTGAGTATGGTCCTTTATCGGGTTTTGTTTGCCAAAGCTCAAGATTTGTTAACTTCTCCTATGGCGTAATATCGCATCCCATAGTATGGTAAAATAGCAGTAGCACTTGCTGCTAGATAAGTTAGATAATTGTTTTCGGCTGTTTATTATTGTTAATCTTTCGCCTTAATTTTTAAGGGAAAAAGTAGTTTCTAGAGCTTGTAAGTTTAATTTGCAAGCGCTTTGATTAAATAGCAAACGGTTGAGTGTTTTTGTCCAATTTTTTTCAATAAAGTGTTTGACATATTTTCGGTAAAACGTAATATGTGCCTCCGCAAGACGGTGAGGTGGCCGAGAGGCCGAAGGCGCTCCCCTGCTAAGGGAGTATGTGGTTTGTAGCCGCATCGAGGGTTCGAATCCCTCCCTCACCGCCATTTCTTGCGAGTCTAAAATTAGCAAGTTAGGCAATATAAATGTGCGCTCTTAGCTCAGCTGGATAGAGTACCTGGCTACGAACCAGGCGGTCGGAG
>NZ_JBGOOM010000027.1:0-67575 GCF_041439575.1 Vibrio sp. 5S239 | reverse complement strand
TATAGCGGTTTCCGACGTCTCGGAAAACCAAGTAGTTCTCTCAAAGTTACTTTTAATAACGGCTCGAAAACACGAAGCTTTAGAAAAACTTTTGAAAAACTACAAACAAAATAATAAGTCTTTATTTTTCAGCATTTTATTTTTTATGTTTTTCTAAAATAACCACTAATATCGACGAACAAAAGATTTCAATATGTTCATAAAACATACAAAACGTTCTTCAAATGAATCAACGCATAGAAATGCTCCATCACCTAACATTTCATACTGGCGTGAATCTGGAGATCCAGACGAATGATTAGACATAAAGTCGACCGATAACAGAATAGGCAAAGAAGCTAGTGGGAGCCCAAGAGGCAGAAAGGAAAAAGCCCCTTTTCCTTTGAGAGAACCGGGGCTAGTTGGCGCGTCAGAGCCTGTGTGGAGATCATCGAGAAATGAACACATTTCCGACTTGCCGTTGCATTCTTACTGTAAAAATGTATAGCAGGTGAGAGATGAGAGAGCTAAACATTCAATAGTAAGTATGCTTGCCAGTTTCCCTTGCTGCATGGCTCACGTCTGAACACGAGCAGCAAGTTCAACCAATAACTATTGCAATAGTGACATTGCAGAGTTAGGCAACTGTTTTGCTTGAGCAAGTATCGAAGTACCTGCTTGTTGCAGAATTTGTGATTTGGTCATTTGCGTCGTCTCTTTCGCAAAGTCCGTATCTTTGATTCGGCTGTTAGAAGCGTCTACGTTCTCTTGTACGTTTGCCAAGTTATTAATACTGTGGCTTAGACGGTTCTGTTTCGCACCTAAATCAGCACGCTGTGAATCTACGTACTTCATTGCAGAGTCAATCACGCTGATCGCGTTCTGTGAGCCTGCAACACTAGTTAAGCTAACGTCTTGCACTGATGTAGGACGACCTTCGCTCTTAATACCTAGCTCAGAAGCTAGACCACCAGAGATCGACATTGCACCTTCGAGATCAGGTTCAGCAACGAATAGTTGCAAACGGCCTTCATCAGTCACCGATGCGTTCACTAAATCAGACTGACCATTAATGTAAGTCGCTAGCTCTTCTATATCATCACCCGCTTTGGTATTGATATCTAAAATGATGTCTTCGCCCGCTTTAGTCTTGAATTCGAACTTAAGGTCGCGAGCTTGTGCAGGCACTTCCCAGTTCTTATCTTTAGCGTTTTCAGAATCAAATGTAGTGCCCCCCATGCGGAAGTCATCAGCACGGATACTCGTTAACCCCATGATCATGGCTTCACCGGAGCTAGCACCGATCTGGAATGAGGCTTCACCAAATGAACCGTTCAATAGGCGGCGGCCACCAAAAGAGGTTGTTTCAGCGATACGGTTAAGCTCATCTTGAAGTGCCATTGACTCTTCATTCAGTGCAGTACGCTCTGCCGGCGAGTTGGTACCGTTTGATGATTGAATCGCCAAATCACGCATACGTTGTAGTACGTTGGTTGATTCGTTCATCGCACCTTCAGCGGTTTGAGCGATCGAAATACCGTCATTGGCATTACGCATTGCGACATCAAGACCACGAGATTGAGCTGTTAAGCGGTTCGAAATTTGCAAACCCGCTGCATCATCTTTTGCGCTGTTGATCTTGTGACCCGATGACAAACGCTCCATTGAAGTCGCTAAGTCATTCGACGCTTTATTCAGGTAACGCTGTGCTGTCATAGCAGATACGTTAGTACTTACATTAATAGCCATTTTGCTCTCCTTATGAGTCCGCAAACTTTCTGCGAAGCGGCCAGCTTTACTCTCATATGGATAAGCACTGACCGTGTATTACTCGATAAACCCTATACAAGGTTTAAGATCTGTATTAATCATTTATAACCAACACAGATACAAGTTGTATGCCAAGTTTAATCTCATATGAATAATTTTTTAATTATCTAAAAATCAAAAACTTACAAACAACACTGCGCAACTATGATTTTCTACTATTAGAAGGTAAAAACATTCACCTTCCTTATTGCCGTTTTTTGCCGCTATTCTAGAAACATCAGACTTCGTACAAAAAAGCGGCAAACTATGTCGTCATTCGCACGTATGGCATAGCACATACGGCAAGGAATCAACGCCATGGTGATCGACAAGTCACCACTAAATACCGATTAATTATTAAATATAGTTAAACAAGGTCAGGTCTTTGGTTTTGCCAAACGCTTGTTGAGAAGCTTGCAGTGCCCGAGAGTTTTCATTGAATTCAATGATTGCTTTCGAATAATCCAAATCTTCAAAGTTGCTTTTTGCTTTTGCTAAAGACAACTTAAAATCTTCATGTTGTTGTTCTTGAATATCCAAGGTATTCAAACGCGCACCGACATCGGTTCTTGCCTTCGTCAAATGAATAAACGCAGCATGGAACTCTTCGGTCACTTGATGCAGTTTCGCGGTCGCCGACGCATCTGAAACCGGATGTTCTGCTTGCTCTGCCGCCTCTTTGAACGTATCAAAAATAGAGAATGTCTCTCTCGGCTCTAAGGTGATTGAGTCCCCCTTAGTGATCTGGCCTTTGATTTGAATATTCAGCCCTTCGTAAACAATGCCTGTCGAAGGATCAAAATCTTCTGCCGCAACCACTGCGCCATCTTTTTCAAGTTGATAAGCGAACTTACCCGTCTGCATGTCGACGAAAGTCACTTTATAGGTAGAACCATCTTCAGCGCTGTTAGTCGCACGCTCGAGTAATAACTCAGAGGCAGGCTCAAGCTCATATTGGGGCTCGTAATCACCAAACGGGTTATCTATTTCCATAAATAACTTGCTGCCCGGATCATTCATTGCCATCTCAAAGCTACTTGCCACACGCATCTTGCGTTGGTAATCATCACCTTGATACGTCACGTTCCCTTCGTTATCTCGAAAGAAAGGCTGGTTCTTCGGCTTAGTGCCCGCAAATGTATAGTTACCCGACTCATCTTGAGAGTTGGCCAAGTACAAAAAGTTATTCGCCAGTTCTTCAATTTCACGCTGCTTAGCTAAACGGTCTTCCGGTGAAAGCGCGCCGTTGATCATTTCCATTACGGTTCGTTTGGCTTCATCAGCAAACCCTTCCGAGTTAGACATCATAACTTCATGATGCTCTAAACGATTTCGAACCAACGTAATAGCATCAACATATTGTTTCAGTTGCTCAGATTGCTGACCAATATTTTGTAGATAGTGGGTCGCCAACGGGTCATCACTTGGTGACTGTAACTTCTTACCAGAAGCGAGTTGCGCTTGGTTGTGATGTACCTTGTTCTCTTGGCGGCGCAAGTCATTTTGTACTGACTGATAGTTATGGAAGCTAGAAATACGATTCAACATTTACACTTCCTATCTCAGAGCCAAAATAGTGTTAAACGTATCATTGGCAGCTTGCATGATGCGTGAGGAAGCCATGTACGCTTGCTGGAATTTCATCATATTGGCTGCTTCTTCATCGAGATTGACCCCGGATACCGAAGCAATACGCTCTTGAGCTGACTGTTTTTCTAAGGTCGCAATATCACTCAAGCGATTGGCCGTTGAAGACTTCAACCCCATATTGGTATTCAAGTTATGGTAAAGGTCTAAAATCGTAGACTCACCATCGTTCAAAATTTTTCCGGTTTGTAGATTTTGCATCTTACGTAGATTACCGTTGTCACCTTCTGATGGGACAAGGTTTGCCGTAAATTTATCGTTTGCCACCGCTCCCGAAGTTAACTCAAACGTGGTGCCGTTAATAGTGACCGGCCCTTCAGGCGGATAAGGTTGCGGCTGCATTAAAATATTGCCTTTCGGATCCGTCACCGCAAACTGCTCACCCTTGGGTGACACAATAACTTCGAACTCGCGCAGTTGACCCGCTTGTAAAATTTTGAAACCGGCCGTGCCTTTGGCAAACGTGGTCGATGCTTCATAACTTTGCGCAGTAATGTCTTTTGGATCTTTGGTTTCCATCTGAATCTGTGCGGCAAAATTGCGAGTTGGACGCAACAGCAATTTCTCTCCAAGCTCAGGAGGGGTGCGAATTTCTACTCGCATACCATCAAGGTTAAAAGCGTTGCCACTTGAATTAGTACTGACTTTTACCGTTTCACCGTCAGGCTTGGTCACGACATAGTCACTGCCATCATACTTAAGGCCATACTCTCCGCCTTTTAAAGCAGAGGTGTCATCTATATAAACCGCAACATCAGCCTTTGACTGGCTGCTCGCCGTCACGCGTGATTTTGCCACCCGCTCAGAATTCACATCGGTGAACAGGTTTTTACCCACGTTGCCATTAAGATCTAAACCTTGTGATTGCAACTCATTTACTTTGTGTGAAAACGCCGTCGCCAAACGACCCAGTTCATCCATGACTTCTGGAATGTGGTCATCTCGCATGTCTAACATGGCACCGATTTTTCCATCGATATCACTGCTAGTGATCGGTTTTAGAGACTTTCCTTCAATAATCGCTAAGCGACGTTGATGTACATCTGGCAGGCCATCGACCATTTTTAATTGGCTCGCTTCACTACCAGAAACTAAGGTATGGCCATTACCGATATGGACATTAAAACCTTCAGCATTAGAGCGTGGCGTCACCGTTACTTTGGTGTACCCAGACAGCTCATTAATCAGTTTCTCATGCTGATCTCGTAAGTCATTATGAGGCCCAGGAGTTCGCATCATTAAGCGTTGAACATCCCGAATCTCGATCGCGAGTTGGTTAACTCGCTCTATACCCATGTCTAGTTTTTTATTCGTAGAATCAGATTGTTGGCGCACCGTTTCATGAAATTCATTCAGTGTTTTGCTTAACAGCTCGGCTTTTTCTAACACCACTTTTCTCGCACCTACATCATTAGGTGTATCAGCGAGTGTCTTAACCGAATCAAACCATTCATTGAGGTTTTCTGGGATCTTCTTTGAAGCGACCGATGACAACATGCTCGACAGCATGTCGAGGTTGGCTTCGGTATCGCCTTTGTTGGCGGCATTGGTTGTCGATAAGTTAAGTTCTTTAACGGCAAACTGATCCCAAGAGCGGCGAACATTTTCCACGTGCACACCCATACCATAGGACTGGCCACCGTACTGACGCGGGTCATTCACACCTTGAATTACAGATTGGCGGCTAAAGCCCTCTGTATTGGCGTTAGAAATGTTATGACCTGTGGTGTTTAGCTGTCTCTGAGCAGTAAGAACACTTTGTGCCCCTACATTCAGAAGATCCGACGCCATAATGCCCCCAAAAAACTTAACAAAATCAGAATGAACTGATTAACTACAACCGTATATTACTAAGATAACAAGCAATATATGTGCCAATAGAAATAACGGAGAGTTAAAGACAATAATTTATTGAAGTGTAAGGAGATAACTATGGACAACGTGGCAAGGTTTGAGGTGACGGATAAGAAAAAAGCCTGCCAATGGCAAGCTCTCAATGCTAGTTGATTGCGCTAATTCATCTCATCAATCTTCGCTTTAACGCGCAATACTTTATCGGCATAGTTAGGGTCAGTTGCGTAACCCGCTTGGTGGATACCTTTGATGAAGTTCTCTGAGTTACCTTGATGCTTCAATGCCGTTTCGTATCTTGGATTTTCATTCAAGAACTTCACATAGTCATTAAAGCTGTCTTCGAAGTTTGAGTAAGAACGGAAAGACGCTGACTCTTTGACTGCTGTTTTACCATGGAACTCAAGAGTTTGCGTAGCAACCTTATCGCCCTTCCAACTTCTATCGGCTTTGATGTTGAATAGGTTATTACTATTACCCAAAGAGTTTTTAACCATTTTAGAACCCCAACCTGTTTCAAGAGCGGCTTGTGCTAATAGCAACGATGAATCGACACCGAGCGCACTTGCTGCTTTCTCAGCATAAGGCTTCATTGAGGTAACAAACGATTCTGGAGAATCAAAAGAGACGGGTTGTTTAACAGCGGAAGCAGATTGAACTTCAGATATTCTGTCTTCTGAACGGCCAGAGTACTGAGGTCTTTGCAGTGAAGTATCAAAGCCTTCACTACGAACCTTATCTTCTGCCGCATCGCTTGCTTGACCAGCACTTAATTGAGCCACGATCATATCCGCTAGGCCTAGCGAACCTGAAGCGCTCAATTCACTCGCCATTTGGTCGTCTTGCATCTGACGATAGAACTGTTCGTTCTGGCTGTTCAACATATCCGACTTAAAGCTTGAGTTCGCGTCGCGCATCGACTTAAACAACATAGAGGTAAAAATCGATTCAAACTGTTTTGCCGCAGCCGTCAGTGCTTCTTTTTCGCTGCCCTCTTCACCATTTACCGCTTGTTGACGAAGGCGGTCTAAGCTACCGATGTCGTGAATAAAGCCGATGTCATTGTTATTCTTAATCATGCTTTATTCCTTAGATAATGATCAATTGGCCTTCAATTGCACCGGCTTGTTTCAGTGCTTGAAGAATTGCCATTAAATCAGAAGGCGCTGCGCCTACTTCGTTGACGGCTCGAACCAAATCATCCAGCGTTAGACCCGGTTCAAACTTAAACATCTTTCCATCGGCTTCGGTGACTTCGATATCAGAATCAGGAACTACCACTGTTTGACCGCCAGAAAATGCATTCGGCTGACTCACATTCAAGTTTTCTTTGATTGCAACCGTCATACCACCGTGTGTGACCGCAGCCGCTTTTAAGCGAACGTGCTTACCAACCACAATCGTACCAGTACGAGAGTTAACGATGATTTTTGCAGATCCTTCTGCAGGGTCGAATTCGATGTTTTCGATAGCCGATAAGAACGCCACACGTTGGCTGATTTCACGTGGTGCGCGAACTTTTACTGAAGTCGCGTCTACCGCTGAAGCCATTTGTGGACCTAGGAAATTATTAACCGCATCAGCTAAACGCTGAGCTGTTGTGAAATCGGATTGGATTAGATTAAAAGTGATGTAGTCGCCACGGCCAAATGGCGTTGGGATCTCTTGTTCAACTGTCGCACCGCTAGAGATAATACCAACGTTAGGATTGTTACCGACAAGCTTTGAACCGTCGTTACCTTGTGCACTGAAGCCACTTACCACCAAGTTACCTTGCGCTACTGCATAAACTTGACCATCAAGACCTTTTAGGAAGGTTTGTAGCAAGGTACCGCCACGCAAGCTTTTTGCCGAACCGATTGAAGAGACCGTTACGTCAACTTCCTGACCTTGCTTAGAGAAGGCTGGCAATTCAGCGGTAACAATAACAGCCGCTACGTTTTTAGTTTTTGGCTTAGTGCCGGGCGGCAATTGGATGCCAAAATTTTGCAGCATCGCGTTAAACGTTTGATCGGTAAAGGGAGTTGTCTCACCTGTACCCGGCAAACCCGTGACCAGACCATAACCGACAAGTTGGTTACTACGAACACCCGCCACTTTTGCCACGTCTTTAATACGCGCAGCATGGGCACTGGTGGCAAGAAATAGCATGCCGAATAGTACGAGCGTTAGTTTTTTCATTGAGTAACCTGTCTGTATTACTTTAATTTAGAATAGCTTAGCTAAATATGGCTCAGTGATAAAGGCTGTCAGTATGTCGACACCCTCTCAAACCCTACAGTGATACATTAAAGAATCGTGCCAAGAATCCAGGCTCTTGCATATCTTTTTGTACGCCGGTCCCTGAGTACTGAATTCGTGCGTTAGACACCCGGTTTGAAGCGATGGTATTTTCGAAGTCAATATCATCAGGGCGGATGGTGCCGCTTAGGCGGATGTACTCATCGCCCGTGTTCAGTGTCATCCACTTCTCACCTCGAACCACTAGGTTGCCATTGGCTAATACTTCGATGACTTCAACGGTAATGTAGCCGCTGATGCTGTTACTTTGGTTGGCTGATGCATCACCGGCAAAGGTATTGGTGTTACTCAAATCGTAAGAGAAATTGTACTTATCAATAGCTAACTCTTGACCACCGACAGCCAGAGGTTCCATCGTTGCGTCGTTCGACTTAGACATGTCAGCATTGGCTTTTTTGGTCGCTCGCGTATTTTCATCTAACGCCACAGTAATAATATCGCCAATACCACGAGGTTTTGAATCATCATACATGCTGCCAATATGGTTAACATTGAACAAAGATCCCGTTGCCGCTGCATAATGTTCTGGTTTTTGCTTTGGATTAATCGGTGCCCATGCAGGGTCACCAGCAACGGGATCGGTTCGACCACGAAGCGTATCGATAATGCCTGAACTCTCTTGAGTCGACTTATCGCCTTCCACCGCATCAACCACAGTGGTCGCGTTTTCTTCTGCCGGTGTTTCAATTGGGTCCAGCATGCTACAGCCCGTCATGGATACAAACAGAGCTAAACAAAAAATACGTTTCATGGCGATATACTCTTAGTTGGCCGCTGTAAATTGTTGGCCGTTGTAAATAGTAAGTCGTGACACACGTCAATGAGTGCGAAACAAGTCAGCGACAGATAACCAATTACAGCTGTTGGTTAACAAAGCTCATCATCTTGTCTACCGACGAGATAACTTTCGAGTTCATTTCGTAAACACGTTGAGCTTCGATCATATTCACTAGCTCTTCGGTTACGTTTACGTTCGATGTTTCTAGCATCGACTGGCGGATGTTACCCAAGCCATCAAAACCCGGAACACCTTCTTGTGGGTCGCCACTCGCACCTGTCGGCAAGTAAAGGTTTTGACCGACTGGCTCTAAACCACCGGGGTTCACGAAGTCAGTAATGGTGATTTGGCCAACTACGACGTTGTTTTGCTCACCGCGCAGACGAACCGAAACTTCACCATCGTTGCCTACTGTCACCGAGATCGCATCTTCAGGAATCACGATTTCTGGTTGCAAAGCATAACCTTGACCTGATGTAACGATCGCGCCGTCACCGTTCAGAGTGAACTGACCATTACGGCTATAACCTGTCTCACCGTCTGGCATTTCAACTTGGAAGAAGCCGTCGCCTTCAATCATCATATCTAGGCTGTTTGATGTCGTTTGCGCATTACCGTGAGTGTGAACTTTTTGAGTTGCTACTACCTTAGAACCAGCACCCAACATCAAACCACTTGGCAACTCAGTGTTCTGAGACGATTGTCCACCCGGTTGGTTGATGTTCTGATAAAACAGATCTTCAAATACCGCGCGGCTCTTTTTAAAACCAATGGTCGAGGCGTTGGCAAGGTTGTTCGAAATCGTTGAGATATTGGTTTGTTGGGCGTCTAAACCTGTTTTACTTACCCATAATGCTGGATGCATAGCAAATTCCTTTAAATTCTATTAGCTCATACGAAGCAGTGAATCAGACGACTTGTCCATTTCCTCTGCCGTACTCATCATCTTGACCTGCATTTCAAACTGACGTTGTAAGTCAATCAAACTGGTCATTTCACCGACAGCATTTACGTTACTGCCTTCGATAGCACCTTTTAGCAACGTTACCGCTGCATCCGCTTCGTATGCCTGATCTGGGTTTTTCGAACGGAATAGACCATTCGTATCTTTAAACAAACTTTGGTTATCTGGACGTACAAGTTTAATACGATCAACTACGGCCAATTCTTCAGCTGGAGCGCCTTGAGGAATGACTGAGATCGTACCGTCTGTACCAATTTCTACTTTACTGATTGGGATTGGCAGCGTGATTGGTGCGTCGTTTTCACCAAGCACTAAATGGCCACTTGCGTTGGTTAGCAAACCGTTTTGATCAACCCGTAGGTTACCGTTACGTGTTAAACCTTCACGGCCAGTGTTGTCCATCACTGAAATCCAACCATCACCTTGAATGGTGACGTCTAGATCTCGGCCAGTGGTGACCACGCTACCTTGCGCGAAATTATGACCCGGGCGCTCTGTCATGCTGAAAACACGAGTAGGCATGCCTTCGCCATACGCTTGCATTGAACGAGCTTGTGCTAAATCAGCACGGAAACCCGTGGTACTTACGTTGGCAAGGTTGTTTGCACGTAGCTGCAACGCCTGCATATTTTGCTTTGCGCCACTCATGGCAAGAAACAGTGCGCGATCCATAATTTTGCTCCAAAAAATCATCTTCTAGAGCTTACAAAGCAAACACTGTGCCAATGTTTTTAACTGTTATTTATCAATAATTTAAATAGAAAATGAACAAAGAGGGGTGATCATTAAAGGAGCATACAGGAAGAATTGTTGCCAGTGGCACTACCGGGCGGCAATAGGAGCGGCAAATAAGAAGACAAACAACAATACCCAATTCAATAACATTGAATTGGGTATTTGCAGATGATTCAAACGCTCGAAACGATTAACGAATCTGAAGAATATTCTGTTGTAGCTGGTTGTGTACTTCTAGAGAACGTGAGTTCGCTTGGAAGTTACGTTGAGCAGAAATCAAATCAACTAACTCTTGTGTCATGTCGATATTCGATTGCTCTAGCGAGCCGTTGTTAATCCCACCAAATGAACCTTTATTCGATTCACCCCAGATTTTATCACCAGAGTTGTTAGTAGAATCCCACTGAGTACCGCCTTTCTTATCTAGACCTTGCTCATTAGGTACACGAACCAGACCTACACGGCCAAGCATCACGTTTTCACCATTTGAGTAAGTACCTAGAACACTGCCGTACTCATCGAAATCGATCTTGGTTAAGAAACCTGTTGTTGCGCCATCTTCATCAAACTTAGTCAATTCAAACGGTGCAGCAAACTGAGTTGAAGAATCGAGACCGAACTTAAGTACTTGCGTTGGATCGGCACCGTTTAAATCAACAGGGTTCGCACCAGCGCCTAATGGCTCAGAATTAATTGGCTGACCATTGTTAAGGCTTGCTAACGTACCGTCATTGTTGAATTTCATGGTGTGGCCAATATGACCTTGTGCATTCGTCGCATCACCACCTGTAATGTTCACCGGCTTTTCGCCGTTCTCATCTGACATGGTGTAGTACGTCTGCCAAGTGTTTGGTTGAGTCTGATCTTTGAGGTAGTAAGTCGTTAACTTGTAAGACTGACCCATAGAATCGTATACCGTCGAAGACGTCGCACGGTTATAGGTGTCCGCATCTTCGAAGTTAAATGCAGCCGGATCTTTAAGATCACCATTTGCAGGCAGGTTAACCCCTACTTCAATGTTTTCTGTCTGTTTTGGCTTACCAAACTCAGCAGGAATGTCGAGAGGCTTTGGCGCGTAAGAAAGAACTTCACCCGAATTAGGATCGACATCATAACCCAAAAGAAACTCATCATTAGCTGTAACCATGTAGTTGTCTTTGTTTAGGTGAAATGCACCATTACGCGTTAGTTCATTGATCTCTGGTACCATGCGGTCTTTCGATACGGCAAAGAAACCTGTACCACTGATACGCAAATCCATTGGGTTATTCGTATAAATACTTGAACCTTCATGGAACTGTTGCGCCACTTGGCTAGCTTGCGCACCGCCGCCTGCCGCCGTTTTTGCGTTAGTGAACAACGAGTTTGAATAAACATCACCAAACTCGGCACGAGACTCTTTAAAGCCAAATGTGTTTGAGTTCGCAATGTTGTTACTGGTTGTATTCAGGTCTAATTGTGCAGCGGACAGACCGCTTAAAGCTACATATGACATTCCAATATTCTCCTAATCTATCTAGCTAGCATAGTCACTTTGCAAAAAGCTACGCTTTACCAACTTCTAGTACTTCAGCAAGTCGTACTGGCGATGTAAAACCAGCCAGATTGAGTAGTACGTTGCCATCACCCTTACCAAGAAGCACACTGTTCACGTTCGCATAACTCGACACCTGGAACTCTGTACTCTCGCCATCCAATAAACCCGACGCTTTCACGTTGTACTTACCGGCCGGCAATGGGTTACCGTCTTCGTCTTTTCCGTCCCATTCAACACGTGTATCACCTGATGGTTTAGAGCCGATATCAAAAGTGCGAACCAATTGGCCTACTTCGTTCTCAACACGGACCATTACATTGTCCATTGCCTGAGGAAGTTTAACCATTGCCGCCATACCGCCATCACCGGGTTTCACACCTGCCGCACCAGGAACCAATACATCACGGCCAACCAAAGAGGATGCCTGCAGTGCTTGGTTAGAGGTCATTGATGAATTCAAGCTTTCAAACTGTGTATTCATTTTGCCAATGCCATCTACGGTCGCAAATGAAGCCATTTGCGCAATCATCTGGTCATTGCTAACCGGCTTAAAAGGGTCTTGTTGTGCTAGTTGCTTAGTCAACAAAGATAAGAAATCTTCTTGTTTAAGATCCTGCTTACCTGTTGTTTCATCGGGCTTCTTAGCGCCATCTTGAAGACTCTTCAGCTGGTCAACATAGGACAAGCCGCTTTGACCAACATTGTTGTTGATTCCAGCCATGTGCTACCTCCTTATCCTTATTGACCCATCTGCAGCGTACGCAGCAGCATTTGTTTACTAGAGTCAGCAACCTGTACGTTTGTTTGGTACGCACGTGATGCCGAAATCATGTTCGCCATTTCTTCCATAACATTCACGTTAGGCTTGTAAATATAGCCCTCGTTATTCGCTAATGGGTGATCCGGGTTGTACTCCGCGCTCAGCGGCTTATCGCTTTCCACAATACCTAATACTTTCACAGGCACAGTGTGACCACTGTTGCGTGCTTTATTTAACTCAGCGCCGAACACGGCGTGACGAGCTTTGTAAGTTTCTTTAGCAGAACTACTTACACTATCTGCGTTCGCCAGGTTGCTCGAGGTCGTATTTAGACGAACAGATTCAGCACTCATCGCAGAACCAGTCACATTGAATACATTAAATAAGCTCATCTAATTATTCCCCTTTAATCGCTTTCGTTAAATTCTTGAACTTACTTCCTAGGAAGTCGAGAGAGGCTTGATGCCTAATTTGGTTTTGCATGAAAAGGTTTCTTTCCAAATCCAAATCAACCGTATTGCCATCTCCTGTATCAGGTTGGGTAGGAATTCGATACTTCGTTTCCCCGTTCACCGTTGTTGAGGCAGAAATGTGCCGACCATCTGTGCGGCTAAGACCAATGCTTGCCCCAGAACTTGCCGCTTGCAGTGATTTCTCAAAGTCTAATCCCTTTGCCTTATACCCAGGCGTGTTCGCTTGCGCGATATTGGTGGAAAGCACCTCAGCGTTACGCTCACGTACACCAACTGTGTGCTGGTGAATGCCTAAAGCATTGTCAAAAGAAATAGCCATGTAAACCTCAACTCAAGAACTGACTGTTATGAAATAACCAAAGCAATATATATACCAACTTTTAAAACAAAGTGGTCTATCAATACTTTCACAGGTTACTCGTGGGTAAACTTGCAATATACAAGCCAAAAAATAGAGTAAATTGGAATGTCACTCTGACTTAAAGATATAGATTAAACAGGAAAAAGAAAACCCAGCACTTGGCTGGGTTTTGAAATTAAACAGTAACGCCGCACCTTATTCTGGTGCCAACCATTACTTTAATTTGTAGATGATGCCTGGATTACAACGAACCATTTCAAAACGATCCGTTAAGCCTGTTAACGATTCAGACGCCCCCAATAACAGGTAACCACCAGGGTTCAGGCTGTTTGCCATCTGGTTAAGTACCTTTGACTTCATTTCAGGCGAGAAGTAAATCAACACGTTACGACAAAAAATAATGTCGAACTTGCCTAACAATGCATAGCTTTCCATTAAATTTTGAGGACGGAAGTTCACCATACGCTTTACGTTATCTTTCACTTTCATACGGCCATCGCCCGCATCTTCAAAGAAGGTACGGCGACGTTCAGGAGAAAGGCCTCGACCTAACGCCAAATTGTCATATGCGCCTGTGCGACACATATCCAACATACTTGCTGATATATCCGTTCCCGTGATCGATACGTTCGGCAACATACCTGGCCTGCGAGCTTGAGTTTCAATAATCGTCATAGCCATTGAGTATGCTTCTTGACCTGAAGAACTGGCCGCTGACCAAATCTTAATAGGACGTTTATTTGCCGCTATTTCCGGTAGAAGTTTATCCGCAAGCACAGCAAACGGGTAAGTATCACGGAACCAAAGTGTCTCGTTTGTCGTCATGGCATCAACTGCAGCCACACGCAGTTCACGGTTTCGACCTGTTACTACGTCCTTCAATAAATCAGATAACGAAGCTAAATTAAACTTCGCTACTAATGGGCTTAGACGACTGCGCACCAAATACTGTTTGCTGTCACCTAATACAATGCCACATTGAGATTCTAAGAAACGGCTGAAATCGCGATACTCTTGATCACTTATTGTTATAGCAGTCATTAATGTCTCTTTTAGTTAGTTAACGCAGCTTTAACTGCTGCACCAAGCTCATCAGGATTGAATTTAGCGATGAAAGAGTTAGCCCCCACGCGCTCAACCATAGCTTGGTTAAATACACCACTCAGTGAAGAGTGTAAAATTACGTATAGATCTTTAAGTTCAGCGTGACGTCGAATCTCGGCGGTTAGCGTATAGCCATCCATCTCTGGCATTTCAATATCAGAAATAACCAATGAGATTTGATCGTAAATACTGCCTTCTGATGACATCTGTACTAGCTTCTCATAGGCTTCTTTACCATCTTTCACTGAGACAACTTCAAAGCCAATCGACTCAATAGCACGCTGAACCTGCTTACGAGCCACCGTTGAATCATCAGCAATCAAGATACGGCGAACTAATGGTTTCTCTTGCTCTACTTTCGCAATATCTTCAGCAATTTTACTGTCCATTGTTTCATCAACAGGCGAAATTTCCGCAAGGATCTTTTCAACATCAAGAATTTCTACCAATTCATTATCAATATTGGTTACCGCGGTCAAGTAGTTTGCTCTACCCGCCCCATCCGGCGGCGGAAGAATAGATTCCCAATGCATGTTAATAATGCGCTCTACTGAACTGACCAAGAATCCCTGAATGGTTCGGTTAAACTCAGAGATAACCACAAAACACTTTTCAACATCCGTTGTAGGACGGCCACCAGTCGCTAAGCTCAAATCGATAACAGAGATCGTCTGACCACGAATGTGCGCTACACCTTTAACTAGTGGGTTTAAGTTTGGCATCTTTGTCAGCTTAGGGCATTGAAGCACTTCTTTTACTTTAAAGACATTAATGCCGTAACGCTGACGCCCCATTAGGCGAAAGGTTAGTAATTCTAATCGGTTTTGACCGACGAGTTGCGTACGCTGATTCACTGAATCAAGAATACCCGTCATGAGCTCATCTCCATATCAAACTTTTTTGGATAAAAAAGTGTTAGTCTACTGCAAGCTACGAACTACTAGAGAAACAGAATGACGAATCGTAAAACAAATCTGCCTGCTTTTTCCATAGCAATGTGTAGAGCTACTTTTAAAACTGTCGTTAAGTTTATCGGCATTTTATCAATATTGTTTAGTTTTTTTATACAAGCTGCGACTCCAGAACAAATTGAAATGATTCAGTCTACGGCAGAGCAACACATCCTTGATACCGTTGAGCAACCACAAGGTGGCGAACTCTTTGTAAATTCAGCAAATGTTGACTCAAGAATCAAAGCAACAGATTGCCCTATCCCACTTGAAACCAGCGCCTCGACGACTACCAATACCCGCAGCAGTATTACGGTTTTAGTGCAATGTATCCCTGATGAGTGGCGAGTTTATGTCCCGGTACGTATTTCGATGTCAGTACCACTCGTCACCACTACTCGTTTAATCGCAAGAGGTGAAATCGTCGGCCAATACGATGTCACCACAGACATGATTTCCCTAAACAAATTTCGTCGTCAAGGCTTTACACTTCCAGAGCAAGTCATCGGGGCGAAAGTGAAAAAGAACTTACGCCCAGGCGATGTTGTCGAAAGAAGCGATGTCTGTGTCGTCTGCCGAAACGAGAAGGTTATCATACAGGCAGTAAAAGGTGGCATGACCATTACCACTAAAGGTACAGCATTGACCGATGGTTCGATGGGCGATCAAGTAAGAGTGAAAAATGATAAATCACAGCGTATAATTGAAGGTATTGTTACCAGCATGTCTGAAGTCACGGTTTATTTTTAACTCTTTACTTCTAAAGTGACGGTATCGTTAGCTAATTTGACTCTCAACACTTAACGCCAAATATAACGGCTGTGGTGTGGCGTCCCTTTTCGACTATTGAGCTAAAAATTTGCTAAAGTATTCGAACCCTTGGTCGATATTGACTGTACAGGTTCCCATTTTTGAAGAAAAAGGCTTAACGATGGCAGGTATTGATAATATACGTTCAGGGCATACCCTAACGACCACTAACCGATCAGCAGCGCGCTCTGATTCTAGCCCTCAAACATCTCATTCTGATGTTGCAGCTAAATCTCCAGCAAGCAAAGACGCGGTTTCTTTGAGCCAACAAAGCAAAGCGATTGGTCAACTGCACCAAGACATGGCCGCACAGCCTAGCTTTGATACAGCAAAAGTAGCAGCGATTAAAGAAGCGATTACAAACGGTTCATATACGGTCGATCCAGAGAAGTTGGCTGATAATATGATCAAGTTTGAGAACGAATTAAAAGACCTTTGATAGATGACTCAGTACGAAGTCATCTTTATTTTAAGATTTCACTTTTTACCACAGAAGTTCAGCAGGTTTAAATTATGGCGGCACTCGCAGACTTAGTTAATTTCCAACTTCAAAATGCCAAAGCCTTATCTGATCTTTTAAGTTCAGAAAAAACCGCTATCACCAGCAGAAAATCAAATGATATTGAACGAATAGCTCAAGAAAAAGTTGTCCTTGTCGAACAACTAAGATCAACCGATCAACGAATCTCTTCCCATACTAATGTCTCAGAACTGACCGATAATCCTGAACTGGCTCAAATAGTCGCGACAATCAAGTCCATAGTGCACGACTGTCATCAAGCAAACCTAGTTAATGGCGAAGCCCTGAACCGAGCACAGCTTAGCTTTAAAAAACTCAGCAATATGATGCAACAAAGCCACGGAAAGGTTGGCATGACTTACAACGCCGGTGGCCAAACTCACACCATCTCTACCTTGGGAACCAACATAAAAGCTTAGTTAGGCTAACCCTCTTCGTAACAACCCCCTTCTTGCTTGTATCTGTATCTGTATCTGTATCTGTATCTGTATCTGTATCTCAGCCTATTCTTCTCGCTCGACCCGTCAAGCTTTCATAGAACCTGTAAATGTGCCCAATAAACCTATAAACAAAAAAGCGGCAAGTATTTTCATACTTGCCGCTCTGTTTTCATACCTGTTACTTGTTGCCGTTACGCCATCTGGAAAGCGAATGACAGCCAATATAACTGGATAATCTTATAACTAGATGATTCTTAAGTTAGAACAACGTTTGTTGTCTTTTCTGAGGTACTGCTTGAACTTCACCGTAATTACGTAGCTGTTCCATCTTACGGATATCTAACTGAAGCTCAGTGACATAACTATCACCGACAGGGTAACTGCGGACCACTTCTGCGCCACGGATTACACCATCAACAGCACCGGAAGTTCTCTCGGTGCCAAGACGTTGATCTTCAAGCTCAGCTCGACCACTCACCCGCATACCATAGACTTGTTCAGCAAGCTCACGGTAGGCATCAATTTTAGAAGCTCTCATCGCTCGGATACGTTTTTCTTCGTCATTACGTCCTTTTTGCTCACTGATACTAGCGTAACCTACAGCAACTAGAAAATCATTTGGCCTCATGTTTTGCAATGGTTGACAACCAACAAGCAATAAAGCGACGACAACAAATATTAACTTCTTCATCACGAACTCCTAAGGGCGAAGAATAACAGTATAAGGCTGAGTCATCGTTGGATCAGAACGAATGATGACACCATCTTGAGTTCGAATACTATTCAGAGTATCTAGGTCACGACCAATACGATCCGCTGGTAAGAAACCTTGAGCAGAAGCAACAACGATACGAGTTTGCATGCCAACCACACGAGCATTCACAAGCACACCGCCTTCTTGGCGAAGCATAGTGCCCGTCAAAACGTACTGGACATCTTGCTCTTGAGCTAGGTCTTTCCAGTCACGACTTAAAGAGAAGTCGCCCTGCTGAGTCACCTGAATTGAGCCTGTGGTTTTGAAATCAACGACTTTGAAACCACGACGCTGAAATTGATGGATAAAGCCTTCTGAAACTGAGTTACCTAACCAGTTTGTTGTGTCCATATGTTGTAGGTCAACAAACGACGTAATGGCAATCGGTGTTCTTGCTGAAATACTCGTATTCGAAATGATCAAATCTTCAGTCATACTTTCCACGAAGAAATCCATGGTATGACGAGGGCTAGCCATCAACATAAACTGACTTCCTGAATACTCAGACTTGCCGTTATATATAGGCGAATAAGCGCATGATGTCATCAACATGACACTCATTACTACGAGCCATTTTTTCATTCTCTTATCTCCAGATGTTTATAGTGCTTACTGTGCCAATATCTTCTCACCATTATTTTTTCAATGGATTACAATGTTGGAACAGTCTTTGCTTTTCAGTAATGGTTCAGATTAAGAAAAACACACTTAAGTCAGCTTCAAGCTTATAGTTATTTGTTAAGCAATATTTATACCCAACTGGTAACGAATAGATGAAAAAAATAATTTCTTACTTATTTTCAATAAGTTTATTAGTCACAATAAACTTCAATGCTCATGCCTCTTGGTATGAAGTTACCGGTACTGCAGCCATCGTATCGTCAGAAGAGACCGCAAGGATTCACGCCCTGGAAGACGCGGTTTATAAAGCCGTGCAGTTCTCAGGAGCCGATATAGGCAGCATTTCCAACCTCACTCCCTACTTAGACGCAAAGAAAAAAGAGTTCCAGTTTACCAATCACGAAGTACGCTACATCTTAGTTGAGAAAGAGAAAACACGCGGTGGCAATTTAATGATCACTGCAAAGATCGACATCTATCCTTCGGCAAATGCTTGCCATGAGAGCCAATATAAGAAGACATTCTTGGTCGGTAATATTGATGTGACTTCCCCTCAACAAGCCGTGATGGGCAGGATCTATAACCTCGGAGATGATTTCGGCCATGTCGTTGACCGCCAACTCGCACAAGAGTCTCGCAGCTTTGTTTCTGTAGGCACGACCGACTACGACATCGATAAACGTCAACCTGAAGTCATCAAGATGATCGCTCAAGATACTGGCGCACAATACATTATTGGTGGCGATATTACCGACTTAACCGCAACGGTCGAGTCTAAGTTGTTGAAAGATGACGTTATCAATCGCCAGTTTGCATTAGAAATGCAGGTATTCGATGGCAAAACAGGTCATCAGGTATATAACCGTAGCTATCGTGAAGTAGCAAAGTGGCCATTCGCTAAGACCAGTGAAGTCGATACCCGGAGTGCGCGTTTCTGGGCATCCACCTACGGCACTATGATGCTTCGTGTCAGCCGCAACATTATGTTGGACTTGGAGTCTGAAGTATCATGCAAGATCACCCTTCCAGAAGTTGCCGCAGTGTTTGGTAACACAGTGACCATCGATTTAGGTCGGCTGCATGGCGTACAACGAGGTGACAAACTGCAACTGTGGCATACAGGTTCCTTTATCGACCAACGAGGCTTACCACGTAATAAAGTATCTCAAAGTGATATCACTCTGACAGTTTCTCGCGTCTACGAAAATGAAGCGGAACTCACTATTGATCAGCCAAGCCTTGCAGGAAGTATTCAGATTGGTGATGTGATGCAAAAGATCATGTAGTTAGCGACATGTTCGCTTCATCGTTTTTCATAAAGCCTTAGCAAAAGTACTAAGGCTTTATTTTTTTCTGATGATTGGTTTCGGTTTAGACGTATTTGTCGTAACCTTATTAATAACATAATCATCATTTAGTAAGCTATGAGTCAGAATAACCTAATTGGTGCGACCGGTTACCGCTTTATTTCGAAAGGTCAAACCGCTTTTAAAATCCATATTCATACTCCCGAAGATACGGTGCTGCATCGCTCTGTCGGCTTTGTTCGTATGGGTGAAAATAAGGCACTGAAGAAAACTATAAAATTGAGAGATGAGCTAGGCAGAAAGCTTTGGGGTAAATTTTGGCCCAAAGTCCTCAAAGAGCCCTACTTGATGACGCGCCTACCCCATAGTTTAGAACCCAAAATTGTATTCAAGCCAAACCCGACTCAGAGTGACCCTGAACACCGTGACGAATGTTATATCGCGAAATGGCGTGTATTCTCTGAGAATGGCGATTACAAATACAAAACTAAGGTGTGCTCAATCAGAAAACACGGTCGACTTGCCGCTTATAGCCAAACCAAACGTGCACTGCTTGATGCTCACAAAGATGTGATTGATTTGCTTATTTTTATGGGACGATTGAACAGTATCGATCTGAAATAGCCTTCACTCGAATACGCTGACTACTCATATTGTTCAGATACAAACACAGCCGCAAATGCGGCTGTGTTTATTTTTAGGCTAGTTACCTTGGCACTTTAAGGCGTCATCGCACGCTAAATAGAGCACCTAGCTTCGGCAGATCTCTGCCAAAGTCGTCAATCGGCGTTGCGAGTCTTTCACATAAGGATTGGTTTGATCCCATGCGTAGCCCGCCAAAATAGAGCACACCATTTGCTTAATCTTCGGATTTGGATCTTGATAGAAAATCACATCCTGCAAAGTACCTGAATACCACCCTTCAACATACGTTCTAAAGGTATTTACGCCAACCATCAATGGATCGGCATAATCGCGTTCCCAATCAACTTTTTCACCATTAAGCTGCTTTTCCACACACTCAACCGCAAGCTGAGCCGACTTCATCGCAATCGTCACGCCCGACGAGAATACAGGATCAAGAAACTCACCAGCGTTACCGAGCAGTGCATATTTGTCTGTGGCAAGATGTTTTACGTTAGAAGAATAGCCACCGATTTCACCCGCAGGGTTCGGATACTCTGCGTGTGCCAATATCTCAGCTAAACCCGGCTCTTCCATTGCCAATTGCTTAATCGCGGCAATCTTGTCTTGTGGGTAGGATTCAAAGAACTTTGGCTCCCCTACCACACCAAACGAAGAGACACCGTTGCTAAATGGGATCAACCAATACCAAACATCAGGGTTAGTTGGGTGCACGGAAATCAGGATTTTATTACGGTCATATTCAAGGTCGGTATCAGCCTCTGCAATATGATCGTTAATGTGCGTGAAAATAGCTTTGCGTGGAGGAAGTGATGACGGCTCTTCCAAGTTAAGCATTTTTGGTAACACTCGGCCAAAACCACTGCCATCTAAAACGTATTGCGCCTCTAGCTGATAGCGCTCTCCATCAAGCACTTGTACATCTAAAACGGTGCTATCTTCGGTGAAGTCAATGCCCATCAACTCATGCTGGTAATCGATAGCAACACCCTGTGCCTCGGCAGTGTCTGCTAGCACCTTATCAAAAGCGCCTCGCTGAACCTGAAACGTAGTTCCCGGCCCAGAAGAAAACTTGTTTTCAAAATTGAATGCGGTGTACACGCCATTTTTGCGAAAGGCAGCGCCATCTTTGTATTGGAAGTTGGCGTTGATTACCGCATCAGTCATCCCAGCCTGTTCAATCACTTCCATACAAGCTGGTAATAGGCTTTCACCAATAGAAAAGCGAGGGAATACGCTCTTTTCAATCACTCGAACATCGATGCCTTTTTTATGAAGCAAAGACGCAGCAATAGACCCTGACGGCCCAGCTCCGATGATCACCACTTGAGTTGATAGTTTTTTCATTATTTAAGCCATGTTTGTTATTTTTATTGTGCGCCAGCTTTCAATTCAAGAAGCGTGTGACCAAGACCGATGTCATCGGTACGAGTTACCACTTCAAAGCCCGCTTCTTCAACGATCTCTAAGAAATCTTCACTGCGGTAAAAACGGCTGTTGCCATTTGCCAAGCAGGTAAAGTAGAGAGACGTCGCGTTTAAGCTATAAGAAGCCGCGTCGTATTTCTGTGCATCCCAAAACAGTTCAAGGATATAGACAGTCGCGTCTTCTGACATATGAGAGCGAACACGCTTTAATATGCTCAGAATCTCCATTGGCGAGAAGCAATCAAGGAACTGACTCATCCACCACACATCGGCGCCCGTTGGCAGAGCTTGCTGTTTATCCAACATGTTGGCCGGGAATGGCGTTACTCGGCCTTGATGACCGTGTTGCGTTGCATTTGCCATTGCCATTTCTAGCTGCTGTGGCAAATCAACAATCGTCACCTCAACGTCCGAGTCGTGATTACAACACTGCATCGCCCACTTCCCCGTGTTACCACCAATATCCACCAGCGACTTAGGTTTCTTACTGAAGACTTTCTCAAGCAACACTGGGAACGAACGGTCTGAATAGAAATGATCAAACTTGAACCAGCTCTCTTTTGCTTTTTCTGGCAATTGAGATAAACCTTGGTAAATGGTTTCCCAATCACCCAGCTCTTGCAAGCCCGCAGGTGTTCCTTCTTCAATCGCTTCCGTTAAATGCATCATCGCGGCATAACAAACATCGGCAGTGAAATCCAAGTTGGCATTAGTCATGCCGTCGTGCAGAAGGTAAAAACCAAGGTTGGCTATTTTATAGTTAGGTTTGTCCCAAGTAACAATATGAGCACTTAGCGCCATATCGAGTAGAACTTTCACGCCGTACTCGGATACACCGGTGATTTCCGAAAGCTTCTCGGCTGGTAAACCATCATTATCCACCTCATCTAGGGCCTTTAAAATACCTAAATCACGAAGTGTACGAGCTGTATGAAAAACAATAGGAGCAAAAGATAATTTTTGCGCTTCTGTTTTTGCTTCTAATGCGTTGAATGGATCTAATTTATATTCCGACACGAAAAACCTAACTTTCAAATAATAGGAGGGATTACTCTGCAGCCATTTGTGCAAGCTTGCGTTTAATATCAACGTTTAAGTTATTAACCCAGCGGTTGTAATTACGGTGTATTTCACCATCGTCGTATTTTAAATTCTCTGATTCAACGTAAAGAATAGAGTAAAACTTGTCACTATAAGGAATTTCAACCACAGCATGGTGTGAACGAACATACAGCTCGGCACGAATCAATCCTGGCTTTATTTCTGAAACCAACCAGCCTCGATTCTCAGCGGACTCATAAATAGCTGATTTCACCTGTTTACTTTGAAGATTCAGTGCAACTGGAGTATCCTCAACATTCATTACAGGCTGGACACGTCCACACCCTGCAAGAACGAGTATGAATAACATTGAAACGGCTATTTTTAGTAATTTCATTTAAATTCCTTATCTGTGTTTATTTATAAGCACGCATAGTATTTAGTTAGACCCAAAGCAAATCAATACTCTATGTCAAATCAAGCACAATTAATGTCATTTAATATCGAGAAATGGTCTGCAAATTCGGCTGGCCTCAACTCTATTGTTGAATGGAAAGCGTGGAGCTCTAACTTAGATTGGCCGAAAAATGGCTCAACTGAGTTTAAAGCTATTCCTCCGATGATGCGCCGTCGCATGAGTGTGCAAAGCAAACTTGCCGTCCAAACCGCATTAACCTTATTAAAAGACACCGCGATTGATTATCTGGTTTTTGCCAGCCGACATGGTGAGCTACACCGAACTGCCACATTAATTCAGTCAGTACTGGAAGGTGACGATGCTTCTCCAATGGCGTTCTCGCAGTCGGTGCACAATACCGCAGCCGGGCTAACCACCATTGCCGCGAAAGCACCAATTCCACTGACCTCAATCGCCGCTGGGCAAGATACTTTCCATAACGCGCTAATTGAAGCTTACCTTTACCTTCACCAATACCCATCGCATCGTGTGTTAGTCATCGACTTCGATCAGCCTCTGCCTGAGCTTTATCAAGAATACGAAACTCAGCACTATGCCGATTATGCTCTGGGTTTAGTGCTAACCGCAGGCAGTGACTTCTCTGTTTCAAGGACAGTAACCAGTGATAGAGCAGCGGCTGATTTACCGCAAAGCCTGCAAACACTGCAGAGCATTCTACAAAATGCACAACGTTGGACTATTGCCGGAAAACACCAAGCTTGGTCATGGATAAACAACGCGAAACCTGGAGCTCAAGAATGAGTAAGATCGACCAATATTGGCGAGTATTCGCGACAGGGCTTTGCTTCACCACCTTCGGTATAGGAGGGTTAGTGCTTAGCTTCTTGATCTTGCCTTCGATCGCGCTCACCACATCAAACACCATCCAAAGAGAGCTTAATACTCAACGACTGATTCGTTTTTCATTTCATGCTTTTTGCCGGATTATGAAGTTCACGGGCGCGATTGATTATCGAATTGATGGTGCCGAACTTCTACGTGAAGACCGTAATTGCATCATTGTTGCCAACCATCCGAGCTTAATCGACTACGTGCTGATCGCCTCTCAACTTCCTCAATGTGATTGCCTCGTCAAAGCGGCAATATGGGAAAACCCGTTTATGAAGAGGATTGTTAAAGCGGCGGGTTACATACCCAATCAAGCACCTGACGATCTTTTAGAACGTTGTGAAGAACGCTTTTCACGTGGCAATGTACTGCTGGTTTTTCCAGAAGGAACTCGCACAACGCCGGGAATTGAACCATCCTTACAACGTGGTGCGGCACAAATAGCGACTCGAACACAAACCGATTTACGCATTATTCATATTACAGTTTCTCCGACATTCTTAACGAAAGAGAAAAAATGGTATCAAGTTCCTGCTACGAAACCCTTTTTTCATATTGCGGTGAAAGGTAAAATAGAAGTCGCACCCTTTATTGAGAATGCAAATAACTTAACTTCGGCAGCAAGACGCCTTAATCACCACCTTGCAGAGACTATTTTCCCTTCCGAAGACAACATTTAGCTCATCAATAAGACAACTGGCGATATCAGTATTTGGAAAATACCTCGCATAATGTAGAATCGCATCCCTTAAAGCAGCATTCAGATAAAGTACTAAGTAGGCCAAAGTGGAAACATTACACAACGAACTGAAACAACTGATCATCGAGGCATTGAACCTTGAAGACATGAGCATTGATGAGATTGAAACAGAAGCTCCACTATTTGGTGATGGATTGGGACTAGACTCTATCGATGCACTTGAACTTGGCCTTGCTATCAAGAAGAAGTACAACATTGTTATTGATGCCGACGACTCAAACACTCGCCAGCATTTTGCATCGGTAGAAAACCTAGCAAACTACATCTCATCTCAAACGAACAACTAGACAGATCTTTATGACACAAGCTAACCAACAAGAAGTATACAACCAGGTTAAAGATGCGCTTATTGAGCTGTTCGAGCTTGATGCTGAAGATATCACGCCTGAAGCTCACCTTTATCTAGATCTCGACCTAGACAGCATTGATGCGGTTGATTTGGTCGTTCACCTACAAAATGTAACCGGTAAGAAGATCAAGCCTGAAGAGTTCAAAGCAGTACGCACCGTTAATGACGTTGTTGAGTCTGTGATTGAACTATTGAAGGACGCGTAATGCGTTCTCTGCTGACTTTACTGTCGGCAATCATACTTTTCACTTATCCAATAGCGGTTTACTTTGGACTCAACAAGTTTGGCCTACAAACCGTTGGTATCGTCTTAGCCGCTATTTTTGCTGTCCGCATTTTCTCTGCTGGTCAGGCTAAAATCAAAGAGCTAAAACACTTAGCTTGGATCAGCGGAAGTGCTGGAATTGTTCTGTTGGCCTTAGGTTTAACCTTTAAACAGCATGGTTGGTTAACCTATTATCCCGTTATCGTTAATGTTTGTATGTTGGCTGTATTTGCTTCAAGCCTATGGCAACCTCAAACGATTATCGAACGCCTTGCTCGCCTTCAAGAACCTGAACTTCCGCAAAGTGGGATTGATTACACACGAAAAGTCACTAAGATTTGGTGCTTATTCTTTGTTATCAATGGCTCTATTGCCCTTTATACCTGCTTCCAACCTCTTGAAATATGGACCCTATACAACGGCTTACTCAGCTATATGTTCGCAGGGTTACTCTTTGCAGGAGAATGGGTGGTAAGACAGCGTATTCGTCAGAGTTAAATTGTTATGACCCAAACCGTATCTTACATCTCGTTGTCTGACCTTCTCAGTCAAAAAAGAGCCCCTGAATCTATTGTCTGCTTTGACGACAATAGCAAGATTACGTGGCAAACCTTTAACGACGACTTATCTCAACTCGTAAACCTTTTATCTTCATCCCCTGTTCAACGAGTCGCGATTTGCGCCCAAGATAGTTACCAATTTTCGGTGGCCTTTTTAGCATGTGCCGTCAGCCACAAACACATCATATTGCCCGGTAACTATCAACCTTGTGCACTTGCCGAACTGAGTGAACATTTTGATTGCCTACTGGTCGATAACTCGATTGGCGAAGTCGAGGTGAGTGACGTTCGCAATATCCAAACCATATTGGACTCAAGCACCGAAGTACAAAATCCTCTAACCGATGATCTTACGACCATTGATTTGTCATCAACCCACTTGACCCTGTTTACTTCAGGTTCGAGTGGTACGCCCAAAGCTATAGATAAAACCTTAGAGCACCTAGACATTGAGACGGCTCAGCTAGCTAAAAACTGGGGAGAGTTACTCAAGGGAAACCAAATCCAAAGCACCGTTTCTCATCAACATATCTATGGTTTACTGTTTAGAATCTTATGGCCACTCTGCTCTGGTGTTCCATTTGCTCGAAACAACCTCGAGTACCCAGAACAGATCTTGTCTCATGCCAATAAAAACTGTGTGCTGATCAGCAGCCCTGCTCTACTCAAGCGATTAAAGCACGAGAGCAAAACCGCGCAACTTGCAGGAATCTTCTCTTCGGGTGGTCCACTGCCTACCGAGTCGGCTCACCAGTCACGAGATCTACTTGGTCATTTACCTATCGAAGTGTTTGGCAGCACAGAGACCGGAGGCATCGCCTTTCGCCAACAAGAGAGCGCTCAAACGCCTTGGCAACTTTTTGACTGCCTTGAGGCCAGTCTCAACAGTGAGAATTGCATTAAGTTATTGTCGCCGTACATCGACAAAAACAACTGGTATCAAACCGCCGATGAGTGCGAAATGGTCTCGGATAATCAATTCATATTGAAAGGCCGAACCGATCGAGTCATCAAGATAGAAGAAAAACGAGTATCACTGGTTGAAGTCGAAAAGCGACTAGAACAACTGCCTTGGATAAGTGAATGTGTGGTGATTCCGTTTGAAGAGCCTGATCGCTTAATATTAGCGTCGGTTTTGGTACTATCAGAGGAAGGCCAAGCAACACTCGCCACCATGAGTAGAGGTAAGTTCTGGTTGATGCTGCGTTCAGAACTCAGAAAATGGTTAGAACCGATCGCTATCCCAAGAAAATACCGTGTTGTCTATGAGATCCCCCTCAACAGCCAAGGTAAGCGATTAACATCTCACATAGAACAGCTAATAAAATCATAGAAACCGCTGATCGTATTTTACACTGAGATTATCTTTTATATTTTTGTCAAAGAACCAATATTTGCCCAAGGATTCTAAGCACGCCCTATGGATAAAAGAAAACCAAACATCATTGCTGTAGACACGGTAAAGAATGAATCGACCCTGATACTCCATATTACTGAAGACATCACCGATTTTAAGGGGCACTTCAAGAACTTCCCTATTCTTCCTGGTGTTACACAGATTGATTGGGCACTTCACTATGCAGTTCAAGAGCTGAGTGTCCCTGGTTTCTTTAAAGGCATGGAAGTCATCAAGTTCCAAGAGCCGATCCTGCCCGACTCGACCATTCAGCTGTCACTCAAGTGGGATGCTGACAAAGATAAATTGAGCTTTAGTTACACGTCGAACAATGGCGAACAGACTCACTCTTCAGGCAAAATGAAGCTGGGAGAGAAAAGTGAATAGCGCTGAGGCTGTTTCTCAACACGCACTTGAAGAAAGCAACTACAAGGCTTGCTTCCTGATTCCGTGCTTTAACCATGGCGCAACCATGCCTGCGGTGGTTTCTTCGCTCCATCATTTTGAGTTGCCGATCATCATCGTTGACGATGGCAGTGAACTCGCGACTAAGCAGTTTCTGGCTCCACTTGCCGATAGCCCAAGCGTAACTTTGGTGACGCTGGAACAGAACCAAGGCAAAGGCGGCGCTGTAAAAGCTGGCATCAAACGAGCACAAGCGCTCGGCTTTAGCCACGCTATTCAGATTGATGCAGACGGCCAACACGACCTTGAAGCACTACCCGCATTAATCCAAGCTTCGCAAGCCAAGCCGATGCGCTTGATATCAGGTCAGCCTATCTACGATGACAGCGTGCCCAAGGCAAGGCTCTACGGGCGCTACGCGACACACATTTGGGTATGGATAGAAACCCTATCTCTATCAATTAAAGACAGCATGTGTGGCTTTAGATCGTATCCGGTCAACCAGACACAAGCAGTGCTCAGCAAATACGATGTAGGGTCTCGAATGGACTTCGATATCGAGATTCTGGTTCGCCTGTATTGGGAAGGCTGCGACATCGACTTCGTTGAAACACGAGTCATCTATCCTGAAAACGGCATCTCTCATTTCGATGCGCTGTGGGATAACGTAAAAATCAGCTGGATGCACACGCGATTGTTCTTCGGCATGCTGCCAAGAGCACCAAAACTGATCGCGCGTCATTTCAAGTCGGATTCAGCGAAGAAGTTATCGGCTGAAAATAGCCTAGGTTCCTCGGCAGATTCAAGACAGGTAAATTCCGAACAAATAGGTCCAGAACAACCCCATTGGTCGCGAACTCAAGAACGCGGCACTGTGCTGGGAATCAAACTGTTATTGGCCGTTTATACTTTGTTAGGCCGAGGCGTATTTAATCTGATTTTGCGCGGTGTGATGCGTTACTACCATCTAACGGGCAAACGTGCACGAAACGCCTCAGAACAGTACCTATTTCAGCTTAAGGCATACGCTGAACAACAGAATATAGAGTTACCCGCTGAATTAACCAGTTATAACCATCTACTCTCGTTTGGCCATACCATGCTAGACAAGTTGGCTGCATGGAAAGGAGATTTTTCGGTCGATAACCTGAGCATTCATGGTCAAGAACAATTCGAGAACATGGTTGCAAATAAGCAAGGTGTACTAATCTTTGGATCTCACCTTGGTAATATTGAACTGTGCCGTGCTTTGGGTCGCAGACATTCGAACATCAAAATCAACGCGCTGGTTTTTACAGAACACGCCGAACGTTTTAATTCAGTTATGAAAGCGGTCAACCCGCAGTCTGATTTAAACCTGATTCAGGTAACTTCAATGGGGCCTGATACTGCTATCTTGTTGCAACAGAAGCTGGAACAAGGTGAGTGGATTGTGATTGTTGGCGATAGAACCTCCACCAGCAAAGAGAGCCGTTCAGTATGGGCTGAGTTCTTGGGTAAGGAAGCGCCCTTCCCTCAAGGGCCATTTATGTTAGCCTCTGTTCTCAAAGCGCCAGTATTTCTATTATTTGGGCTACGTGATGATTCACAATCTAAGCCGCATTTTAATGTCTATTTCGAGCATTTTAGCGACAAGATAGAACTCCCCAGAAAGAATCGCGAACAATCTTTACAGCAAGTCGTGCAAAAATACGCAAATCGACTTGAGCACTACACACTGAAAGCACCGCTTCAGTGGTACAACTTTTTTAATTTTTGGACATTGAGCAAGCACCATGACGAAAAAGAATCCAAATAGCATCACCTTTGGTGCCGAACGCCTCACAATTGAGGATGTTGTCGCTATCTCACAAGGCGCAAAAGCCTCGATGAACTCAAGTGAAGCATTCACATCAAAAATCGACCGTGGTGTCGCTTTTTTAGAACGCCTATTGAAAGAAGAAGGCGTGATCTATGGTGTGACAACGGGCTACGGTGACTCATGTACCGTTGCGATTCCACCAAACCTTGTTGATGAATTGCCACTGCATTTAACACGTTTTCACGGCTGTGGTTTAGGTGAAATACTGTCTCACGAACAATCTCGTGCAGTATTAGCAACGCGCCTTTGTTCATTGTCACAAGGTGTATCTGGGGTGACTCACGATTTGCTCAACCAGATCGTTACTCTGATCAACCAAGATATCTCACCACGTATTCCTCAAGAAGGATCGGTTGGCGCCAGTGGCGATTTAACGCCGCTGTCTTACTTAGCGGCAGCACTGATTGGTGAGCGCGATGTTATCTACAAAGGCGAAGTTCGCCCTACTAGTGACGTCTACAAAGAGCTAGGAATTAATCCTATCAAGCTTAAGCCAAAAGAAGGCTTAGCATTGATGAATGGCACGTCAGTAATGACGGCTTTGGCTTGTATCGCCTACAAACGTGCAGAATATCTAGCTCAGCTGTCGACTAAGATCACGGCAATGGTGTCTGTTGGTATGCAAGGCAACGATTTCCATTTCGATGAAGCACTGTTTGCAGTGAAGCCTCACCCTGGTCAACAACAAGTTGCAGCATGGCTGCGCGATGACCTGCAAGCCGATCGCCCGCCACGTAACAGTGATCGTCTACAAGATCGTTATTCACTGCGTTGTGCTCCACATGTTATTGGTGTGGTTCAAGACTCTCTACCTTGGCTACGCCAAATGATTGAGAACGAACTAAACAGCGCTAACGATAACCCAATTATCGATGGCGACAATGAGCGCGTACTGCACGGTGGACACTTCTACGGTGGCCATATCGCAATGGCAATGGATACACTAAAAACAGCGGTAGCCAACCTTGCAGACCTACTTGACCGCCAAATGGCGCAGTTGATGGATTACAAGTTCAACAACGGCTTACCATTTAACCTAACGGGTGCTGAAGGCGAACGTAAACCAATCAACCACGGTTTCAAAGCGGTACAGATTGGCGTTTCAGCTTGGACAGCAGAAGCATTGAAACACACCATGCCAGCAAGCGTGTTCTCTCGTTCAACAGAGTGCCATAACCAAGACAAAGTCAGTATGGGCACCATCGCAGCTCGTGACTGCTTACGCGTTCTTGAACTGACTGAACAAGTAGCGGCAGCATCACTTCTGGCGGGTACACAAGCACTTGGACTTCGTAAGCGTCACAATGAGCTTGATGAGCACCATATGAGTGAAAACCTAAAGCACATTCGCGACGAAGTACTTAAAGAGTTTGAATTTATCGTTGAAGATCGACCACTTGAAGGCGATCTACGCCACTTCATTGCTCGTATTCAAAGTCAGCACTGGTCACTTTACTCATAGAGTAGCTAACCTCATAAAGTAGCTAACCCTTTACGCAATATTGTTGAGAGCGATTTATGTCTGAAATCCTTCATCCATTACAATCTGAGGTGACTCTGATTACTTCATTCCAAGATGCCGACCCAATGGGCGTGATCTATCACGGCAACTACTTCCGGTTTTTTGAAGAAGTTAGGCGCATCATGATGGATAAGATTGAGTACAACTATCATGAGATGAAGGATTCAGGCTACATGTGGCCGATCATCGACACGCGTGTAAAGTACATTAAGGCGATACCGTTCAATCATCAGATCAAGGTATCGGCTAAGTTGACTGAATGGGAAAACCGCCTGCGTGTTGACTACGAAATTCACGATGCCAACACGGGCGCTCGTATGACACGCGCCCACACAATGCAGGTTGCGGTGACTATTGAAGAACAAGAGATGTGCTTCGCTTCACCGAAAGTGTTTACAGATAAAGTCGAGCACTGGCATCAATTTGGCGACTTACCCCAAACAACTGAGAAGCAACCAAGCGACCAACAATCAGACCAACCTCAAGTATCTAACACACAGCAGCAGGTGAAACATGAGTCTGTTTAAACGCAGTCGCAAACACATCAGCATCGCACTACTAGGGCTTGCCTCAATGATGGCGAGTAGTTTTGTTATTGCTAATGAAAGTACAGCTATGGTTGGTTCTATTACAGACCTGCAGACAGTATTAAGCGCAAACAACATAGTGCGTGGTGAGTTCACCCAAACGCGCAACATGGAAATGTTCGCCCAGCCTCTAACATCACAAGGTGCTTTCCTGTTAGACAAGTCGAATGGTTTGCTTTGGACACAAACTACCCCCTTTCCTGTTCGCTTGGTGCTAACCGATAACAAACTGAGTCAAAGGTTTGCCGATCAACCCGCTAAGATCATTACCGACAAAGAAAACCCAATGGCGTTTTATTTCAGCCATATATTCTTATCGGTGTTTCATGGGGACACGCAAAAACTTCAAGAACAGTTCGCACTCGATTTTGAGCCAGCAACTGTCACAAGCTCTGATGAAAATACAGAGAATAAATCTTGGACACTCACTCTAAAGCCTAAAAGTGCTCCGATGGACGCGGTATTTGAAGCCATTACTCTGCAAGGTCAAAATGATATTGAACGCATTGAACTGAGAGAGATTCGTGGAGACAGCACGGTGATCGAATTTAGTCAGTTAAGCCATCTACCGGAAGTATTATCAGATGCTGAAGCGCAACAATTCCAACTCTAGCCTTGCCCTTGTTTGGCTGGTTATCGTGGTGCTTTTTAGCGGACTGTTGATCAAACAGTTCGCTTTTTCTTCGTCGGTACCGATTGAAAGCAATATTCTAAAGTTACTACCAGAAAACCAGCAAGACCCAATGGTAGAGCAAGCCTTTCAGCAGATATCCAGCTCGATGAGCGAGCAAGTGGTGTTTATCATCAGCGCCCCCGACATCGACCAAGCCATGACAGCGACTGACGTTTTTGAAAAAAAACTCAACCAAAGAACCCTCTCAAGCCAGCCAACTCTGTTTCAGCAAGTTCAAGGCAAAATCAGCGCCAACACCCAAAGCCAATGGAGCGATTTCTACTTTCGTCACCGTGCTCAACTACTGACTCAACAACAAAAAGAGACGCTGACCCACTCGCCTGATTCACGAGCTCAATACGTCATTCAGTCTCTGTACAATCCGTTCTCAGGCGTCACTGCAGCCGAACTGTCGATGGATCCATTTCTACTATTTCGCGACTACATCAGCGCAGTTGGCGTTCAATCAAGTAACTTTGTTCTGAAAGGGGGCTACCTCACCGCTCAATCTAATGACCAAACTCATATTTTGGTCACGGCGACTCTGGCGGGGTCACCTTATAGCTTGGCCATTCAAGAGCAAATTCCCGATCTTGATTCAATTGAGCGCGAAGTCGAAAAGCAGTTTGGCGTCAAAGTGCAGCATACCGGTGTGGTGTTCTACGCCAATTACGGTACCGAAAGTGCGAAATCAGAAATCAGTACCATTGGTTTGGGCTCTTTGGCCGGTGTTATTTTATTGGTGTGGCTGACGTTTCGTAGTGCCCTACCACTTGCCTTATCTTTGCTATCAATCAGTACTGGGTTATTGGTTGCGCTGGCAAGCACCGTCGCTATCTTCGGTAAAGTTCATCTGTTTAGTTTGGTGTTCGGTGCTAGCTTGATTGGCGTATCGATCGATTACTCCTTTCACTACCTGACTGACCGCTTGGCAGCTGGAAGTAAATGGCAAAGTGACAAAGGCTTGAAGCACATTCTCATTGCGATCACCTTGGGTCTGATCACCAGTTTGATTGGCTACTTAGGTTTGTTGGTCGCGCCTTTCCCAGGATTGCAGCAACTTGCTCTGTTTTCGTCGATTGGACTGATCGCAGCTTACGCCAGTGTGGTGTGTTGGTATCCCGTTTTAGCGTCAAAACCAAGCCAAGAACGCCCTCTTCCTTTGTCGACGCTTTGGCATACTTGGTTGAGTCTCTGGAGCAACCAAAAGTTTAGAATTGGCTTACCGTTAACTCTGACTGTCTTGAGCCTGATGTCACTCAGTCAAATTCGCTACGACGACGATATTCGCCAACTTCAGGCGATGCCAGAGCAACTCAAACAGCAAGAGCAAGCCATTACGGAAATCTCAGGATTAGGCAGTGGTCAAAATATGCTTTTGGTGACTGCCAAGAGCGACCAAAAGCTACTCAAAAAACTGGCAGAAATCACCACAAGCTTAGATTCTCTAGTCGATAGCCAAGCTATCTCTGGGTATCGCAGCATCAATCAACAGTTGCTAAGCGAACAAGAACAACATGACAACTATCAGCTAGTTGAACAACTCTATCGCCAACAAAGCCATATATTAAAAAAGACGCTAGGTTGGTCTACTTTTCCACAATTACCAAAATTCGACCCCATCACGGTATCTGGATTTTTGGAGTCACCGGTGTCAGAACCCGTTCGACCACTTTGGTTAAAGCCGATCGACGGGCAAGCGGCGTCAGTCATTTTGATCAAAGACGTCACAAATTCAGAACTGTTCTCTCAATGGCTCGATTCAAGCTTTGCTCAGCAACAAGGTGTTAAATACCTCAATAAAGCCGATGAAATCTCTGCTCTCTTTGCGGAATACAGAGTCAAAATTACCGAGCTATTATTGATAGCGTTAGCCGCTATTGGGATGGTTTTAGGCTGGCGTTACGGTGTGAAGCAAAGCCTATTCATGCTGTTGCCGTCATTGATTGCCGGAGTGGCAGGCTTAGCGGTTACGGGTATTTTAGGCTCGACACTGAATTTGTTTAACCTGCTTGGACTGATTCTAATCTTAGGGATTGGTATCGACTATACCCTGTTCTTTGCTGAGCAGAAAAAATCACTAAGCACCTTATTAGCGATTACCCTATCAGGTCTCACGACGTTGCTTTCATTTGGCTTATTGTCACTAAGTCAGACTCATGCCATTCATAGCTTCGGTGTTACTGTTCTGACAGGGATCTTTGTCGCGTGGCTACTTTCGCCACTCGCGATCAACAATAGCAAAAACGTAGAACGACCAACCTCTCGAGAGGCTTTTAGATGAATAAGACGTTAAAGGTAACCTTCGCCACACTAATGGGTATTTTACTCACTGCCTGCTCGATGGTTTCTCAGCAACCGAGTGGTGCCAGTGTGTCGATCAACAATGACACCGAGCTAGCACTGCCATTGCCATTGCCAGCTGAACTGGGGTACTCCCTCACGGCCAGTCAGTTGATTAGCGCCACGTGGGAAACCGACACACAGCAGCTTCCTGTTCAAGTCGAAGTCACACCAGATAAAGTCGTGCTAGCGGGTTTTTCCTCTTGGGGAACGCGAATCTTATCGCTGCAATACCAGAATCAAGTGATCGACACACAAGTTCTATCTGGCCTTGGCGCGACTTTACCGCAACCCGAACAGGTGCTTTTTAATTTAATGCTGACCTTATGGCCAGCAGACGCATGGGCGCAACCTTTACAAACCATAGGTTGGCATCTAGTCGATACTGACAATACAAGAACCGTGTTTGACGACGACCAACAAGCCATCATTCGTATTGAATACCAAGCAAAAGTTGGCGAACCAAAGACATCTGGAGACATTGTTTTCAAGCATTTGATTCAAGGCTACACCATCACCATACAAACGTTGAACTCAACGATTGTCGATAACCCAAGTAAGAGCTGAATACTATGCCTATTTATATCCAAGACTGTGGTTTCCACTCCGCATTAGGCTCAAGCGTTGCTGACATTCATGGCTGCCTCAAAGATACGCGCGAATCAAACATGATTGAAGTCAGCGATATGCTGAACGATGGTAAACATACTGTCGTTGGTCAAATCGCGGATGAACTGCCACCGATTCCTTCAGATCTTACACAATACGCCACTCGCAACAATCAACTGGCGTTATCAGCTCTAAATCAAATCCAAGATTCTATAGTGCAAGCAAAATCACAATTTGGCGCAGATAGAATTGCAGTGGTTATCGGCACCAGTACTTCGGGAATTTCGGACGGTGAGGCTGCTTTTAAGCACAAACTCGATCAAGGTTCTTTTCCCGATCATTACCACTACTCAAAACAAGAGCTAGGGAACACTTCCGAGTTCGTTAGCCAATACTGCTCATTAACCGGGCCAAGCTACGCGATCTCGACCGCATGCTCATCAAGCGGCCGTGTTTTTCTTACCGCTCAACGTTTGTTAGATTCTGGAATGGCTGATGCTGTATTAGTCGGTGGTGTGGACACCTTATGTAAGCTGACGCTCAATGGTTTTCATGGTCTTGAAGCACTTTCGACCAAACATTGTAAGCCGTTTAGCGCCTCTCGTGATGGTATCAATATCGGCGAAGCGGCGGCATTTATGTTGCTCAGCAAAACAAAGTTAGCCGGTGTTAATGCAGCACAAGACATGTCGAGCATTGCCTTATTAGGCTGCGGTGACAGCTCTGACGCACACCATATTTCAGCTCCTCATCCAGAAGGCAACGGCGCCGAGCAAGCGATGAGAAAAGCGTTAGATTCTGCACAGTTACAAGCAGAGGACATCGGTTATATCAATGCCCATGGCACCGCAACGCCACTCAATGATTCAATGGAAAGCAAAGCCATCCATCGTATTTTTGCAAACAAGGTTCCCGTTAGCTCAACCAAGCCGCTTACCGGGCATACTCTAGGAGCTGCAAGTGCGATTGAGGCGGCAATTGCATGGCATATTTTAAAATATGACTTACCGCTTCCCTTACAAAAATGTCAGGATAAAGCTGAAGATATTGAGATTGATTTGGTAAACTGTACCCAGAAACTTAAAGTAAAGAACATCTTAAGCAACTCGTTCGCTTTTGGTGGCAACAACATTAGCCTGATCTTTGGTGTAGTAAATGACTGAACTCCCTTCTATAGAGCAACTTCTTCCACACGATGATCCGATGATATTAATCGATCGTGCTATCAGCGTAGAGGCGTTGTCGATTCACTGTCAGGTCGATATTGGAGCTCATAATCTGTTCTTTAATGCTGAATCTCAAACCGTACCGGCTTTTGTGGGTATCGAATTTATGGCGCAGTCTGTCGCGGCATGGTCTGGATATCACGCACTTAAAAACGGCACCACTCCCCCAATCGGATTCTTACTCGGTTCTCGCCGTTACAAGTCACTGTGTGATGAGTTTACTCAAGATCAGACCCTTGATATCTACGCCGAGCAACTGATGGAAGACAATGGCATGGCCGTGTTTACTGCCAGAGTTGAAGACCAAGGCAAGTTAGTGGCTCAATGCCAACTCAACGTCTATGTTCCGACCGAACAAAAATTACAAGAAATGAAAACTAGGAGCCCATCATGACCCGTCAGGTTTTAGTCACAGGAGCCAGCAAAGGCATTGGTAAAGCGATCGCTATTCAACTCGCGAAAGACGGATTTGAAATCGCCGTTCATTACATGGGTGACAAACAAGGTGCTGAAGAGACGCTGCAGTCGATCACCGAAATGGGTGGCACGGGGCGTCTGCTCCAATTTGATATCAGCAACCGCAGCGAATGTCGCGAAACGCTTGAGTCAGATATTGCTGAGCACGGCGCTTACTATGGTGTGGTGAACAATGCGGGTATTACTCGTGACACCGCATTCCCTGCGATGACGGAAGAAGAGTGGGATGGCGTGATCCATACCAACCTCGACAGCTTCTACAACGTACTTCACCCGTGCGTGATGCCAATGGTTCAAAAACGCAAAGGCGGTCGAATCGTTACTCTGGCGTCGGTATCCGGCATCATGGGTAATCGCGGTCAAACCAACTATGCCGCAGCAAAAGCGGGCGTGATTGGCGCGACTAAGTCTCTGGCTTTAGAGCTAGCAAAACGTAAGATCACGGTAAACTGTGTCGCTCCTGGCTTAATTGATACCGGAATGGTTGATGAGCACGTGAAAGATCACGCGCTTCCTCAAGTACCACTGCGCCGAATGGGTGAGCCAGAAGAAGTAGCAGGCCTAGTCAGTTACCTAATGTCAGATATTGCGGGCTATGTTACTCGCCAAGTGATTTCAGTGAATGGAGGCTTAGTATGACCCGCCGCGTTGTTGTAACAGGCATGTCTGGTGTTACTGCCTTTGGTAATGATTGGCAGCACATCGAACCAAAATTGAAAGCGTGTAAAAATGCGACTCAATATATGCCAAGCTTCGAGCAGTATGATGGCCTCAACACTAAACTCGCCGCGCCTATTGATGACTTCCAACTTCCTAAACACTATAAACGTAAGCAAGTACGTGGCATGGGTCGTGTCTCTCGCCTAGCCACCGTTGCGTCAGAAAACGCATTGGAGCAAGCAGGGCTGATTGGTCACGACATCTTAACCAACGGCGAAACAGGTATTGCTTACGGTTCTTCAACGGGCAGTACCGATGCGGTTGGCGCGTTCGGTGTGATGCTGAATGAGAAATCGACCCGAGCAATCACAGCCACCACTTACGTTCAAATGATGCCACACACAGCTGCAGTAAACGTAGGTCTGTTCTTTGGTCTGCGCGGCCGTGTGATTCCCACTAGCAGTGCATGCACTTCAGGCAGCCAAGCGATAGGTTACGCCTATGAAGCGATCAAACACGGTTACCAAACCGTGATGGTTGCCGGTGGTGGTGAAGAGCTATGCCCAACTGAGTCTGCCGTTTTCGACACCCTTTTTGCTACCAGTCTAAAAAACGACACGCCAGAAAAATCCCCTAGCCCTTACGACAGCGAGCGTGATGGCTTAGTTATTGGTGAAGGTGCCGGCACGCTTGTTCTTGAAGAGTATGAACATGCCGTTGCTCGTGGCGCAAAGATCTACGCTGAGATCATCGGTTTTGCCAGCAACTGCGATGCCGCTCATGTGACCCAACCTCAGATGGAAACCATGCAAATCTGTATGGAAAAAGCACTGAAAGATGCGCAGCTTCCGGCAGAAAAAATCGGTTATGTTTCTGCGCACGGCACTGCGACTGAGAAAGGTGATATTGCAGAAAGTAATGCCACCGCGAACATTTTTGGCGAAGTGCCAATCAGCTCATTGAAAAGCTACTTTGGTCATACGCTTGGGGCGTGTGGGGCGATTGAAGCTTGGTTAAGCCTAGAAATGATGCATTCAGGTTGGTTCAACCCTACCTTAAACCTTGAAAATATCGACGAACGCTGCGGCAAGCTTGATTACATCACAGGTTCAGGTCGTGAATTGGATGTTGAATATCTGATGAGTAACAACTTTGCTTTTGGCGGAATCAACACTTCGATAATCTTCAAAAGAATCTAGGCTTAGCTAGATAAAACTCCAAACAAATAAAAAGGGTCAGTAACCAAGTTACTGACCCTTTTTTAATCTAGCAAACGCTTATTAAATTATGCGTTAGCTTCACGCTCAGCGATGAACTCAAGAGCCATCTTGATACGAGCGATGACGCGCTCTTTACCAACAAGCTCCATCACTGCATCAACAGAAGGAGACTGACCGCCGCCTGTTACTGCTACGCGAAGTGGCATACCGATTTTACCCATGCCGATCTCTAGCTCTTCACATACTGCTGCAATCACACCATCTTTGATGTTTGCAGTCGTGAAATCTTCAAGTGCTTCAACCTTAGCAAGAGCAAGCTCTAGTGGGCCTTTAGCAACACCACGTAGGTGCTTCTTCGCTGCGCCAGCTTCAAACTCAGAGAAATCTTCGTAGAAGTAACGAGATTGCTCAGCAAGTTCGATAAGTGTGTTACAACGCTCGCCAACTAGCTTGATCACTTCAGTGATCGCTGGGCCGTTTGTTGTATCGATCTTCTGTGCGTCTAGGTGCCATTGCAGGTATTTTGCAACGTACTCAGGCTCAGAAGTCTTAATGTAGTGGTTGTTCAACCAAAGTAGCTTGTCAGTGTTGAATGCAGATGCAGACTTGCTGATTGCTTTTAGGCTGAAGAATTCAATCATCTCTTCTTGAGAGAAGATCTCTTGGTCACCGTGAGACCAGCCTAAACGAACTAGGTAGTTGTTTAGCGCATTAGGTAGGTAACCTTCGTCGCGGTATTGCATTACAGATACAGCACCGTGACGCTTAGAAAGTTTCGCACCGTCATCACCTAGAATCATTGCACAGTGAGCGAACGTTGGAACTGGCGCGCCTAGTGCTTCATAGATGTTGATTTGACGAGGTGTGTTGTTGATGTGGTCTTCACCACGAACAACGTGTGTAATCCCCATATCCCAGTCATCCACTACCACGACGAAGTTATAAGTAGGAGCGCCGTCTGTACGACGAATGATTAGGTCATCAAGTTGGCTGTTAGCGATTTCAATGCGACCACGGATTTGATCATCAAATACGACGCTGCCCTCTTTAGGATTACGGAAACGGATAACGCACGCATCGCCTTCTTTTGCTGCTTCGTTTGCTGCAACAATTTTAGGGTGGTTCGCATCGTAACGAGCCATCTCTTTGTTTTCTTCTTGCTCTGCACGAATTTCGTCTAGTGTCTCTTTAGATGCATAGCATTTGAATGCTTTGTCTTCAGCAAGTAGCTTATCAACCATTTCGTTGTAACGGTCAAAACGCTTAGATTGGTAGTAAGGACCTTCGTCCCATTCCATACCCATCCATTGCATGCCTTCTAGAATTGCATCAACCGCTTCTTGAGAGTTACGCTCAAGGTCTGTGTCTTCGATACGTAGAACGAATTCACCGCCTTGGTTCTTAGCGAATAGCCAAGAGTAAAGTGCAGTACGTGCACCACCAACGTGAAGATAGCCAGTTGGGCTAGGAGCAAAACGAGTTTTAACCGTCATTTAAATACCTTGATTATGTAGGTGATTCTTTTAGTGATCGCCATTACAAAGCCTGTAACATACAAATATCACTAAATTTTGGGCGCTATTTTATCACCACCGCTTAAATCTACAATCAGTAGTGAATGATTAATGTGCTGATCTTGTACGAAAGCTACCGTAGAAGGAGAAAACCAATAGCATAAGCACATGTCATATGATCTAAAAGGTAAATTCTCGCCACGCTCGCGATAAACCTCATCCATTCCACCACTCAATATTCTAACAAATATTAAATTCTTTAATTTATGTTTGACCTTACCCTTACGGGAAGGTTTATGTTAGACGTAGATGAGAATTGGAGTATCGATATGAACCATTACACAGCCGCGCTCAACGGCCTAAATTGCATGGGTTGTGCGAAGAAAGTTCGCACACTGTTTGGCGTTCTCGACAATACGACGATCAATGATATATCGCCGACCTACATCGATATTTCGACTCCTTCTAGTTACGTTCAACTCAACGAACAACTTGCGACGCTTGGTTATAGCATAGGTAATAAACTGCACCTTTCGCTATCTGGTCTTAGCTGCGGTAAGTGCGTGAACAAACTGACTCAAGTACTTGAACACACCGAGCAAATCTCAAACCTAGAAGTCAGCAAGCATGAATTGTCGTTAGTTACTCTGCTTTCTGAATCCGAGGTTATCGAGCTGATCGAAAGCGTGGGTTATCACGCGACTCCCTACTCTGAAGCTAGTGAGCTTTTATCGACTTCAGATTCAGAAGACGATAAAAAAACAGCGCCTACAGAAGCGACGTCAACTGAACCCGTTGCGAGCCAATATATTTATCACCTTGTTCTTGAGGGAATGACGTGTGCGAGTTGTGTTTCATCAGTCGAAAAAGCACTGAAAAAGAACGAGTTCGTCGACCAAGCTCAGATCAACCTAGCAGAACAGACAGCCTTAGTTTTCACCTCTAAAACACGTGACATCATCGAAAACGATCTAATAGCGTCCGTTAAAGCCGCAGGTTATGGCGCCGAGTTTGTAGATGATGCGACAACACAACAACAAAAGCAGCAAGAGCAACAACTTCGTACTCAACAAGCCTTCCTTAGAAACTCAGTAAGTGCGCTGGTCATCGGTGCTCCGCTGATGGCATGGGGCGTGTTCGGTGGCAGCATGACCATTGCCACATTTAACGATCAATTGGCTTGGGGCTTGGTTGGTGTCGTTTGTTTGATACTGCTTGCTACCTCAGGTCATAGCTTCTTCACGAATGCTTGGCAGTCGCTTATGCATAAGCGTGCGACCATGGATACCTTGGTTGCTCTAGGTACGGGCGCGGCATGGTTCTATTCAATGCTGGTTGTGCTGATTCCATCATGGTTCCCAGAACCATCGCGCCATGTCTACTTTGAGGCGAGCGCGATGATTGTCGGCCTTATCTCGTTAGGGCACTACATCGAAGCCAAAGCCAAAGCTCGTACTACGAAATCTTTGCAGGCACTGATTAACTTACAGCCACAAAAAGCGGTAGTTATTGTCGATGGCAAAGAACAAACCATCGCCGTAGAAGCCATTCAGGTCGGCATGCAAGTAAGAGTAAAACCCGGAGAGAAAGTGCCGGTTGATGGTGTCGTAGTCTCAGGTGAATCTTATATCGATGAGTCGATGCTGACCGGTGAACCACTACCCAACGTTAAATCAATTAATGATGGCGTTTCTGCGGGCACCATTAATGGTGATGGCAGCTTAGTTATTGAAGCAACTGGGATTGGCTCAAGCACCATGTTGGCTCGAATCATTCAAATGGTTCGCCAAGCACAAAGCAGTAAACCAGCAATCGCCAAGCTTGCAGACTCTATATCAGCTATTTTCGTTCCGGTTGTCGTCGTGATCGCTGCTGTTGCTGCCCTAGTTTGGTTATTTGTTGGTCCACAACCGAGTGCGAGCTACATGCTTGTGGTATCAACAACAGTACTGATTATCGCCTGTCCATGTGCCTTAGGCCTAGCCACACCACTTTCAATTACTGTCGGCGTAGGTAAAGCCGCTGAATTTGGCGTTCTTATTAAAGACGCTGATGTGTTGCAATCAGCCAGCAAAATCGATGCTGTTGTGTTTGATAAAACAGGCACATTGACCCAAGGCAAACCAAGCGTTCAACAGGCCTTTTACCCTAATCTAACGGAGCAAGAGTTACTGGCTTACGCCTATTCGGTTGAAGTCGGTTCAGAACACCCTCTTGCCAAAGCCGTTTGCCAGTATGCCGAGAACTTGGAAGTATCAGCACTCCCACACAGTGAATTTGAGAACCGCCGCGGCCTTGGAGTACAAGCCAACATTAACGGAAAAAACGTGCAAGTTGGCTCGCTTAAATACCTAACACAACTTAATGTTGACACTGAAATTGGCGCGGATTTTATCGAGCTTTGTCGTACACAAGCATGGACACCCATCTTCGTTGTAATCGATCAAAAACTGGAAGGCATATTTGGCATTTCAGACGCATTAAAAATAGATAGCAAACAGGCCATTGCTCAACTAAAATCCGCCGGAATTCACACTGTTCTATTAACGGGTGACAACGACTCTGTGGCTCAAGCAATAGGTAAAGACGTCGGTATTGATGAGGTTATCTCGGAAGTGCTTCCAGAGCAGAAAGCTCAACATATTGTTCAGCTGCAACAGCAATATAAGAGTGTAGCCATGGTTGGAGACGGCATTAACGATGCACCTGCTCTTGCTCAAGCAGATATAGGAATCGCAATGGGCAGTGGCAGTGATGTCGCGATTGAAAGTGCGCAAATGACGCTACTCAACTCATCGCCATTATCAGTAAGCAATGCGATCGAGTTGTCCCAAGCGACCGTGAGAAACATGAAGCAAAACCTGTTTGGTGCCTTCATCTATAACTCACTTGGTATTCCTATCGCAGCCGGTGTGCTCTACCCATTTTTCGGATTTCTGCTTAGCCCTGTCGTTGCAGGCGCTGCGATGGCAATGTCGTCAATTACGGTAGTGAGCAATGCCAACAGGCTGAGATTGTTTAAACCCACACATTCTAATATCAACAAAAACCATATTCATGAGGTTAACCATGATTCGTAAAATTATGACTCTTACAGCACTCGCTGCAATTTCAGGACAGGCTCTCGCGACTGATGTTCTAAACCATAAGTCTCCCTACTGCGGCTGCTGTACAGAATGGACTGAACATATGCGAGATGCTGGGTTCGATGTGACAGAGAAACTCCACGATGATATGAATCCAATAAAACAGAAGTTAGGAGTAACGCCAGAGTTGGCTTCTTGCCATACGGCAGAGATCGACGGTTACGTATTTGAAGGGCACATTCCAGCAGAGGACGTGAAAGCCTTTTTAGAAAACCCACCACGCAATGCGATTGGCTTAGCGGTTCCAGGTATGCCAATAGGTTCGCCAGGCATGGAGTATGGCGGTAAGAAAGACGAGTATTCTGTTTATGCGTTTAATGAAAAAGGTCAGGTGTTTGAATACCGTCACTACGCTGGAAACAGAGAGTAAGTTAACCAAGGTTACGTTATAAAAAATAAAGAGTCATCAGCAGTATGGTGATGCGGGGTTAACGAATGGGCTAGGACGCTAATCCGTTGCTGTATATTGCACACACCGCATATTCATAAGTATGACTAGATAACTTTTGAGAGACGTCTATCTAGTGAAATTTAATCAATTTCAGAGTGCTGAGCTTCACTAACTGGCTTTCATGGTTCTTATGAATGGGACGCCGTCTTCGTCGTGATGGACTTTCGCTTCAACTTGATAAATCTCTTTGACTAACTCTGTCGTCAAGACGTCTTTTGGTGAGCCAACACTAACTAATTCACCCTGTTTTATCACTAATAGGTTATCGGCATATTGAGCTGCAAGGTTGAGATCATGCAATACCATTATACTCACATAATTTTTCGCGCGAGTTTGGGTAACAAGGTGATTGAGTAATACATGTTGATGATGTAGGTCTAAAGCACTAACAGGTTCATCCAGCAGCATAATCTCAGGATTTCGCATAATCGCTTGAGCGAAAAGGATCATTTGGCGTTGACCGCCGCTGAGAGAACTCACATTACGGTTTGCCAAATCCGCCATGCCGATACTATTGAGTATCTGTAACCCTTCACCAAGAAGCTTGTCATCGATGCGTAAACTTAAGCTATCTAATCTCCCCATTAGCACGACTTCGATGACACTCAAGCTCACTTGTAAACCAATATCTTGAGGCATGTAACCCAACTTGGCGCGCCATGATGATAGAAACTTAGTATCGAGTTCGTCATCGTAATGAGAAACCGAGCCACTTGTCATATTCACATCACCAAAAATGGCCTTAAGTAAGGTGCTTTTACCAGCGCCATTTGGCCCTAAAACAGCAGTAACCTGACCAGGCTCCAGCGTGAAGCTAAAGTTATTAGCAAGCGTTAATGTGTCAATGTTAATGTTTACTTTGTTCGCGACTAACATGATTAACCTCTCTTCGCCAAGATCAGCCAGAAGAAGAACGGCACACCAATGATTGCCGTTACGATACCGATAGGAAACAGGGCGCCCGGAACAATAGTTTTTGACAGCACAGATGCGCTAGAAAGCAGGAAAGCTCCAATCAAGAAAGAAAGTGGTAAATAGAATCGCTGATCTTCGCCCACCATAGATTTCGCCATATTTGGTGCAACAATGCCAACAAAGCCGATGATTCCTACAAAGCTAGTCACCGTGGCAGTGATAAGCGCGACAATAAATAAAGTTTTGAAACGTAAGCGAGTGATATTTACGCCCACACTTTTGGCACGCTCTTCACCTAAACGAAGTGCAGTCAACTTCCATGCATCCTTCAGCAACAACACGCCGCCAATAAGAACAACAGCAGCCGTAATCGCGACGGTGTTCCAAGTTGCTTTTGTCAGGCTACCGAATAACCAGAACAGAATCTGTTGGCTAAGTTCGGGCGAAGAAACAAACTGAACCAGAGATAATAGCGATTGAAACAAGAACAAAAGGGCAATACCAGCCAGAATTAGTTGCCCGGAACTAATATGACGAGTAGACGCTAACGAGAATAGAAAGCATGCAGACAACATACAACATAAAAATGCGCCCAGCGGAACAGCGTAGTAGCTGCTTAACCCGAATGAGCCCATATACAGAGTGATTGCGGCGCCAAAACCAGCCGCGGCCGCCATACCTAACGTATAAGGGCTCGCCATCGTGTTATTGAGCAAAGTTTGCATCTCTGCTCCTCCCATACCAAGAGCACCACCAACAACAATAGCCATTATTGCAATTGGCAGTCTTAGTTCGGTCACAATAATTTGTGTAGACGGCTCGACTTGGTATGGCAAACCGATGAACTCGAACAGAGAGTGAAGTACTTTCGTCGCATCGAGCAAAGACGGACCTGTCATAATGTCCAGAATAAAGGTGGCCAGAATAAGTACACAGAAAGCACCGATAACCAAAAATCGACGTTTTTCACTTTTTCTCTGTTGCTGGATGAGCTGTTCTAATACTTCGGATTGCACGCCATATTACCTAGTTTGTTTTTGTTTATTGTTGATACACGGCGGGCTAAGGACTCGCGGTAGGGGCGCGATAATATCATTAATGATAGTTAGTTGCATTATCATTAACAAAACAATTAATATACTCCTCCACAGGCGGATCTGGAGCCGTCTCACACATTGAATCTAAAAGGAACCTTGTTGATGCTGAAATATATACTGACACTTGCTGCTACATGTATTAGCACACTGTCATTTGCCGAAGTGACAACCGTAACCGATGTGCTTGGACGTGAGGTGACGTTTGATTCGCCAGCTCAGCGAGTTGTTGTGGGGTTCTACCCTGAAGACTACATGGCCATCGGCACAGAAGCGGCCTATGACAACGTGGTAGGTATGTCAAAGTACATTTGGCAGGCACGCTCAGCGAGCTGGAAAGCGTATGTGACCCATCGACCATCGCTTGATGATATTCCAGAAATTGGTCGCGTAGATACTAACGCTTTTTCTATGGAGAAGGTAATCAGTCTGAATCCAGACGTTGTGATGCTTGCGGATTGGCAATTCAAAGCTCTGACATCAGACGTTGAACGTATGAAGAATGCCGGTATTGCCGTTGTTGTCGTAGATTACAATGCGCAAACCGTTGAACGTCATGTTCAGACTACTAAGCTAATTGGTGAGCTCACTGGTCAGCAAGAGCGTGCCGAGATCATTGCCAATGAATATAAACAAAATATTGAGATGATCGGCGAGCGATTAGCCAAAGCAAACCTAGATAAGCCAAAAATTTACACCGAATTCGGCGCTTCTGGTGTTGATGAAGTTGGTTATACGTTTGGTAAAAACATGTGGGGCGCTATCGCAACAATGGCAGGGGGTGACAACATCTCGTCTCCATTTGTAGAATGGTGGGGCAAATTAAACCCAGAACAAATCATTGCTGCAAACCCAGATGTGATTGTAATGACGGGCTATGAATCTGGCAGTGCAGATGACGCAATGCTCATGGGGGAAGGCGTAGAGTCTGCATTGGCAAAAGAGCGATTAGCAGGATTTAAAAACCGTATCGGTTGGTCTTCAATTTCTGCAGTAAAGAATAATCGTATGTACGCAGCTTACCACGGTGCTTCCCGTACCATCATTGATGGAGCCTTGATTCAGTTCTATGCAAAAATCTTGTATCCAGACGTATTCAGTGACCTAAACCCGGAAGCAGCATACGCAGCATTTTATGCCAAGTATCTACCAATAAAACCGGTTGGCACATTCATGACAGAGCTCTAATCTTACTCTGTAATACCTGGCAAGCTGGCCGATTGATTTCAGGCAACGCCATTTCTGAGTTCATGCCTTGAAGCTTCGGGAACAAAAAAGCGTACACCCCATTATAGAGTGTGTACGCTTTTCATTTATACAGAAACATTACGAATACAGGGCTATAACTCACTCCTCCCCGAATAGATACTTTTTCTACTGTTTACTCAAATTACGGGTAGCCCTTCTATTAATGTTGCTTATCGATTATTTTATCGAAGTCACTCGACTTACTTTCTCGCCACTTTCATAGATAGAGCGGATGTAAGTTTCGCCAGAAACCAATGGACGTTTTTGCTCATCATACGTTAGCCAGTTTTCACCATCAGCTGAGTATTGAAGCTCTACGCCTGGGAATTGAACGTTCATTGCAAGCTCGCCATCAACCACTTTTGCACCCGGAACTGGCAGTCGGTAATCAATACCCGCTTTTCCAAGCTTAGCCAGCTCACGTTGGCCAACAATATTCGCGAAACGATTAAAGTCACTGTTTAGAGCCTGCTTATTCACTAAGTCAGTATCTTGAGAATACTCAACGCCCACTTTGTAGTCGTTTTCCCAATCCGCTCTGTGCCATGCGCGCTCTGCTGCTGCAAGAACTCGTGGGAATACCATGTATTCATACTGCTCGTCAGTACGTACCGTCTCAGACCAAAGTTGTGCCGACAAACCGTAGAAAGGTTTCGCTTCAATCTCGCCTTTACCACTGAAGCCATTGCCGTCACGGTCTAATGACGTTTCCGCATTTTGTGGCATGTTTTCCGGTGCGAAACCGAACATCTTACGAGTATCCGTTGCACGCGTTGCCCAATAGTAACCGCGCTCTGCTGCATCTACTTCGTATGGCATATCCATGTATACGTAATCTGGGTTAGAGACAATCACGTCATAACCTTTCGCAGACCAGTCGTAAACTGATGAAGTGCCGCCCCAGTAAAGAACGTCCCAGAAGTTAACGCGAGTCGTTTCAGTAGCGAAGCCAGATTCCCCCTCTTCCACATACTTCAAGCCATCTTGCCAAGCTTGGAAGTGAGGAATGCCTTTGTCTGCAACAATTTTTGATACTTCTTTTGCAAAGTAGCCAGGCAGGTGACCGAAATCACTCACTGAACCATCAGCAATCAAAGACTGACATTGTGGAGACTGTTGGAATGGTTTGTCTTGCTTGTCTAGCTCAATGTTACCTTTCCATGCCACTTTGTCTTCTGCATTAATATCTTGGAAGCCTGCGCCTAGCTTGATGTTTTTCGCTTCATCACCACCAAAGTGCCAAGTCGTTAGCGGCATACCCGCCTCATTGTGCATTGCTGCAATTTCAGTAATCACTTTATCAACAAAGCGAGTCGATGATTCCATACATGGGTTAATGAAGCTGTGTTTATCGTAGAACTGAATCGTCGTCACGTTTGAAGTATCTTGTGGATCCATCAAGCGATATTCACTTGCTTCAGCTTCTTTGCCTTCCGCCGTTAGGCGAGTGTAACGAGCTTCCATTGATACCACAGCAGAACGAGCGTGTGCCGGCATATCAATTTCTGGAATTACTTCGATGCTGCGCGCTTTTGCGTAGCTTAAGATCTCGACGTAATCCGCTTTACTAAAGAAACCAGAGCCAAAGTTGTCTGTTGTTGGACCCGAACCTAGCTGAGGCAGTAAACAGCTTTGCTCTTCCAAATCAAAACAACGATTAGACCCTACATCTGTTAGCTCTGGTAAACCTGGGATTTCTAAACGCCAGCCTTCATCATCCGTTAAGTGAAGGTGCAGTTTGTTCATCTTGTAGGCTGCCATTTGATCTAGCGTTGCTAGGATGGCATCTTTTGAGTGGAAATTTCGAGCAACATCCACCATCACACCACGGTAATCAAAGCGTGGCGCATCTTGGATCGACAGTTGTGGTAATGATTCAGCGTTCTGACTGTCTATTAGGCCAAAAATAGACTGAACTGCGTAGAAAGCACCTGTTTTATCAAACGCTTTAATCGCAATCCCCTCTTCCGAGATGCTTAGTTCATAAGCGCCAGATTTCGCTAAATCACCCGTAAACAGAGTAGGAACAACAGCGACACTCACAGGTAGGTCGCCACTCACATCTACGTTTACCACATCTGCACGTTCTTCAATTGCTGCGAATTGCTCAGCATCGAATGCGTCTTTAGGTAGGGCAATGCCACCAGCGATGCTCACTGAACCTTCACCCGCTTCTACTGACATTGGTGTTGGTAGTAGAGTTGTTGAAACGTCTTGCGTTGCTAGATCTGCATTCTTTTCAAAGCGAGTAACCGCGGTTGCCATGACATTGTTGTCATCAGGTGTACGCTTAAGGTTGTTTCCTTCCAAACCAGTTACGAACGACGCGACATCTTCCGTATTCAATGAAGCAATCATCTTAGGTTCAGCGTTTGGCGCCGTTACAAATGCACCCGGCATAAAGTCGGTTTCAAACAGTTGCCAGTATTCACTTGTTAGTGGAAGAAGCACTTCTTCACCAGCGGCAAAACCATCGAACTTATCTGTCGGTTCTAGTTTGTGTAGGTCACCCGTTACACGAGTGATTTTAAACTGCTCATTATCAACATCTAAGATAAGACGAATACTGTGGAAGTAGATGGCCCAATCTTTCGAATCAATAGCTTCACCATCATTAGTTAGCGTCATGTTCACTTTGTTACATGATGCCCACTCTGCGCCGAGATCCTGACAAGCCATACCCTCATTCGCAACGTGATTGGTTAGAATTTCATATTGCACATCAAGGTTATCAGCCAGTGCATTAACCACCAGTTGTTCTGGTGCTTGTGTTACAGCACAACCCGCCAAACCAGCCAGTACCGCTACAGATAGTAAGTTTCTCTTCAACATCGTATTCACCCATAAATTTAGAAAATTGAGTAAGAAGCAAAGTGGAGCGCTTCTGAAAGTTAGGTAAACTATATGACCTTATTTTTTGCTGTGAATTAAATCAGACTAATTCAGTGATCAGCTTCAAACCTCAGAAATACAGCAAATATTATTTTCATTAAAATCATAATCTTAGCGTTGACGACACTTCCGTCACTTTTATTTTGACGTAATAAATGAGAATTAAATCACAATATTTTTAGAGAATTTCATAAAATCGTATCGCTGATGGAGAGAAAGGTTTATGAGTTGGTTCGTGTTGTTATACTTTTCGTACAAACAACGTGACGTCGTTCTCAAAAAAAACCGTTAAAAAAACGCCGTCAAAATCTTTTTTAACGAGTTTATGTCTTTCTAAAGGAGCTTTCTTTGCGCACATTTTTGTACCTTACGTTACTCACACTTGCCTTTTCAGCAAAGCAAGCTGTCGCCGAACCTCTTTATTGGCAAGCTAAAAAAGATGATCTGACCCTCACTATCTTAGGTTCCGTGCACGTTGGGGATGAGAGCATGTACCCTCTTCCTTCACAGGTCACTGACACGTTAAAAGAGAGCGACGGATTAATTGTCGAGACAGATATAAGAAAGACAGAGGGTGTGGTGTATCCCACGACCACAGTGACCTCGGGTGATGTATTAAACGAAGAACAAAAACAGTTGTTAACGAGCATTTCCAAGTCTTTGGGTATGCCGACACAACAACTACTGAGCTCCCCACCTTGGGCAACCTCTCTATCGATACAAATGCAGCAGTTAAAAAACCTTGGTTACGGCTCGGCTGGCGGTGTAGACGCAACACTCGCCTATAAAGCAACAATACAAGACGTTCCAGTGATCAGCTTAGAGCCGCTACAATTTCAAATAGACCTCATTGCAGGACAAAAAGATTCTGGTAAAGAGTGGCTAGTGACTAGCATTGAAGAGTTTGACCAAACAGACCGTGTGGTTCGTTGCCTTATTGAGGGCTGGAAAGCGGGTGATATAACCAAACTCGAGGATTTTGCGAAACTGTCTGAAATGCCATCTGAACTTGAGAAAGCATTTTTAACTGATCGCAACGTTGATTGGGCAAAAAAACTATCTGCCAATGATTGGAAGCTCAACTCAAAGGGACACTACGTACTGGTCGTTGGCACTTTACATCTGATTGGAGACGGTAACCTTTTACAGTTATTAGAAGATAAGGGGTTCAGTGTGACTCAACAATCACAGAGCCAACAAGCTCAGTGTCAATTTGAGGTTAATGCGAAAAGCTAGCGAGGTTCACCCTCATTACCTTCTCGCCATGAGGATAAGACTGGCATCCCAGCCCCCCCCCTCATGCTCTAAACCATATAAGCGCTTTAACTATTTCAAAATGCAAAAAAGCCGTAACCCTATCTATTATAAAAGGGGCTACGGCTTTCTTTAATGTGATCAACAAAGAGCTTATTTTGAACATCAGGCGAACCCCCACTTAAGTTCAAATCCTATTTTCAATCCCCTTAAACGACGAAAGCCTGCTCAATGAGCAGGCTTTCTTTAATGTGGTCGGTGAAGAGGGATTCGAACCCCCGACCCTCTGGTCCCAAACCAGATGCGCTACCAAGCTGCGCTATTCACCGAGATATCTAACGGGCTTATTGCCTGTCGATGCAGCGTATAATACGGATTCTGAATTTATCCGCAAGGGCTTTTTTCACTCTTTTTTACAAAGTTTAATCATTCGAACAAAAGACGTACAACCTAACGCCTAACGTGACGAAAAACACACACTCACCAACAAATATTTAACTTATGAAACAGGATTGATCCAGATCAGTGAATCAATAATGCCACTTAATACACTAACCCGTGTCATATAACTTTGAGGTATACACATGGACTTTTGGCTAGAACTCCTATTTGGTAATGCGGTGGGGCTATCTTCAATGATAGTGATCTTCGGGGCTTTGGGTCTCATGATGTTCTATGGAGGTTTCTTCATCTACAAAGTTATGACTGACAAATCTCCTCATTAGAATTGCTCAGCCTAACTCATTTACTTTTAAGTATCATTCTTGATAGGTAAACGTTAAAACGCTTTGCACCGGAGTAGGCTTCTTGTCTTCTCCGGTTTTTTCATTTTTAAACACCATACTAACTTAGGTATACTGACCCTACCCTTATCCAACTTGAGATACCCGCTATGTCTCATGATGACGACTTAGATCTATTCCAAGAAATGATGGGCGATGTTAAACGTATCGACAATGACACCGCCGAACACCAGAAAGTACACCGAGTCACAGAATCTCATCTTGCCAAGCGTGAAGCTGCTATGTGGCTGTCTGATGACGAGAAAGATTATCTCTCGCTCGACTATTCTCCGATGTTAAAGCCAGATGATGTTATCGCCTATAAAAAAGATGGCGTGCAGGAAGGCGTATTCAAGAAACTGCGCTTAGGTAAATATCCAATTCAAGCTAAGCTCGATCTGCACAGGAAAACACTGAAAGATGCTCGTAATGAAGTGCTTTCATTTTTACGTCAATGTCTAAGAATGGATGTGCGCACCGTGATTATTGTTCACGGTAAGGGTGAGCGCTCTAACCCACCTGCCATGATGAAAAGCTATGTGGCGAATTGGCTCTCGCAAATTAATGATGTTCAGTGTGTTCATTCAACACAGCAATTTCATGGTGGCACAGGTGCCGTTTACGTCATGCTGAGAAAAAGTAATGACAAGAAACTCGAAAATAGAGAGCGACATCAGAAACGATCGAGTTAATCATATTGTGTCGAGAACACCAGCTACACGTTCTTTAATGCTCTAACCTGGTGCGCAATAGATATTTAGTGCCGAAGTACACTCTAGGTGCTAAAATTGTCGTCAATTAACGAATTCAAACGTAAAAGCAACTATCCTGTAGTTGCTTTTTGTTTATCTATATTTCCGTTGTGAAACGCTAAGAGAATATCATGTCACAAGAATCCCAAGCTAAACGCCTTAATAAATACATCAGTGAAACTGGTTTTTGTTCACGCCGCGAAGCCGACAAACTCATTGATGCAGGCCGAGTTACTATTAACGGTAAGATCCCTGAAATGGGTACCAAAGTCTTGCCCGGTGATGATGTTGAGATCGACAATAAACCTGTTCGCTCAAAAGAGAAGCCGATCTACATTGCTCTTAATAAACCAACAGGCATTACCTGTACTACTGAACGTGATATTCCTGGCAACATCGTCGACTTTATCGGCCACCACAAACGTATTTTCCCTATTGGTCGTCTAGATAAGCCTTCTGATGGTCTTATCTTCTTGACCAACGATGGCGACATCGTAAACAAAATCCTACGTGCAGGTAACAACCACGAGAAAGAATACGTGGTGCGTGTAGATAAGCCGATTTCGACTGAGTTCTTGAAGCAAATGGGCGCTGGCGTTCATATTCTCGATACTGTTACCTTGCCATGTAAGGTCGAGAAAGAAACCAAATTTTCGTTCCGAATCACACTAACGCAAGGCCTTAACCGTCAGATTCGCCGTATGTGTGAAGCATTGGGTTACGAGGTATTTAAGCTGCGCCGTGTTCGTATTATGAACATCTCATTAGACGGCATTCCTAACGGGAAATGGCGCTACCTGAGCGACGAAGAGATCACTGAAATTTTAGCGATGTGTGAAGGCTCTGTAAGTACTGAAGATGCATCAAAAATGAACGCGAAAGGTCAACGCATTCGCAAAGCGACAGACGCAAAACTTTTTGATAGCCGTGAAGAAAACCAAACTTCAACAGCGCGCCGTAATCAAAACGAGAACCGTACTCGCACTTACCGTGGTAATAACGCGGATGAATTCCGCCATGCGCCAAACTCAAAGCGTGGTCGTAATTCGTCGAATAGTGAAAGCGGCGGCAACACCGAGAACTGGAAATCGAACTCTCGTTCAGAGCGTTCAAATTCAGATCGAAACAGCTCGGATCGCAATCGCACAGACCGCGACAATAACGATCGTAGAAGCGGTAAGCCAGCAAACCGTAGTCAAGATTCAAACAGACCAAATAAACCAGCAGCAAAACGCGTTGGTGGTACATTAGGCCTGAAGAAGTAGTCAGAATCAGTAAGACGAGACACTCGATATAAAAACGCCCGCTAGATTAGTCTAGCGGGCGTTCTTGTATGTAATTCGATAGTTTTATCATCATGACGACGACAATCTATAAACATAGATCAGCAAACTGACCGCGAGTCAGTAGCGCTAAGTCTTTCGGGTCGAGCTCAATTTCTAGCCCGCGCTTCCCTGCACTCACGCATATCGTTTCAAAATCGGTAGCGCTGGAATGAACAAAGGTAGGCAAGGCTTTTTTCTGACCAAGAGGGCTGATCCCGCCCACCACATAACCCGTGGTTTTCTGAGCAATATCAGGATTCGCCATCTCTGCTTTTTTGCCTTTTGCCGCTTTTGCCGCAAGCTTCAGGTTTAGCTTCTGATCAACGGGAATAACGGCAACAGCTAAATCTTTAGCGACGCCATTCAAACAGAACAAAAGCGTTTTAAATACACGTTTGGGATCTTGACCAAGCGCTTCGACAGCCTCTAATCCATAATTCGTGTTATTCGTATCGTGGTGATATTGATGCACGCTATGAGCGATTTTCTTTTTCTTGGCGAGATTGATTGCAGGGGTCATAACAAATCCAAACGATAGATAAACAAAAAGCGACGCCGAGGCGTCGCTTTAGTTAAATTTATCATGGTGCTGGAGTCAATCTAATTCAGCATCTAATGACTAAATTTATTGGGGTCAATTACTTGTAAACCATTTGACCAGAAGGTGCATACTTGTTCACGTCGACCGGGCTATTTGCTTCTAGGTACTCTTTCAGTACTTCAGCATCAACAAAACCAGTGTTTACGTAACCTGGGTGGTCAGACAATTTAGGATAGCCATCACCACCAGCAGCATTAAAGCTTGGTATTGTGAAACGATATGTCTCGTCCAAGCGAAGCTGTTTACCACCGATGAATACATTCGATACTGCACCATTTTCTACTGTCATAGAGATACCAGCAAACTGAGCGTAAGCACCAGAATCGATTGGTTTAGTCGCCACTACGTTTAGGTAATCAAGTACTTCTTTACCCGTCATATCTGTGTAAGTCAGAATGTTTGCAAATGGTTGTACTTTTAGCACGTCTTTGTAAGTTACATCGCCCGCTTCAATTGAATCACGCACACCACCAGAGTTCATCACAGCGAAGTCTGCTTTTGCACGCTCCATGTGTGAAGTAGCAATCAAACGACCTAAGTTAGTCTGTTGGAAACGAACGACGTTACGATCACCTTCAAGCTTGCCATTTGTCTCGGCGATCTTAACTTCTAGCTGAGCTTGACCTTCCTCTTGGAAAGGACGTAGGAATTCAAGGAGCTCTGGATCTTGGGCGATTTCATCTTGAATAAGAACTCGTTGCTTCTTACCATCAATCTTAACTTTCTTCTTAAGGTTAACAGGAACCAGATCGTAGCTCACCATTTCTAGCTCACCATTACGGAATTCGTAATCAGCACGACCAACGTACTTACCCCACTCGTGAGCTTGAACGATGTAAGTACCGTTTTGTACGTCGGGTCTACACTCATCACCCGGTGTGAAGTTTTTCTTCGCAACGTTAGGGCCTTCCATACAAACAGGCTCTTGAGAATGACCACCTACGATCATGTCGAGATCACCTTCATTGAGGTAACGAGCCAATGCTACGTCCCCAGGTGCGTTAACACCACGTTGGCCATTTTCGTAGTGACCCATATGAGTGACAGCAAAAATCAGATCCGGACTTTCTGTTTCTTTCAATTCAGCGATTAACTTTTTCGCTTCTTCTTTAGGGTCACGGAAGTCGATACCAGCGATAAACTCTGGATTCCCAATTTTCGCTGTGTCTTCAGTTGTTAGGCCGATAACTGCAATCTTAATGCCTTGCTTTTCAAACATCTCGTAAGCTTGAAACTTACGTTCACCAGTCGCTTTATCGTAGATGTTTGCAGAAAGCATTGGAAAGTTAGCCCAGTCGATCTGCTTTTGTAGTACGTCTAGTGAATTATCGAACTCGTGGTTACCCAATGCCATTGCATCGTAACCAATCTTGTTCATGCCTTTGAAATCAGGTTCTGCATCTTGAAGATCGGACTCTGGTACACCAGTATTAATGTCACCGCCAGAAAGAAGCAACACGCTACCACCTTCGGCTTCAACTTCAGCACGAAGTTGATCAACCAGCGTTTTACGCGCAGACATGCCGTATTCGCCGTATTTGTTCTGCCAGAAGCGACCATGATTGTCGTTAGTGTGAAGAATCGTTAGCTTGTAAGTTTCATCTTGGTTCCAATCTAGAGTAGATTGAGACGAACACCCAGCTAGAGTAGCTAAGATTGCAGCACTTAGTGCTGTCTTTAGAATAAGGCGTTGCTTCATTGTCATACCTTTGAACTTTTTAGGGGAATCCACTGCTTTTTATAATCTATTGCGACCCCTTTCCTGGAGTTCGTACAATAAGACTTCAACATAACTAATCTTAAATTAACATTCTCGATGTAACACGACGATTTCATATTTATGTCGAATTGGTCACGCATAGATTAATAGTTAAGTGTAACAAAATTATGAGATTACACTCAAACTTCCCCTGCATCACAGGCAATCGTTTACTTAAAAAGTGTGATAAATATCAGCAATTTACTATAAATAGAATAAGCCTTACACTAATAGAATAATACAACAAGTAATCACCTACATTGTTAATACCAATCGTAGTAAATAACGGGTTACCCTAGCTGATAAAAAACGCCCAGTTCAAAGAACTGGGCGTTTGCTGTTTATCTTAATGTTAAATAACTATGCTGAGTTATTTAATGTCAATGTGGTCGAATCCTTTGATAAGATCATCAAGCGCTTTCATCTGCTTCAAGAACGGCTCTAGTTTATCTAGAGGTAGCGCTGACGGACCGTCACAACGAGCTTGATCTGGGTTCGGGTGCGCTTCAATAAACAGACCTGCAATACCTGTAGCAAGACCCGCTTTCGCAAGCTCAACCGTTTGCTCGCGACGACCGCCAGATGCAGCACCTGATGGGTCACGCATTTGAAGCGCGTGAGTCACGTCAAAGATGATTGGGCTACCGTTCGAAGACTTCTTCATTACACCGAAGCCAAGCATATCAACAACTAAGTTGTCATATCCCATGCAAGAACCACGTTCGCAAAGAATGATGTTGTCGTTACCGCACTCAGCAAACTTATCAACGATATTACCCACTTGATCTGGGCTCATGAACTGAGGTTTCTTCACGTTAATCACAGAACCTGTTTTCGCCATCGCTTCAACAAGGTCAGTTTGACGAGCTAGGAATGCAGGAAGCTGGATTACATCAACCACATCAGCGACTGGCTGAGCCTGTGCTTCGGTGTGGATATCAGTAATGATCTTCACGCCAAAGGTATCTTTCAGTTCTTGGAAGATTTTAAGACCTTCTTCCATACCTGGACCACGGTATGAATGCACTGAGCTGCGGTTCGCTTTATCAAAAGACGCCTTAAATACATAAGGGATGCCCAGCTTCTCTGTTACTTTTACGTAGTGCTCACAAATCTGCATAGCGAGATCACGAGACTCAAGAACATTCATGCCTGCAAATAGCGTAAATGGCTTATCATTAGCAATTGGCATATCGCCAATATGGACTGTTTTCTGTTCCATCATATTCTCTCTAAATAATTATTAATTAGTGAACAACCACGGTCTTTTCGTTCATGACATTCACTTGAGATTTCAGTAATTCAGATGCAGGGTCATCTGGGCATTGGTCGATAAAATATTGATAATCTGTTGCGGCCACTTGATGACAGTCTAACTGCTGATAAATAAACCCGCGATCACGGATTTCATACGGGTCATCCGGAACAAACGTCAAAGCAAGATCTGTACATTTCAATGCCAGCGTATAACGCTCCTCTCGCAGTAATGCACTCTTAAGCAACGCTAGCCATTTACCGATAATCGTTGGGTGATCAGCGACCTCTAAATGCTCTGCTTTCAACTTAGCGAGTGGCCCATCATGGCCAATCAACCAGGCTCGTAAGGTTTTTACACCAACATATTCGCCGTTGTAAGGATTGATATAGAGAGCAGCTTGGCCATACCAACTCACTTTAAGCAAGAACTGAGTTGGAAAAGAAATCCCCTCTACAGGGAAGCCTAGCTTGCGACCTAGAAAAAGGAAGATCGCGCCAAGACTCACTGGAATCCCCTTCTTTCTCTCAAGTACTTTGTCTATAAATGCGTTCTCCGAAGAGAAATACGCCTCTTTATCGCCAGCAAAGCCCCATTCAAAAAAGAATAGTCGAATAAAGGACTCAAACTTCTGCTGCTCATCGGTTTCATTCACCAACGCGAATTCAGCATCTTTTAGTAATCTTGAAAGCTCTTGCTCAGCCCAACTGTCTTGAGTTTCTGGGTTAATCGCTTTATTTAAGATCAATGCACCTTCAGCTAACTCTAGCTGGTCAAAGTCTTCATCAAAAAATTCGTACATAGGTAGTTAACCGAAAATAAGGAGATAATTAACCGAAAAATGTTGGTGTCTTCGTCATTGCGATTTTGCCTGCCATTGCTAACCAGCCAAGAGCGCCAAAAAACGAGAACACTCTCAATAGCTTGTTCTTACCCAACTTAAGTGCAAAGAAGCCTAATGCGATGTAAGCCATAACACAGGTGAGTTTTTCGGTTAACCATGGTGCTGCAGGCGTAAATGGAATAAAACCCGTAATAAAAATCAAGCCAATACCCGATAACAGCAGTAACGAGTCGTTGATATGAGGAAAACGCTGCAAGAAAGGATGCTTAAGCTTTGGAGAGTTAGCCATCATAAGAGCGAAACGAATCGAAAGCAGCAGTGCGCTTATCGCAATTGTTAATAGGTGAAAATGTTTTAAACCTTCGTACATGGTATTCCTTTATATTTTTATATGTGCTTTCGTTAACACGAGCCACACAATACCCGTTAATGCTCTGTATTTCTGCGTTAAATGCATCACCGAGTGAAATGTATTGTCGAGTTAAAGGTATAAATTTAGCAACTTCATCATCTATTGCTCACAAGATGATTAACCGCAGCCGATGGACAGTCACTATCTATGAACAGTAACGACCTAATGTCACTCGGTCATTACCACCGTAATCTTTCTCTGTGGCAACATCGAGATAACCGAGCGCCTGCATAATCTCACGTACCGCCAAGCCTTGGTCGTAACCATGTTCAAACGCTAGCCAGCCTTCGTTTTCTAAAAAGCGGCGTGCGTTTTCAGAGATGTATCGAATATCCGCGAGCCCTTTCTCTTCAGCGACTAACGCAGTAATTGGCTCAAAACGTACATCTCCTTGAGATAAATGAGGGTCATCTTTCTCAATATAAGGCGGGTTAGAGACAATTAAAGAGAACTTGGTATCGTTGCCATCAGAAGCTAATTCACTTAAAGGCTCAAACCAACTGCCATGTAAAAACGTAGCGTTGGTGATTTTTAAGCGCTTCGCATTTTCTGTCGCAAGCTCTTGAGCTTCAGGACGCAGATCAATACCCGTCACTGGTCTATTTGGCATTTCAGACGCTAACGCCAATGCAATTGCACCAGTGCCAGTTCCTAGATCCAGAATCGCCCCTTGTTTGCCAGAGGCTTTATCCAAAACGACTTCAACCAAACGCTCAGTATCTGGGCGTGGGATTAAGGTAGAAGGAGAAACTTTTAATGGCAATGACCAGAACTCACGTTCACCAACAATATAAGCCACAGGCTCACCGGTTAAACGTCGCCTTAAAAGTGCATTGAATTCGGACTCTTGTTCTGAGGTAAGAAGCTTCTCCGGCCAAGTAAGCAAGTATGACCTTGGTTTGTCTAAGACGTGACAAAGCAGTACCGCAGCATCAATAGAGGACGATGTGTTATCACCCTTTTGAAGCTGTACGATTGCTGATTTTAAAGCGCTTTCAACCGTATATGCTGACTGCATACAGATTAGTTGTGCTCTGAAAGTGCAGCAAGTTGGTCGGCTTGGTGCTCTTGAAGAACAGGATCAAGCAAGCTTTGCATATCGCCTTCAAGCACTTCGTTCAGACGGTAAATTGTCAAATTGATGCGGTGATCAGAAACACGACCTTGTGGGTAGTTGTACGTACGAATACGATCACTACGGTCACCAGAACCTAGCAGGTTACGACGTGTGTCTGAAACTGCTGCCGCGCGGCGCTCTTCTTCTGCCTGAACAATACGAGCCGCAAGCACAGCCATCGCTTTCGCCTTGTTCTTATGCTGAGATCGCTCATCTTGACACTCTACTACGGTACCGGTTGGTAAGTGAGTAATACGGATTGCTGAATCCGTGGTGTTAACGTGTTGACCACCCGCGCCAGAAGCACGGAAAGTATCAATTTTAAGATCGCCAGCCTTGATTTCTGGAAGATCAGCTTCTGGGATCTCAGGCATCACTGCGACCGTACATGCAGAAGTATGAACACGGCCTTGTGATTCCGTTTCAGGAACACGCTGCACACGGTGACCACCCGACTCAAATTTCATGGTACCGTAAACACTGTCGCCACTTATTTTGGCGATCATTTCTTTAAAGCCGCCCTGCTCTGAAACATTGCTGCTCATCACCTCGACACGCCAACCTTTTTTCTCGGCAAATTTAGAGTACATACGGAAAAGGTTACCCGCAAAGATACCCGCTTCATCCCCCCCCGCACCTGCGCGGATTTCTAGGAAACAGTTACGCTCATCATTTGGGTCTTTTGGAATAAGAAGAATTTGCAGCTCATCAGTCAGACGTTCAATGTTCGCTTTCGCCTCTTTGATTTCTTCTTGCGCCATTTCGCGCATTTCTGCGTCATCTTCATTTGCCATCTCTTCAGCAGCTTCTAAATCTTCTTGAGCTTGCTGGTATGACTGGAAACAAGCCGTCACTTCTTCAAGTTGAGAATACTCTCTTGAAAGTGCACGGAATTTGTCTTGATTCCCGATTACATCTGGATCACCAAGTAGATGTTGAACTTCTTCATAGCGTTCAACAAGTGTTTCAAGCTTTACTAGAATCGAGGCTTTCATAATGTCTTATCTTATTGGGGGTCTAATATTATTGAGGGTTTTCTAGGCCCAAACTCTGTCTAATGACCGTTAATTTTGCAGGTTCTCCTTGCTCTGCTGCACTTTGGAGTGCTCGCGTTGGAGCATGGATCAATTTGTTTGTGAGCTTATTACTGAGCTCAAGTAAAACTTTCTCGGGGTCACCGCCAGCAGCAAGTGATTGCAAACTCTTACTTAATAATTCTTCTCGTATTTCGTTGGCCGATTTACGGTAATCTCGAATACTGTCTACTGCTTGCAATGAACGCATCCAACTCATAAATGCAGCACTTTCTTCGCTGACAATCGCTTCAGCTTGAATCGCTTCAACTTTACGTTGCTCAATATTACCATCAACAATCGACTGCAGATCATCCACTGAATATAGATACGCATCATTCAGTTCGCCTACCTGAGATTCAACGTCGCGAGGCACGGCGATATCAACCAACAACATTGGTTGGTGCTTTCTTGTTTTCAAAGCAGTTTCAACCATTCCCTTACCTATAATAGGCAATGGGCTTGCTGTTGAGCTAATCACAATATCCGCTCGATGCAGATGGTCTGGAATCTCATTGAGGCTAATCACTTCAGCGCCAAACTCTTTTGCAAGACCTAAAGCACGCTCACGAGTTCGGTTAGCCACAATCATCTTGGTACAACCATTCGCCGACAGGTGCTTCGCCACCAGTTCAATAGTTTCCCCTGCACCGACCAATAACACCGTTGATGCGGCAATTGATTCAAAAATCTGTTTGGCTAACGTACAGGCGGCGTAAGCAACTGAAACTGCACTACCGCCAATTTCAGTTTCCGTTCGAACTCGTTTCGCAACAGAGAAGGATTTCTGGAATAGCTTTTCCATTGAAGCATCAACAGATTGGTTCTCTCTTGAATCTGTATAAGCTTGTTTCACCTGACCTAAGATCTGCGGTTCACCTAACACCAAAGAGTCCAAACCACAGGCCACACGCATTAAATGTTTTATTGCAGCTTGCTCTTCATGGATATACAGGCTTGGCTTTAACTCTTCAGGGCTCACTTGATGGAACACTGATAACCAATCGATCAACTTGTTTTTTGCCACGCCTTTAACGTCACAATACACTTCAGTTCGATTACAGGTAGAAAGTATGACACTTCCATTTACGTGTGCATTTGCGTTGAGTTGCTTAAGTGCCTCAGATAATTTATCTGGACCAAAAGCGACTTTTTCGCGCAATTCAACCGACGCAGTGTTGTGATTGATACCTACGGCAAGCAAAGACATGTATCAGAAGTTCTCGATCAGGGAATGGAAACAAGGGGCGAATTTTACTTGATGCATGGCTCTATTTAAAGAGCAAGCGGGATTTGTTTTCCTGAGTTCGTGAATTCAATGCTATAGTTGAAGCGTTTTTTAGATAAATTTGAACAAGTTGTGAGCAAATATGAGCAAGCTTCGTAAAATCACGTCTCTTCTTTTTATGACCATAATTATGGTGGGTTGCTCGTCTATACCCGAACAGCCGACCAGCGTTGAATGGCAAACCCACCAAAACCGACTTCTACAGATAAAAAGCTACCAAGCCTCGGGCAAGCTCGCCTACATATCTCCAGAGCAGCGCCAAAGCTTAAACTTCATTTGGAAACATTCACAAAATCAAAGTCAATTAAGACTCACAACCTTCCTAGGTCAAACCGTATTGAACCTGACCATAGATCCGTCGGGGGCTAAAGTCGTGACCTATAACGACCAAGTATTTACTCACGCAAGTGCGTCTGTATTAGTTGAGCAACTGACAGGTTTGCAGATACCGATAGATCACCTGCCCCAATGGCTCCTTGGCATTCCAGATCAAGCCGATAGCTACCAACTCAATAGCACAAACACACTTGAGTCTCTGTCGAAACAAGTCAGCAACCAGCTATGGACGTTAAATTTTGATCATTACCGAAATACAGAAATGCCGAGTAAACAATTGTCGGATGAAGACAACGCAAATGTAGAGACCATCCCCCTCCCTACCCGATTATCGTTCAAGCAAGACGGTAACAAAATCAACATTGTAGTTTCGAAGTGGACACTGAAAAAATGATAACAACGCCAACGCACTGGCCTTCTCCGGCTAAATTGAATTTATTTCTTTATATCACTGGTCGACGTGACAATGGCTATCACGAACTTCAAACCTTGTTTCAATTCGTCGATTTTGGCGATGAACTGACGGTTACCGCCAATGAGAACACGAGCTCGATTACCATCACACCAGACATCCCAGACGTTGCGACCGAAGACAACCTGATTTGGAAAGCGGCTACCGCCCTTCAACAATATACATCGACCTCTTTCGGTGCCGATATTGTGCTAAAGAAGGTGCTTCCTATGGGAGGGGGCATTGGTGGAGGCTCTTCAAATGCCGCAACCGTGTTGGTCGCGCTTAATTATCTATGGCAGCTAAATCTGTCTGATGATGAGCTTGCAGAGATCGGATTGAAGCTGGGTGCTGACGTTCCTGTGTTCGTTAGAGGCCACGCAGCCTTTGCTGAAGGAGTTGGAGAACAACTGCAACTCGCTCACCCGGATGAAAAATGGTACCTCGTTGCTAAGCCTCAAGTGAGCATAGCTACTGTAGACATATTCACACATTCAGAATTAACTCGAAATACCCCAAAGCGAGCGCTATCAACGCTTCTAGAGCAAGAATACGTAAACGATTGCGAAAAAATTGTGCGAATGCTGTACCCAGAGGTTGATAAGCAACTTTCATGGCTGCTACAATACGCGCCGTCGAGACTGACTGGTACTGGCTCGTGTGTTTTTGCTGAATTTAACAGCAAAAAAGAAGCCGAGTTGGTACTAGAAAAACTGCCTGACATGGTTTCCGCTTTCGTGGCGAAAGGACGAAACATTTCGCCTTTAAGAGAGACTTTGGCTGAGTATCAATCAGCCCACCCACAATCTATTTAAAACTGGACGCAACCCGAGGTTTCCACCGTGCCTGATATGAAGCTATTTGCTGGTAACGCAACACCTGAACTAGCCCAACGTATTGCTGATCGTCTATACATCTCTCTTGGAGATGCTACTGTAGACCGTTTTTCTGATGGCGAAGTCGCTGTACAAATCAATGAAAACGTTCGTGGTAGCGATGTATTCCTGATTCAATCAACTTGTGCACCAACCAATGACAACCTTATGGAGTTGGTGGTAATGATTGACGCAATGCGCCGTGCTTCTGCTGGCCGTATTACTGCTGTAATCCCTTACTTCGGTTATGCTCGTCAAGATCGTCGTGTACGTTCTGCTCGTGTACCTATTACTGCAAAAGTTGTTGCAGATTTCCTTTCTAACGTTGGCGTTGACCGCGTTCTTACTATTGACCTACACGCAGAGCAAATTCAAGGCTTCTTCGATGTACCAGTTGATAACATCTTCGGCACTCCAGTTCTTTTAGAAGACATGGCGAACCGTGGCCTAGAAAACCCAGTTGTGGTTTCTCCAGACCTTGGTGGTGTTGTGCGTGCTCGTGCTACAGCTAAAGCGCTAGGTGATGTTGACATCGCTATCGTTGATAAGCGTCGCCCACGCGCTAACGTTTCTGAAGTAATGAACCTAATCGGTGATGTTGAAGGTCGCGACTGTGTGATCGTTGATGACATGATCGATACTGGTGGTACTTTATGTAAAGCCGCTGAAGCGCTTAAAGAGCGCGGTGCTAAGCGTGTATTCGCTTACGCAACTCACGCGGTATTCTCTGGTACTGCTGCAGAAAACATCCGCAACTCAGTACTAGACCAAGTTATTGTTACTGATTCAATTAAGCTTTCTCCAGAAATGGCAGCGACAGGCAAAGTTACTGAGCTAAGCCTTTCTCGCATGCTTGCTGAAGCAATTCGCCGCATCAGCAACGAAGAATCAATCTCAGCGATGTTCAACTAATTAGAGCCTCATAGTTTTTTACAATAGCTTTGGTTTAGAAACACGTTAGAGAAAGACATTAAGCACTTCATTAAATGAAGTGCTTTTTTTATGTCTGAGTTATATCGCACGACTATTTATCACAATCAGGAATAATCGTGTTGCTGTCAGCTAGCTCGCACCTTTTTCATAAACTGTGATATCATACGGCGCTTTTTGAAATCCCAAGAGAGATCCATACCTTGAGCCAACAAATAAAACTTCTCGTTGGACTGGCTAATCCAGGTCCAGAATACGCCAAAACTCGCCACAATGCGGGTGCTTGGGTAGTTGAAGAATTAGCACGAGTACACAACGTGACACTAAAGAACGAATCAAAGTTCTTTGGCCTTACGGGTCGTATCATGGTTCATGGTGAAGATCTTCGTTTGCTGATCCCAACGACTTTTATGAACTTATCAGGCAAAGCAGTTGCGGCTCTGGCAAAGTTCTACCAAATTAAACCAGAAGAGATCATGGTGGCTCATGATGAGTTAGATCTCCCTCCTGGCATTGGAAAGTTTAAAAAAGGTGGTGGTCACGGCGGACACAACGGTCTGAAAGACATCATCAGCAAACAGGGTAACAATAAAGAATTCTATCGTCTTAGATTAGGCATTGGCCATCCAGGACACAAAGATAAAGTTGCAGGTTATGTATTAGGCAAAGCTCCACAAAAAGAGCAAGAGTGTATCGAGGCCGTCGTTGACGAATCGGTTCGCAGCCTAGACATCTTATTAAAAGATGGCCTACCAAAAGCACAAAATCGCTTACATACGTTCAAAGCAGAATAAGGTTTATATCATGGGTTTTAAATGTGGCATCGTTGGTCTACCAAACGTTGGTAAGTCAACTCTGTTTAACGCACTGACTAAAGCAGGCATCGAAGCAGCAAACTTTCCATTTTGTACGATCGAACCAAACACAGGTATCGTTCCGGTCCCAGATCTGCGCTTAGATGCATTAGCAAAGATTGTTAATCCACAGAAGATCCTTCCAACAACAATGGAATTCGTAGATATCGCTGGCTTAGTTGCTGGCGCGTCTAAAGGTGAAGGCCTTGGTAACAAATTCCTTGCAAACATCCGCGAAACTGACGCTATCGGTCACGTTGTTCGCTGCTTTGAAAACGAAAACATCGTTCACGTTTCTGGCAAAGTATCTCCTATCGAAGATATCGAAGTGATCAACCTTGAACTTGCGCTGGCTGACTTAGACAGCTGTGAGCGTGCAATTCAACGTAACGCTAAGAAAGCAAAAGGCGGTGACAAGGACGCTAAATTCGAGATCACTGTACTAGAAAAACTACTACCAGTTCTTACTGAAGGTGGAATGGCACGTACAGTTGAACTAGGGAAAGAAGAAGCGGCGGCTATCGGCTACCTAAACTTCCTAACGCTTAAGCCAACTATGTACATCGCAAACGTTGCGGAAGATGGTTTCGAAAACAATCCTTACCTAGACGCGGTTCGTGAATACGCAGAAAACGAAAACAACGTAGTTGTTGCTGTTTGTGCGGCTATCGAATCTGAACTTTCTGAACTTGACGACGAAGATCGCGAAGAATTCCTGGCAGACATGGGAATCGAAGAACCAGGCCTTAACCGAGTTATCCGCTCTGGTTACGAACTACTAACTCTTCAAACTTACTTTACTGCTGGTGTAAAAGAAGTTCGAGCTTGGACAATTCCTATTGGCGCAACGGCGCCACAGGCTGCTGGTAAAATCCACACTGACTTCGAAAAAGGCTTCATCAGAGCTGAAGTTGTTGGTTTTGATCACTTTATCGAATTTAACGGTGAGAGCGGTGCAAAAGATGCAGGTAAATGGCGTCTTGAAGGCAAAGAATACATAGTTAAAGATGGTGACGTTGTTCACTTCCGTTTCAACGTATAATTACTGATTTTACATCAGATAAAGGCCAGTGAGTTCACTGGCCTTTTTTGTTTTCCCTCTGGCTAAATAGCCCTGTATCTGAAACCTAACTTCCTATATATATCGGCTTTTTGACCTGTTTTTTGCCGACAAATACGCCTCTTTGACTAAAAAGAAACCGAACAGATGTTTATTCGTGATTTATTCAAAAAAAAAGTTGACGGGTTTCACTCAACTCCGCATAATGCGCCCCGTTCACAGCGAAGCGGTAACGTATCAAAATGAACAAAAAATTGGAATGGCTACTTAGCTCAGTTGGTTAGAGCACATCACTCATAATGATGGGGTCGCAG